>NZ_JABRWO010000005.1:226418-413976 GCF_013618625.1 Bremerella alba | reverse complement strand
CGGGCCCTACCAACCCAACACCACACAAGAGCACCATTATGTCCCATCACCACGAAAAACCTGAAAAACACGAACCGGGCGCCTCCGCGCACGGTTCGCAGGTTGCCGTGATCGATGGCAACCGACTGCTATGCCCCTGCTGCGGAGAAGTCCTGGCGATACTGGCCGACGAGCCTCCGAAAGAACCTCCCGAGGAGCCACCCTTCGAGAACCCCATGCATCGGGCCGAGCACGGCAACGATCCGCTGGGCCGCCCGCAAGGGGCAACCTTGAGCGCGATCATTCGAAGGCAGGAAGCCCAAGAGGCGATCACGCGTGAGCCCGAAGAGGTCCCGCAAGAGACCGAGGAAGAATACTTCACGCGAGTAATGGACGAAGCCGGTCCCAGTTACCGGGCAGATCCCTTGGTAGTACCCATCGATCCCGAGATCGAAGCGTACGAATTCCCCAAGGAAGATCCGCCCACGGTTGAGAAGCCCAAGAAGTGCACGCCTCCTAAGCTTCCACCACTGGAGCCTCGACCAAAACGCGAGCGTCAGCTTCACCATCGTTACCGCGAGCGGGAAATCCGTCGCAGCAAACAGCCAATCCAAGAGCCGTTGTCCTATCAAGAGAAGCGGTTCTTCGCCTGGACCTACTACCGCATGAAGGCGCTCAACCTGCAACTGCAGGGAGAAATATGCGCCAAACAGGAAGAGATCGACACGCTGGAGCGTGAACTCAACCGCCCGCACGATACACCTTGCAACGAACAACCCTCAACCACCCTACCAACAAAACACCGGGTGCCATGCCCACGTCTTCGTGGGCATGCGAAAAAGGTAGTCCATCAAAGAAGACGCGACCGAGTACATCAGGCGTTAGAAAGAGACTCTCAAGCCAAAGAACGCGGTCCACCCTAACAACCCGGCCCTTCACCTCGAGTAGGGTGTGAGCAGAGACGCGAAGCGGAACGTATCGCACCGAATACGGTCTCCATCCCATGGCAACGCGAAAACGTTGTGCATGGTGCGATTCGCTGCGCTGCTCAGCACCCTACGGACGGCTGCCAGGGGCTTGCGCACTTGGCTATTAATGGCCGCCCCTCCGGGGCTGGAGGGGTTAATCGCGTTTGAAACGCAAGTTGTACCATTGACCGAGCACGACTGAGCTTGTCAGTCGCTCTCGGTGCTGGTTTGCGCTGCGCAGTTTAGATGGAACGCGATCTCTAGTAGTTATCGGTCCCCAGCAATTTCTCTTCTACCTTATCGGCCTGCCAGGCAATCGCGGTGATGGTCTTGGTGACTTCCAGTTGATCGACGGCGTCGGCTAGTTGGTTGGCGCGGACGGTGATCACTTCTCCGCTGGCACCTTTTTCGATGGCGAATGCTCCGTGAATCATCTTGGTGTTGTACCGCAGCAAGGCCATTGCGTTGCGTTCGTTGGCCGGGCCGCACAGGCTGTTGTAGACGACCAGTTGGTTGCCGTCGTCATCTTTCTGACCGAAGGTAACGCTCACGTTTTGTTTGCGAAGCGAACTCACTGGGACATTGATGGTCCACTGGTTTTCGCTGGTTTCAGTCAGAGGCCAGTTACTGGACTGGGCGACTGCTTTGATGATGTCCTTGGCGCTGAAATTCGGGGTGGGCGCGGGAGCGGCAGGGCTGCCTTGTAGGTCGTCGAAGCTCATCCCTCCGCCTGCGACAGCGCCGGTGGGAACGGGGCCTGGGTTGGGGCCGGTTGGGGCGCCCATCGGCTGGGCGCCGGGGCCGCCTTGGGGTGGTGCACCAGGCTGTTGATACCCTTGCATGGCCGAGTGCATCATGCCTGGCATCATCATACCGAAGCCGGCACCCATGCCCATTTGCATGGCTCCGGGGCCAGCGCCGCCCCCTTCCCCACTGTTCTCGGCCATCTTGCTCATGCTGTTGGCGGCCTGGTACATGGTGAAGGCGCGAAGGTCGCCGATCGCTCCCATGCTGCTGCGTGCGTCGATCGCCTTTTGCACTTCTTCCGGCGGCGTGATCGCGTTGATGAAGAAGTCGGCCAGCTCGAGTCCGTACTTGGCGAAGTCGTCGGCGACTTTGATCCGGGTACCAGCGGCGATCTCGTCGAACTTGCTCGGCAGGTCGAGCATGCTGATTTGCGACGTCCCGAGCAGATCGGTCAGACGCGAGACGATCAGGTCTTTCAAGTAGCTGCTGACTTCGTCGGTGGTGTATTTACCTTGGCTGCCGACGATCGTGTTGAGCATCAGTGGCGCGTCGACCACGCGGAACGAGAACTTCCCGAAGCTACGCAGGCGGATCATGCCGAAATCGCGATCGCGAATGGTGATCGGCTGACGCGTGCCCCATTTTTGGTCGAGGAAGGTCTGTTTACCGAAGTAATAGACCGACGCCTGAAACGGAGACTTTTCCCACGGGATGGTGAGAATCTTGGTGATCAGCGGGATGTTCTGCGTCTGCAGCGTGTAGCGGCCGGGGCCGAACGTATCCATCGCCTTGCCGTCCATGAAGAAGACGGCTTCCTGATTCTGCTGCACGATCAGCTGGGCACCATACTTGATAGCGGCCGAGCCCTCCGGCGGCATGCGATGCACGATGGAGCGATTCGAGTTATCGAAAAACTGAATGACTTCCAGTTGCAGGCTCATCAGGGTTCTCTCTTTCTAATACGGTTATGGACGATGAGATGGTTGTTTTTGAAAAAATGTGTAGTCGTCGTTTTCAGTAGTCTTGTCCCCTCGCCCCTCGGGGGAGAGGGTTAGGGTGAGGGGCGAACCTGGTACCCGCTTCGCCAACCCTCACCCTAGTCCTCTCCCTTGGGAAGGAAAAGATTGGGGCGTTGGGGCATTGGTACCCGGTGCGTTGGGGTTACTGCGGCGCGTCGGGGCCGGCGGCGACACCTTTGAGCATGTTTTCGCGGTGGTCGATCTTGCCGAGTAGACCGTCGATCTTCGCGGTGATTTCAGGCACCACTTGCGCTGGCGTCAGCTGCGAGGTGCCCAGGTTTTGAATTTCGGTGGCCAGGCCGTCGACTTGTTGGACGAGGGCCAGGTCGTGTTCGTAGATGTCAGTCAGTAACTCTTCATCAACTTGCACGAAGTCGAAGAAACCACTGTAGCCAGGCATCTGGGACTTCAAGCGATTGATGGCCAGGTCTAACCGGCTGCGAAGCCGTTCCAGCAGCGGAAGCTGATCGAGCGTCCCAAGCCCCACGAGCGTGTTGCCGTACTCGTCGAGACCCTTCTTCGATTTCTGAAGTTTGTCGGCCAGGAAGGTGCGGGTCATGCTATCGCTCTCGCGGCGATACTCGCGACCCAGGTAGCCTGAAAATCCAGGCACATACTGGAGTATCGACTCGACGAGCCCGCGATTCTTGGCATGTTGTTGAGGATCGATCACCGGAGGCCTCCCATTGGGGGTGAAGAGCGAGAGACAACCCAACAGGGGTCTCTAGGTACGGAGCGACGAGTTGTCATGTTTTGGGCGAAGTCCACGCAAATTTGAATGAAATCACCGCCAGTGTTTCGCTGTAAAGCGCCAAATCTTGGGATATGAGGACCCACATCGCTAGGGTTTGCCTCCCGCGAGATCACGCTAAGCCGTTACCATATCAGGTTTTTGGTGGTGTGGGAAACAATCTCTAGAACTTTTTAAGGGGGTCCTCGTAGAGATAAAAATTGAGTGGGAATTCACCTGGAACAGGGCCGATCATTTTGGTAGCGTCTGCCCGCTTACGTCGCAACAAGAATTTACTCCTAGGCCAGTTGGACAATATTCATGGACCAGCAGTCCCCGCTTTGCGGAATTCTGGTAGCCCTTATTTTAGGACTGACCGGATGTGCCTCGAACGGTGCGATCGTCGACCCAATCATTTGGTGGGACAAAGATGATCCAGCGGATCTCGCAAAATACGGCCCGACTCCGGTACAGCGGATCGAAGCGTTGGACAATTTAGCCAGCAGTGGCCGAAGTCTCTCGCCTGAGAGACGCTCGGAAGAAGCTGCGAAGATCGCCAAAGCGCTTCCCGAAGAGCCGAACGAGGTGATCCGCGTTCATATGCTGCGTAGCTTATCTAAATTGAACTCGCCTGAGGCATTTGCGGCGATGAAATCGTCGATCTTCGATGACGACGCCTACGTTCGTCGCGAGGCCGTGGTCGCATTGGGCGAGTCGCAGAATGCTGAAGCGGTCGACGCGTTAGCCGATGTGCTCATCCGCGACCGAGACTACGATGTCCGCGTTGCCGCAGCGAAGGCCTTAGGGGAATTCAGCACACCCAAGGCAAAAGAGGCGCTCGTCCCGGCGCTGGATGCACGCGATCCGGCGATGCGTTATGCGGCGATCGAATCGCTGCGTAAGACGAGCAGCGTCGACTATCAGGGAGACACCGGCAAGTGGCGTGAGTTTGCCATGGGAGGCAGCCCAGAACCTCCGCCGTACTCGATTGCCGATCAGCTTGTGCCAAGCTTCTTGCGGTAGTCGTCGATTTTTTTCGAGCGAATCTTAACGTGACGAGCTTTAGAGAAAATGGTCACATGTGGGATACGCAGTCTGTGCCAGTGGCTAAACGTAAACCGGTTGCGCAAAAACTCGGTGGGGCATTGGTTTCATTATAGTTCAACCGTGTCCAATGCCGTTTGCTATAACGGTGGCGTGCCGTATAAACTGATCTCAGAAACGGAAATGCATGAACCTCGCAACGACAACGCGGTGTTTTATCTTACTCAGCCGCATGTGCGAGAAACCACGCTATATCCTGCATTTCGCCCCACGTTTCAGCTTGAACTGCTTGATGAATCTCTCGCAGCCCCACGACCCATCCACCCGGCTGCCTAAAAACTAAAGACAAAGACGCATGCTAAGACGGAATGCAAAACTCCTCGGCGCGATCGCGTTCTGGGGTACTATCACACTCACGACAAACGCCACGATTGCTCAAGAGGTAATCGTCGCTCCGCTATTGAATCATGCTGATGGTTCCAAGGCAGAGGTCTTGGCCGACAAGCCCATGATTCGAATCGCGGCGGTCCCGCCAGAGAAAAAAGACCCCTTCAAGCCTGCACCGCCCGCGGAAGAGCCCAAAGCAGACACGGCATCAGATGCCAAGCCAGGCGAGAAGTCTGACGAACCTGCTGAAGGTGCTGTTACCGCCGAAGAGAAGCCAGCCGAAAAGAGCGAGCAAGAGGCTCCGAAGGCAGAGCCCAAGTCGGACACATCTAAGGTGATGGATGTACCTGCCGAGACGCTCGAGCCAAAGCCGAAGGATGAAACGCCCAGCGAGCCCGTTAAGTCTAGCGAGCCAGCCAAGCTCAGCGAACCAGCGGAAGAAGCGGAAACGGAGCAGCCTGCTCAATTGATGCAGGACAAAGATGCCCGACCGATCAAGGATGGCGAGCCAGTCGCCGAGAAGAAACCCGCCGAGGCTGCCGATTCGGTAACCGAAGAAAAGCCAGAAGAAGAGCCCGCGATCGAAAAGCCGCTGCCGGCTGAAGTTCGTGCATTGCAGCCCCGCATTACCAAGGTGCTCAATTACTACTACCGAGCCCAGCCTTCGGATGCTTCTCGGGACGATATTTGGGAGACCATGCACGGCTTTTTGCCGTGGGGGGTCGATGCCCAGATACGTACGCCCCAATATCGCCAGCCGGTCAATACCATCGGTTGGATCTGCTGGAACAAGCCGTGCCGCGGACACCGTCTGTTTGAAATCAAAAACGGCAAGCTGGAAGCCAAGCAAGGGCCTCGCGTCCAAGGGCATCATGGTCAATTCCTGGCCATGCTCGCCCAGAGCTACGTCCCGCCGTCCTACGAAATTCAGGTCGACGGCCAGTCATTCACGGTTCAGGACCTGATCGATTTCGAGAAGGAAACGTGCGTGCCGAAGTCGGAGCTGACCTTCAAGTTGATCTCCCTTTCCTACTATCTGCCAGCCGACGCGACGTGGACAGCGCGTGATGGTCAGCAGTGGAGCTTAGAGCGACTGCTCAAAGAGGAAATCACGCAGCAGGTCGTGGGTGCTGCCTGTGGTGGGTCGCACCGCCTGACCGGCATTGCGTTTGCCGTGATCAGCCGCGAAAAGGCTGGCTTACCAATGGATGGCGTGTGGGCCAAGGCCAAAGACTACCTAAACGACTATCACAAGCATTCGTTTCGAATTCAAAACCAAGACGGCAGCTTCAGCACGAATTGGTTCGAGGGACGTGGGATGGATCGCGACGTCGATCGTCGAATTCAAACCTCTGGGCATATCCTCGAGTTCCTGATTTTCTCGCTACCGCCGGAAGAGTTAACCTCGCCCGAAATCGTCAAGGCCGTGAACTACGTTACGACGATCCTCGAGCGAAACCCGAAACACGATTGGAGCATTGGCCCCAAGGGACATGCCCTTCACGCGTTGGTGTTGTACGAGCAACTCGTGTTCGGAACCAAGCCTGGCAGTCGCACCGCAGAGATTCTGCAAACGTCGCACGACTAGTCGCAGGCAGTTTCTCTGAAAAATTGGCGGGCCCAGGTCCTGAAATTGCCGGGCAGCGCTTGTCAGTGGAGGTGATCTGTCCTACGATTGTCGGCACATACGCGTTATTGGCCGGCTTCACATCTGCGAAATGAAACTCTGCCGAGGATGAAATATCAAAAGCTATCGAGTCAGTTCACCGAGTTTCTAAAGCTCGCGATTCGTATGCTCGAAATCGCCGAGGCAGACGCGGTACTCATATTTGTGGATGGCCAGCCAGAGTGGGACAAGCTCAAGGCCGTCGCCGATAACCACAAAGTCATTGTGGCCGCCGATCGCCAAGAGTTCTTAGAAGGTATCGACGAGACTGACCTGCACGGTGTGGTGGTCGAACTGGAAGAGAGCCCCATTCTCGAAAAGCTGATGCACGCCTTGGTTGAAGCAGTCGCCAACGATCAGCTTTCGACCGGGGCCAAGGTCGTCGCCCTGTATAGCGGCTTCGACGAAGAGCGTATCGACACGATCAGTTTCATTCGTCTGGACGAACGCCTGGGCCGCCTGACTTCGCGAGATCTTCGCAAGCTGGAAACAAGTGTCCCGTTAGAAACGCTCAAAATCGTCGTCGATCTGGCCGTCGAGATCGGTCGCGAGGGCCGCGAAGGCAAGCCGGTGGGCACCTGCTTTGTGGTTGGCGATCATCGCAAGGTTCTCGGGAACAGCGCCCCCAGCGGTTTCGATCCGCTTAAAGGGTACGCCAAAAAAGATCGCAACATCGCCGATCGCAGCGTTCGCGAGAACTTAAAAGAAATTGCCCAGCTCGATGGCGCGTTCGTCGTGGCTGCCGATGGCACCGTCGAAGCCGCCGGCCGCATGCTGGACGTCACCTCGGCCAGCGTCACCCTCAGCAAAGGGTTGGGGGCACGGCATTGGGCGGCGGCTGCGATCAGCAAGAAGACCAAGGGCATCTCGATTGCCGTCAGCGAGTCCAACGGAACGGTGCGACTGTTCCAAGAAGGGGAAGTGGTCCTCCGTATCGAGCCTTCGCGGCGTGCGATGAAGTGGAAGGACCTCGACTTCGACAATATCCAAAGCGCGAACGACTAGCTTCTACCGCGTTCCCAGCATCCGAGGCGGAGTGACGGTACTGACTAGCTCAGCGGTGGATTGAGGGGCCGGGAAGTCACCTCTTCGGCGATTGGCAAACCGAAATAGCGAGTTTGAAGCATGTCAGCTTTCTCGGGCCAGATCATTCGCATCGACCTTAGCAACCCGCAGCATGCCGATGCGCTGCTGAATTTGTTAGATCAATACGCCTGCGATCCGATGGGGGGCAATGCTTCGTTGCCGTCCGACGTTCAGCAGAATCTGATTCCGCGTTTGCAGCAGGTCGAAACGTATCGCGGGCTCCTCGCTCGGGCCGATGGGCAGTTTGTCGGGCTGGCGAATTGTTTTCTCGGTTTCTCAACCTTCCAGGCCCGGCCGCTGATCAATATCCATGATCTGGCCGTCGTGCCGGAAGCCCGGGGGCAAGGGGTTGGCCGTGCCTTGCTGGAAGCGGTCGATCAGTTGGCCCAAGACGAACACTGCACGCAGGTCACCTTAGAAGTGCGAGCCGACAACCGAGCCCGTCAGTTATATCTACGCCACGGCTTTGTCCCAGGAGACCCGGCCACCGACGCGATGAGTTTCTGGAAGAAGCCGATCGAAGCGAAGTGAATCGCACTACCTCAACACTTCGCGCAATAGGGCCTGGGGGGTGCCGATGTCAACGACATGCACTTCCCCCACATAGGATTGGGCCGCTGGCTTTTGGTAGCCTGGTTTCGAGGTCACAAAGGTGGCGGTGAAATCGGCTTCGATCGTGGGGGCATTGGGTTGGCCGGTATCACAGTCGAGGCCGCTGGGAATGTCGATCGCCATGACTTGGGCCTTCGACGCATTGATCTGGCCAATGGCCGAGGCAATTGGCTCGCGCGGCGGCGAAGTGACCCCGGTGCCTAGCATCGCATCGATGACCCAATCGGCCTGCGAAAGCTGTGCGGCGAACGATTCGCAAAGATGCTCAGCGGCGCAGTCGAGAATCTCAATGCCAGCGGCTTCAATGATCTTAAAATTGATCAGTGCGTCCCCTTGAATTCGTTCGCGCGAACAGAACAAGGCGATTATGACAGGCACGCCCAGCAGGTCGAGGTGCCGGGCAATGACGTAGCCATCGCCACCATTGTTGCCGGGGCCGCAGCAAATCAGCACGTTGGCGGGTTTTCGGGCGAAGAGCAACTCGGCACTGCCTCGCCCGGCGTTTTCCATGAGAATCACGCCAGGAATGTGGTACTTCTCGGCGGCCAGCGTGTCGACGGCACGCGACTGCTCGCGGGTTAGCAAAGGTCGAACAGACATGGATGGAGTTTCCTGGGGTATGATTTACAATACGGGTGGCTTTCCATTGACTCTATCCGATTTTGATCTCAGGTGAACCGATGCCGCTGTTTGAATACAATTGCCAGGCGTGCCAGAGCCAGTTTGAGCTGCTGGTGCGTGGTAGCGACAAGCCGAAATGCCCTCAGTGTGGCAGTGCTAAATTAGAAAAGGCCTGGAGCGTGCCAGCCGCCCACACCGGCGGCAGATCGAACGACCTGCCTGTTTGCGGCCCGATGCCTAGCGGCGGCGGGTGTGGTCTGCCGCAATGTGGCCCCGGCGGTTGCCACTAAGACGACGCCGACTTCCCCCTATCCTTCCCTCCGACATTCTCCTTGCTTAGTTCAGGTTCTTGCCGATGACGATTCTTCGCATTGTTACGCTGCTTGCTGTCACAGGGCTACTCGTCTCGACAGCCTCGGCCGAAAACTGGCCGCAATTTCGCGGACCCAACGGAGACGGCATCACTTCGGCAAAGGACGTTCCTTTGAACTGGGGAACCGATGAGAACGTCGTTTGGAAGACCCCCATTCCTGGCAAAGGCTGGTCTTCACCGGTATTGGTTGGCGGCAAGATCTGGCTGACCACGGCCATGGAGAAGCTGTTGTCGGAAGAGGAAAAAGACGAACGCCTGAAAGATGCCAAGCCGTTTCAACGCAATCAATCGAACCTCGCTTCGACGGTCGAATTGAAGGCCATTGAAGTCGACTACCAGACCGGCAAACGGTTGCGAACGGTCGATCTGTTTCATGTCGACGATCCGTTGACGGTGCATCTGACCAATACCTATGCCTCGCCGACCCCTGTCGCCGAGGGTAAGTTCGTCTACTGCTACTTCGGAACCTATGGGGCGTGCTGTATCGATACCGAGACGGCCCAGGTTGTTTGGCGGAACAACGACAACGCGCTCGAGTATAACGTCGGCCCCGGCAGTTCGCCGGTGGTTGTCGGCGACGTGGTTGTCTTGACGTGTGACGGAGTCGACCAACAGTACATTACCGGCGTCGATAAAAAGACGGGCAAGACCATCTGGAAGACCGAGCGACCTCCTTTCCGCACCGACGACGGCGACCGCAAGAAGGCATACGCGACGCCGCTTGTGGTCGAGATCGAAGGTCAAACCCAGGTTGTCATCCCTGGTGCTCAGTGGGTTTGTGCCTACGATGCCCAGACCGGCGAGGAATTGTGGCGAGCCGATCACGGAAGCGGTTTCTCGAATGTGCCAGCGCCAGTGTTTGAAAATGGCACCGTCTACATTTGTTCTGGGTTCATGCGACCCCAACTGGTTGCCATTCGCGCCGATGGCGAAGGGGACGTGACCAACTCGCACATTGAATGGACCTTCAGTCGCCAGGTACCCACTACGCCGTCGCCGGTTGTTATTGACCGCAGAATCTATATGGTCAGTGATCGCGGCGTGGCAACGTGCGTCGACGCGGCGACCGGCCAAGAGGTTTGGACCAGCCGTATGGGCGGCAACTACAGTGCCTCGCCAACATACGCCGACGGACGCATTTACTTCTGCAGCGAGTCGGGCATGACCACCGTCATCAAGCCAGGCGACGAGTACGAAGTGATCGCCGAAAACGACCTCGGCGAACGCATCATGGCCAACCCGATCTTCCTCGATGGCAACGTCGTCATCCGCACAGCAGAAAACCTGGTCCGCATTCGCGAAGCGAAGTAACACGCGAGCAGGTTTAGCCACAGAAGGCACTGAGGGAAGAGTTTTGACCATGAATGGGCACGGTTAAGAAGCAAGATAGCGGATTCCAATTTTTCCGGGTGGCCCAGAGATAAATCTCTGGGCCACCCGATACGTTAGATACCACCACGCTTCTTCCTACACGCGTTCATCCGTGGTATCCGCAGTGGCACCTTTTTCTTCCCTCTGTACCCTCTATGGCTAAACCCTCTTCATCCTCAGCTCAAGCCCCAGCCTACGGCCTCAAGCCGAGCATCATTTGGCGGACTTCGTTTTCGAGTTCCGTCAGGTCCACGCCGAAGTGTTTTTGAAATAGGCGGACGCGTTCTGTTGCAGTGGGGTCGTGAAGCGGTTGGATCTCGGAAAGCTCTTTGAGGTAGGCGTCGTACTCTTCGGCTTTGCGTTTCTGCAGGAAGTACGTGACGGCCCAGGCTTGCGAATAGCGATCCAGCGCGGTCGCCGCTTTGCGAAGCGAGTCGTCGTTGATCAACAAATCAGGCAGAAAAGGCTGTGAACTTTCCCGGGCCGCTTGCTGAAACTTTTGTAGCCGCGGGGCACTGACCTGGCCGATGCCGCGCCAGCCTCGGCTGCTGGAGACGTCTGGCGTCTCGAAGTAAATGGCCAGCCCTTCCGAAAACCACAGCGGCACGTCCGCATAACGCTTCTGTAAGCCGGCATTGAATGCCAACTGATGCGTTGCTTCGTGCACGATCGTGGCCAGGCTCCATTGAAAATCAGGGCGTGACATGAGCCGCTGAATATCCCGTATGCCCAGCGAGCGGCGCGAGTTACCCCCTGCCCCGCCGGTCAGATCGAACATCACGACGTAGTTGGTATGCATGCTATAGAAACCAATGACGCTCTTGGCCGCGCTGCCTAACTCAGCCTGGCCATACTGCGCGAAGCTATCTTGATTGTCGAACACCAACGCCACCAACGGTTGCTGCGGCTCTTGTAGGTCAAAGCCTCGCTGCGTCCAATAGCTGGTAAAGCCGCGATGAAGCCGTTCGAGCATGCCGGCGACCCACTGCGCGTACGCCCTATTGGTGTTGTAAGCGACCACGTAATGCGAGGTCTCGATAACCTGCGAGCCTGGCGGCATCTCGGCCAGGACGGTCTCGATCAGTTGCTCTTTTGTTTGCAGCTGGAACGGAGCAGTCGTCTTGGTTCGTTCGATGATTTCTGTGTTTTGGATCGGCCACATCTTTCCGTCCGGCGTATGCAGAATGATGCCAGCTTCGTGCGTGGCGATGACCTCTCCCTTCAAGTCAATTCGCTGGCCACCGCGCTCGAACGAAATCTCGTCCGCGCAAAGACAATGGGCGGCAAACAAAGCGAAAAGCAGTGAAAGTGAATTCCATAAACGCATCGGGACTCCTTCGGCAAAACATGCCAGGCAAACGGACACTGGCAGTATAGTGCGCCGTTGCGATCTACGGCACCGAATCGCCAAAATCGTTGCGACCGCGCCAGCTGACCAGGCGGCGGATAACCACCGACAGGAAGGCCACCACGACCAGGTTCATCAGCAAAATGCCGGCGACGTTGTCTTCTCCACCGAAGTGCAGAAGGCCGAAGATACGCCGCGAGATGGTATCAATGCCTGCCGGCAGCACCATCACCGACGCCGCGACGTCGTTAGCTGCCAGCACCAATGCGATCAGCGAGCCAGCGACAATCACCGGGATATTGGCCGGAAGTACCACGCGGGTCCACGTTCGCCACCAAGAACTGCCGTCGAGCCGAGCCATCTCGTAAAGCTGCCGCGAAGTATGCAGGGTGTGCCAATAGAAGAACGTCACCAGCGGCAGGGTTATGGTAAGAATCGCCAGCGAGGGGGCGAAGATGCTGCGATCGATCAAAGGTGCCAAGGGGGAGAGCCACGGTCGATTCGATCCCCAGGCAATCGCAATCCCGACAATCGGGCCCGGCAGTGCGAACAGTGCCGCGCACAGGAGCGAAACCAGTCGCGCTCCCCAGCGGCTACGCGCGGCTAGGTCACTCAGCAGCAGACCGATCAGCGTGGTCGCGGCCGCCACCGTCGCGCTGAGGGCCAGTGTCCATAAGAGTTCTTCGCGATAGATGCCCACGCTACCAAGTGTGAGTGTGAACACCTTGGCGAGGGACCAGCCGCGAATGAATTGCCCGTCGACTTGATCGATCGTGATCCCGACTTTGTAGATCAGCCCAATTACCGCCGGCGCAAGCGCCATCAGAAACAACGCCCACACCCACAGCGAAGCCAACCATCGATGGCGACCTAGCGGCAAGAGTTGTGCCTGCCTGAGTTCGACTTCGGCGGGCTTGGGACGCAGGCCATTGGCGACCCAAGCCGTCAGCAGAATCAGAGCGACGAGCAAGACGGTCCCGGGGGCAACGGTCAGGGTCGACTCAGTAGCCGTTTGTCCCAGTGGAATGCCGGTGAAAACAACTTCGGCATAGGTTCGCACGTTGCAAACACTGGCGATACTTATTTCGCCGAAGAGGGTGACGATGATCCACGCGGCGGCAACCAAGACGGCGTCCCAGTTTTGCCGCAGGGTGACCTTGGCCAGCACGGCCAGCGGCGTGATATCGAGCCGAGCATCGTCTTCCAGGGCTGCCGGACTGCGGGTAAATGCCATGCCGGTGAAGAGCACGACCCAAGGGAAAGCGGCCAGACTGTGCAGCCACAAGAGACCAGTCCAGCCGTCGATCAAGTTGGCGGTAGGATCGAAAGGACTGGCGATTTCGAGCCAGCCTTGCGGTCCGAACAGGTCACGCCAGCCGGCGACATGCACATAGATCGGAATGAACAACCAAATCACCAGCAACGAAAGCAAAACGCCTCGGCCGGCGAGATGGGTGCGAAACAGAAGCAGGCTCGTGATGGTCGCCGGCGGCAACGTGATGGCAATGACGGCCAGCGCGTAAAGCGAAGTTGCGAAGGTCAAGCGTACCGAAAGCGGATCGCCCCATATCCAAAGCGCCACCACCAACGCGGCGATGGTAAGGGCCAGCAACGCCACCGGCAGCAGAGGATGTCGAACTGAGGTTTGGTGCAAAGTCACAAGCGGAAAAGAAAAGAGGCCAGGGAAATTCCTGGCCTCTAGTGTAATCGGATTCAATCGCTCGCACGATCAGTCGTTCCGGCTTTAGACCAACTTGGTCTTACCAGGCACGGCAATCGGAGTGGGGATGGTCACGTCGCCCCACTCGTACGATTTAGGCGTTAGGTCTTCCTGGCTGTTCCATGCTTCGTCCCAGGTTACCTTCTTACCGGTGTAGGTCGCCATACGGCCCATGATCGCACACATAGTGCTCTTGGTCATATAGTCGCCGTTGTTGATGATGTTGCCGGTCCGCATGCCATCGTAAAGGGCTTTGTGTTCCAGGTCGTACATGTTGCCGCTGGGGCCGTCGTACTTCCAGTTGTTCTGACCTTCGATGGAACCGGCCAGAATTTTGGCGTTCCCCTTGGTGCCCATGATGAAGTCTTCGGTCTGGTTGAAGCAGCCAGCCATTTGACGGGTATAGTGGAACATCTTCTGTCCGCCAGCGTACTCGAACATGACGGCGTGATGATCGAAGATATTGCCGTAGTCTTCATCGGTGCGGACTTCACGACCACCCATGCCGTAGCAACTGGCTGGGGTCTGATCGTCCATGATCCACTG
The DNA here is from genome assembly GCF_013618625.1 of Bremerella alba. Lineage (NCBI taxonomy): Bacteria > Pseudomonadati > Planctomycetota > Planctomycetia > Pirellulales > Pirellulaceae > Bremerella > Bremerella alba. Next base: position 399,759 of record NZ_JABRWO010000005.1, on the reverse strand, counting down.
CGCCTTGTCGATGCTGTGAATCGCTTGCTCGGCAATATGATCGCCGGAGAGCCAGGTGTAGTAGAGCCAGTTGCGAATTTGGTATTCCATTTCCGACCACTCTTCCTTGTTGCCCCGATGCCACAAGGTACCGGCAAGGTAGTTTTCCTGCATCGAAACGACGTCGCCGATCAGGCCTTCTTTGATCTTCTCGACGGTGGCGATCACCGATGGATGGTAACGCCAGCACAGACCGCTGACGATGCTCAAGTTCTTTTGCTTGGCCTTCTCGACAGTTTCCATCACCTTACGGCAACCAGGGGCATCGATCGCGACAGGCTTTTCGCAGAAGACGTGCTTGCCGGCAGCGATCGCGGCTTCCAGGTGAGCCGGACGGAAGTGAGGCGTCGTGCACAGCAGCACCACGTCGACGTCGGTTTCCATCACTTGCTTGTAAGCATCGAAACCGCTGAAACAGTTTTCGTCAGAGACGGCCAAACGGTCGCCGAGTTGACGCCCCAGGATGCGCTTAGAGGCTTCGACTTTGTCTGGGAAGATATCGGCCAGAACGGTGACCTTCAGGTTTTCGTCCCCTTTGGTCGCGTTGACGGCGGCTCCGTTACCACGGCCACCACAACCGATTAAAGCTACCTTGAGTTCGTCGTTGCCAGCAGCATGTGCCGAGCGGGCCATACTCAAACTACCAACGGCTGCAGCGGTGCCGAGCGCGGCGGAACCTTTTAAGAACGTACGGCGCTGGACATTTTTCTCTGGCGAGGAATTCGTCGACTTCTCGGACATGGATGTTCCTTGGGTAGCTAGTAGGTGGGATATACCGGGATATGTGCTTGTTAGGCAGAGGAGGTGTGTGACCGAATTCTAGCCAGATCGGCCGATGAATGCAACAAAGTTTATCCACATGACGGATAGGGGATCTTTTATGGATTCCAGGCAAATCCGTTGTAAAGCTTGTCAGAGAAGCAGCTTAAGGTGGAATGTATGGCCCGATTAGTGAGGCTCTTCACGCCGATGAATGCGATCACGTAATTTGGCGGCCTGTTCGTAGTGCTCGTTGGCGACCGCTTCGTCCAGTTGCTCGTTGAGCGTTTGGCCGACATCAAACTGTTCGCGAAGCGTTTCTCGCAGCTCGATCAGGCGAACGTGCAGCTCGTCGGACTCGAATTCTTCCCCCTCTTCGGCTCCTTCGGTCTCGTAGAAGGTGCGAAGCTGCTCGACCCCTTCGGTCAGTTGCTCGATCGCATGCTCTGGTGTGTGCTTTTCCAGCTCGATCAGGGCCTTGGCTTGAATACGATGGAACATCACAAAAGGGCGAAAATGTTCGTGACTATCGATCCATTCTTCGTCGTCGGAATGGTCGCGGCAGAGGTCCATTAGGGCCAAAGTGTGATCCGCATCACGGACCGCTTTCTCGTATTCTCGGAGGGCCAGCCAGCAAATCCGACGGTGATAAAGCTGGACGAACTCGCGGTCGATCTCGACGCAGTCATCCTCGGTCAAGGGTGCCGTCGGTTCGGTCAGAAACTGGGCCGAAAGGTATTCGAGATAGGAATCAAAGTCGTAAGGCCTTTCACCATCAGGCCTTCCAACGATTTCCATCTGAAGCAAACCCATCTCGATCCGCATCTGAAGTACGTCGCGTCCATCCGAGGAAACGATAATCCGGGCCGTCAGCCGGCCAGGCTCAAAGTTCCACGTCTTGAGGATGTGGTCGATGTTTTCAGAGTGATCAGAGGATTCCATAGGTGCCTAGTCACGAAAGCAGTAATTCAACGTCCAAACAGATTATAGGCCATCCCCGAATTCGGAAAAGGACGCGTTAAGATACGACGCCTAAGCAGGCCCTGCTCTTGCCGGTCCTCGCTCCCCCAGGGGGCGAAGGGATAGGATGAAGCGTATGCTCACCGAGAGCGGAGCATGGTGCCCGGTAATTTGAATTGGCGATTAGTCATTGCGGTAAGAAATGTTCTTCGATTGCCGCCGCTGGCTCTTGCGATCGCTGCGCTGGCGTTTCTTTTCCTGCGTGCGTTTGACCGACCCACGCGACGGCTTGGTCGGGACGCGAGACTTGGGACGCTTGGCCGAGAGCGTCACCATATGCTTCAGCTTATCCAGGCAGGCCTCCATGTTGCTCCGCTGCTCGCGGCTATCTTCGCTTTGGATGACCAGCATGCCTTCTTTGCTGATGCGCGTGCCCCAGTGCTTCTCGAAACGCTCTTTGACCGTTGGCGGAAGGGCTGCGGTTTGCTGCACGTCCCACTTGAGGGTTGCCTTGGTGTTGGTCTTATTGACGTGCTGCCCCCCTGGCCCGCTAGAACGCGAGTACGAAAACTGCAACTCGCTCCAAGGGATGCGGATCGAGGGGGTAATATCAAAGGTCGACATGCGACTCTCACACACGAAATACAAGACAACACGAAAGGATATGACAACAGGGTGATTTGGGACAACCTGCCCTGTTGGCTATACTGCCAGGATAAGTCGATTTCTCATCGAGAACTACCCTCGTTCGCTGAAGGACTGCAGCATGCCGATACGGGTTCGCTCCCTTTCTTGTTCGATATTCCTACTTCTGGCCTTCGTCTCCCCTGCCCTGCTGGTCGCTGAAGACTGGCCGACCTTCCTGGGGCCGCGTCATAACAGCACCTCGATCGAAACGGGCCTTCAGGCTCCTTGGCCCATGGGGGGCCCCGAAATTCTTTGGCAGCGAAAACTGGGAACCGGGTATGGTATCGGCAGCATCGCCGATGGCAAGTTCTATCAGTTTGATCGACATGATAACCAAAACCGCATGGATGTCTTGGAGGTCACCTCCGGGCACAAGCTTTGGCAGTATGAATATTCGACCGATTACGAAGACGCGTTGGGCTACAACAACGGTCCGCGTTGTAGCCCGGTGATTGATGACGATCTCGTCTACATCTATGGTGCGGAAGGGGAACTGCACTGCGTCAGCATCAAGACGCACCAGGCTATTTGGAAACGAAATCTGTCGGAAGAGTTCAATGTCGTGCCGAATTTCTTCGGCGTCGGCAGTACGCCGGTCATCTTTGAAGACAAACTGCTGGTGATGGTCGGCGGTAGTCCCGATGAGTTCAAAGGGCTGGGGCCTTATCAGATTGGTCGTGTCAGCGGCAACGGCAGCGCGATCGTTGCTCTCGATAAGAAGACCGGTAAGACGCTCTATAAAATCTCCGACGAACTGGCCAGCTATGCCAGTTTGACGCTGGCCGAAATCGACGGTCGACCGTGGTGCTTTGCGTTTCTACGAGGCGGTCTGCTAGGATTCGATCCACGCGATGGTGCGATCGATTTCCATTACCCATGGCGCGCGAAGAAGCTAGAGAGCGTCAACGCCAGCACGCCGGTAGTGGTCGGGGACGAAGTCTTCATTTCGGAGTGCTATGCCCTGGGAAGCACGCTGTTGAAAGTGAAGCCAGGCGGATACGAAGTGGTGTGGAAGGACGAACCGCGCAGCCGCGATCACGCGATGGAAACCCATTGGAACACAGCCGTGTACAAAGATGGCTATCTGTATGCCAGCAGCGGCCGCCACTCGCATCAGGCCGAACTGCGGTGCATCGAATGGAAGACCGGCAAGATCAAGTGGGCGGAGTCCGGCCTGACGCGTAGTTCGTTGCTGTTGGTCGAAGACTATCTCGTTTGTTTAAGCGAGTACGGAATATTACGACTACTCAAAGCGAATCCGGAGAAGTACGAAGCGATCTCGGAAGTTTCCCTGGAAGACGAAGACGGAAACGCGCTGCTCGAGCCCCCGGCCTGGTCGGCCCCGGTTCTTTCCGATGGGCGGCTATTTGTTCGCGGTGATGACCGACTGGTTTGTTTGCAGGTAATCTTAGCGAAGTGAGAAGTTCCTGCGACGACGGGCCGGCGATCACATCAGGGCTTAAGAATTTCTTGAAGTCTAGCACCAGGGACTTTCGTCCCTGGCTATATTCGGCCGGGCCTTCGGCCCTTAAGAAATGAAGCTGCGTGGCACTCAATTACGTAGCACTGTTCATCGCCTGCAGGTAGCCCATGCTGTGGGCGAGCAGGTGGTCGTATTCCAACTGCTGGACGTCGCGGCCCATTAGTTCGATGTCGAAGGGGCCGTCGTAGCCTAGTTGGATCAGCTTCGAGATCGTTGCGTTGAGCGACAGGTGCCCGTCGCCGAGCAGGCAGCGGTTGGGTTCTTCCAGCGGTTCGCAGCCGCGGTCGCCAACTTGCACGAGGGCCAGGTACGGGACAAGCAGATGTAGGTTGTCGAGCACTTCGGCTTGATCGCCGAACTCGTACAGATCCAACACCAGCTTGAATCGTTGTGAGTCGATAATGTCGATCAACTGCAGCGCGTCGGTCATGCGGCGGACAAGGGTCCAGTCGCTGCCGTACTTGTGGCGGATCGGTTTGATGGCGAGCGTCACGCCGTGGGCTTCGGCGTATGGAATCAGTTTTTCCAAGGCTCCCGAGAACAACCGCTGGGCGTGTTTGCTGATGTGACCGCCACGTGCCCCGCTGTAAACGATTAAGCAGCCGGCGTGCAGCTCTTGAGCGAGGTCGACGGCATGCTTGGCGTCGGCAACGGCGTCTTTGAAGTTCCGGCCATCGCTTCCGGTGAAACCGCCAGCCCAACTAAGGGCCGAGACTTCCAGGCCCAACTCTTCAAGCAGGATGGCACCTTTGGCTTCGCCGAAGTCGTGCAGTTTGTCCCGCCAGACATGGATCGCCGAGAGACCCGCCTCGCGGTATCGGAAGCAATCTTGCTCAAACGACCAGCGTAATGTGGTCATCTGGTTCATCGAGAACTTGGCCATCCGTGCGACACTTGTATGAGAAAAGAGATCTACCCAAAGCCGCGCCGTTTCCGTCACGCGCGGCTGCGAAGTGAAGCCAAGTATAGGAATCGAAGTTAATTTGTAAACGGCTTGACGGAGTAGTTTTCCGTGTTCGGTTTTCACTTTTCCGCGAAGAAGCAGAGAACGCTTCGGGAACCCGTGATAGCATGTGCTTCTGCAGAGGGAGACGCTGGCAGATGCGGAACGCCCGGGCTAACCAGTAGGTAACGTAGCACTTGGCGAAGTATGGCTGGTGCTCGCTTCTGAATCGGGATCCGCAGCCGCCGAACAGTGTCTTATGGACGGGCGCTGATGAGAATCGAGACGCCTGCTTGGGTATGTCCGGGGTGCATGAACCACTTGTGGTTTGGGGCCATTCCGAGATGAATCTCGGTGTGGCCCCTTGGTTTATTCTCAACAAGTCGTCAGCTGCTGACTGGTGCTGCTGAATACGGATCTCTAGTCCAGCTTCCAGGCATCCAGGTATTCGACCGACTTCAATTGCATGTCGAAGTCTTTCTTGAGACGATCGTGCATGTCTTCGAGGTGGCCGGCACCGTAGAAGACAGCGATGTTCTTTTTGCCGTCCTTGATGCTTTTGCTCATAACCTCGAAGGCCTTGGCGTTGCGCTGCGAGATAATGGTGGAACCGTTTTCCCCTTCAATCGCTTTCATCGCGGTGTCCATGTCGGAAACCTGGGTGGCAAACACACGGCGAAGTTTCTTCGCGCGATCGGCAGAGAACATTGCCATCATGATAGCAGCGTCGCTGTTTCCTCCCTTAGACTGCTGAACGAGCCCCTGCCCCATGGCTCGGGCAAACATGTGCAGCAAGCCGTCGCCGCGTTCTTCCATGTCTTTGGCGAACTCTTCAGGCGACATGTCGGCGTGGACGAAATTTTCGGGCGAGTAGTCGACCTTCTCTAATTGGAACTCGAGTTCCAGCATGTCTTTCATGCCGTTCTGCAGGCCGCTGACTGGGCTGTTGGTGCCCTTATGCCCTTTGGGAACGCGTGTTCCTTCGGGGGCGACCAGTTCGTACATGACGGCGTCGTATGTTTTGAATCGTTTGTTGAGGTCCTGGTAGTAGGAGTCTTCGCCGATATGCACGGCCCCGACCAGGGCGATCTTGAGGTTACCATCTTTCGATTGGTAGTTGGCGATAGCCGTTTGCAGGGCCACCGGGCGGTCTGCGGCGTTCTTTTTGACGCGGACGAATTCTGGCGCGTCGCTGTCGGTTTTGGTCTCGGCCTGGGCCCCGGACGCTAGCATGATCGAAAGGACCAGGGTCCAGAGACGTCGGTCGAGCAGTGGTCCAAGGGCACGAAGAAGTGGGAAGCGTGACATGAGCGGTCCTTTTAAATCGCTAGCAAAACTATCTCTAGTATCTTACCCGCAATATACGCAGTTCGTTTCCAGAAGGGAAAAAGAAATCGATGAGGTAAAAAATATGGGGTTACAAGGCCAATCGGTGGGGGGTTTTGCGGATTAGCCCGAATTTTCGGCAGAGTTTACCAAACTGGTTCAATTCCCACTCGCAGACGTACCGATACAAACGGCAACGCAGGAACTTTCGTCATCGTAACCGGTGACGTCGTCCATACCAAATACCGTGGAAGTCACAAGGTAGAAGTGGACCATGTTGAGCTATCGTAAAGCACTGTGGAGCCTGGTAATTACAGCCAATCTGGCTGTCGCATCCAGCGTGCAAGCACAGTATGAAACTGATTTTCCCGGCGCAATGCAGCCGTTCAGCGACGTCAATCTGGAAAACTATGATTTCCAGTGGTTCGCGCCCCCGATTACTGAACAGTACGGGCAAGACACGATCGATCCGAACACCGGGATATTTTTTGAATATCACCGATTGTTCATGAACGTGAGCCGTGGTGAAACGGCCCCAGGCCCCTGGGACGGTGACGCCACGTATGGTAACCGACTCGACTTCGGTTACATGACCGACGACAACTACGGCTGGTTGATGAGCGGCTGGCGTTTGGACGGTCCTTCGTACGACCTGGTCAATCGTGCTGACTTCAACAGCTTTGAAGTCAACCGAACCTGGCGTTTAGACCAGTTCCATAAAGGATTCTGGATCGAACCGATGGTGGGTGTGCGATACGCCCAGTTCAACGACAAAACCCATGTGATTCCGACACCGATCTTTGTGCAGAATAACATGCTGCTGGGTCAGTTAGGCGGACGCATGTTCTCGCAGCGTGGCCAGTGGACACTGTACTCGACAGTACGTGCGTTCGGTGGTCAGAACTGGATCTTCCGCGGCAACGAAGAAGACTACAGCAACGGTGTGGTTGGTGGTGAGTTCAGCCTGGGTGCTGCCTACCACGTGACTCGCGAGATTACTCTCGACGTAGCTTGGCAACACATGTACTTCGGTACGGGTATCGGCCGCGATCCGAACTTTCAGGATAGCGACGATATGACTTTCTCGGGTGTGGCGTTTGGCTTCACGCTGAACCGCTAAGGACTGCGACTTCCACGACAAGACAAAAAGCCTCGCGAATCTTCGCGAGGCTTTTCTCGTGCGCTAAGTGGACAAAAAAGTAGTGAACACCACGCAGCAAAGCAACGCAGAGCCATGCACACGTAGACCTCTGTGGCTATTTCCTGCCAGTCATGCAGAGCTTCTCCGATGCTGTGGCCAACCTGCTACGACACTGCCGAATCTAGTCTGGCAGTTTGCCGACCTGTACGGCGGCTCCCATGTTGGCGATCCCTGGTCCTGGATAGTTTTTACCTAGGGGCAAAATCATCGGCTCTTCGTAGGGGCGATATGGCAGCATGGCTGCGATTTCGTCGAGACGCGTGCGAACATCTTCCGGCAGAGGCCCTTTTTCAACGACCCCGACGCATGTTTCTAACTGTTGGATCGTCTTGCAACCGATCGGGATCGTGTGAACGCGGTCGTCCGAAATCGCAAACCTCAGGCAAAGTTCGACAGGCGTCATGCCAGATTCATCGAGAAGCCGCGCGTACTGTTCGAGTTGTTCGCGGCGAGCGGCGGACAGCCAAACCTGATTGCTGGCAGACGAAACGCTCGACGGCCGGGTAAGAGAGCCTTGCCCCAACGCCGAGCCGAGGACGATTCCCATGTTTTGGGCGGTCGCCGCTGGGATGACGGTTGATTCGGCTTCGCGAAATAACGCGTTGTAATTGAACGCCGTCAGGACGACATCGAACTTGTCTTGCTGAACCAGGTAGGTCATCTCGTTGACGGTAGTGCCGGCCAGGCCGGTGAAGCGAATCGTACCGGCCTGCTTCAACGAGTCGAGCACCTCGAGGACGGGGCCGTCCAGGGGATCGTAGCTGGTCCACCAGGGATATTGCTGGGGCCGGTCGGGCTCGTGGATCATAAGGATGTCGATGCATTCGCGGCCCAATAGCCGCAGGCTCTCTTGGACGGAAGCTCGCAGGGCGTCGGCGTCTTGGGGGTTGAAAGGAGTTGGTCGCCCACCCAGCTTAGTCGTGACGATCAAAGGCGCGCTGAGATCCGCAATAGCATTGCCCAAGGTCATTTCGCTGTCGGCATACGCGGGGGCCGTATCGACCGCATTGATGCCCAGGTCGATGGCCTTCTGCATGATTCGCTTCGTCTCGCTAACGCCGCCGGCGAGCGAAGAAGTGTACAAGCCACCGATTGAGAGCAGACTGACATCGAGGCCGGTCCGACCAAGTTTTCGTGTTTGCATGGGGTGCACTTCCGAAAGGAGGATGCCGGAATGAGCAGACTCACGGAACCGAAGCGGGCCAGAAGCTGATCCGACTTATCTTGCGTTGGTGTGATTCTCGCGCTGCAACTTCGACCATAACGCCGCCAGCTTGTTGATCGTCTGGCGGATTTGATCTTTGGTGTGATGGGCGTTGACGAACAAACGTAGTCGAGCCGCCGATTCTTCCACTGCCGGGTAGGTAAGTGGGCGGGCGTTGACGCCGTCGGCCAAGAGTTTCTGGGCGAGGATCATCGTCATCATCGAATCCCCGACGATGATCGGCACGATCGGAGACTTGTCGCTTCCACCAATGTCGAGGCCGGCCTTTTTGGCCAATTCGCGGACGAGGTCGGCGTTTTCCTGCAGCTTCGAAATCCACGCCCCGTTTTTCTCGAGCAGGCGAAGGCCTGCCAGCCCCGCCGCGGTCGCCGGAGGAGAAAGGCCTGCACTGTAGACAAAGCCGGAAGCCGTATGTTTCAGGTAGTCGATCAGTTCGTGACTACCGGCCACATAACCGCCGGAAGAACCGAGCGCCTTGCTAAGCGTACCGATCCAGATATCGACCTGGTTGGGGTCGACGTTGAAGTGTTCGCAGACGCCCCGACCGGTCTGACCGAGGGTACCCAGCGAGTGGGCCTCGTTGACCATCAGCCAGGTCTTGTGGCGATTGCGGATTTCAACCAATTGCGGAAGCGGGCAGAGGTCTCCCTCCATGCCGTAGATGCCTTCGGCGACGATCAGCACGCGGCGATAATCTTTGCGGATGTCGTGCAGGATCTCGTCGAGTTCACGCCAATCGTTGTGCGGGTAAGGGCGACGCCGGGCACCGCTCAGGTTGGCCCCGGTGATGATACTGCTGTGGGCCATCGAGTCGTGCAGAATCAGGTCGCCGGTTCGCAGCAGATGGCCGATCGTGGTTTCGTTGGCCGCATGCCCGCCGGACATGAGCATCGAGCTTTGCACGCCAATAAACTGAGCCAGTTCGCTTTCCAGATTGCGATGGATGGCCCGCTCGCCAGAGATCAGGCGGCTTCCGCTGGTGGAAACGCCGAGCGACTCAATGGCCTCGATCGCGGCTTGCTTCACCTCGGCATGCTCGGCCAGCCCCAGGTAATTGTAGCCGGCAAAGTTGATCACTTCCTTGCCATCGATCGTGGCCGTGGCGGAAGTAGAGCTGTCGAGAACTTGGAAGTAAGGGTTTGGTAGGCCGAGGTCGCCCAACTGTTCGGAAATTTGCCGCACCTGGCGATACTCGGGCAAAGCCGAGAAACCGAACATCTCCTGCGGAATCTCGCTCGGCGGAGCCGGAAGCATTTCGTCGGTGGCCAGGTAAATCTCGATACTGTCGGCTACCTGAGCGACGGTTCGCATCGACGGCAGGACATCGTCTGGGAAGCGGGCACCGTAATAGTCTTCGATCGAAGCGATGATTTCCATCCGTTCGAGCGAATCGAGATCGAGTTCCAGGATATCGGTTTCTGGGTCGATCTGACGGCCGCGATCTTTGGCGATCTCGCGAATTTTGTCGATCACCATTTGCATGGTGCGCTGTCGAACCAGCGGATCGGAAACGGCCAGGCCTTCGGCATCGGCTCGGGCTGCTTCCAGTTGAGCGCGACGCAGTTTGACGCGTTGGATTTCTTCAGAAACCTGAACTTCGTCCCAGGCAACCCAGCGTTCGAGAACGGGAAGCGTATGGGTGAGGAAATGCTCGCGGCAAGCGTGACGTTGGATTTTTCCGCTCGAGGTCTTGGGGATCGAACCACGTCGAATAAGCGCCACTCCATCGACCGAGATCTCGTGCTCGATGGCGACTTCACGGCGAATGGCCGCGATGATTTCGGTTAGGTCCTTACGTTTCGCACGGGGCGCTTCGGCCACGACGATCAGGCGTTCTTTATCGGCGACTTCGGCCATCACGGCAGCGGCTGTCATGCCTTCCATGAGGTCGTGGCAATGGTTGACGGTCTGCTCGATGTCCTGCGGATAGCGGTTCACCCCGCGGACGATGATCATGTCTTTCAAGCGGCCGGTGATGAACAGCTCGCCGTTGGCCTGCATGAAGCCAAGGTCGCCGGTGCGCAAGAAAGGGCCTTCGTTGGTGTCGCTGGTGAAGGCGTTGAAGATGATTTCGGTGGCTTCTTCGTTGCGCCAATACCCTTTGGCGATACTGGGGCCTTGGACCCAGACTTCTCCCACTTCGTCTGCTTGTCGTTTGACGAACGTTTCGGGCTCGACGATTATGATCCGCTGGTCTGGCAGCGTGTTGCCGCAGCCGACAATCAATCGGGCTCCGTCGTCATCGGGATCGGCGTCGACCACCTGATGCTCGTCAAGCGAGTACCCATCGACGGCCTGAATTACTGGCGGGCTCTTCTTCATCCCGCCTGAAATGATGAGCGTGGCCTCGGCCATGCCGTAGCACGGATAGAATGCTTCGCGTCGGAAGCCGCACGGCTCGAAAGTTTTCGCAAAGCGGTCGAGCGTCTCGGGCTTGACCGGCTCGGCCCCGTTAAATGCAAGTTCCCAACTGCTCAGGTCGAGCTTCTCGCGCTGTTCGGGCGTAATCTTTTGCACGCACAGTTCGTAGGCGAAGTTGGGTCCGCCACTGATATTGCACTGGTATTTCGAGATTGCTCGCAGCCAACGATACGGCTGTTGCAGGAAGGCCATGGGAGACATCAGCACGTTTGGTTGGCCGATCTGCATCGGCTGAAGCACACCGCCGATTAGCCCCATGTCGTGATACATGGGCAACCAGAAACATGCCCGGACGCTGCGGGTATGCTCGAACGCATACGAGATGAGCGCCGAGTTGTGCATCATGTTGCCATGGTTGAGCATGACGCCTTTGGGCGTTCCGGTTGAACCAGAGGTGTACTGCAGGAACGCGAGTGTTTCCGCCGTGATGCCAGGTTGGTTCCACTTGGCGGCCAATTTGTCTTCGACCTTGTCGGTACTGATCCACTCGATCGTTCTCAGACCGGGTGTTTCTTCAAACATTGGGGCCATGCGGTCGTAGACGTCCGAGAGGGTCAACGCGACTTTGGCCTGGGCGTCGTCGGCGATCGCTTGGATCCGCACCATATTGCGGTTGCGGCGCGGTGGGTAAGCCGGGACTGCGACCACGCCGGCGTAAAGACAGCCAAAAAATGCCGCGATGAAGTCCAGGCCGGGCGGAAACAGCAAGAGCGCTCGTTCCCCTTCCATACCGCGTGCTTGAAGTTCGGCAGCGATGGCCTGGCAACGCTGGTCGAGTTGCTCGTAGGTGAGCTTTATCTCTTCGTCTTCTCCGTCGACCAGGAACGTAAAAGCAACCTGAGCCCCCAGATGTTCGGCTCGGTGGCGCAAACGATCGACGATGCTGGTGGAAGGAGGAGTAAACGAATTGAACATCTCTGGAGTCACGAGCTTTTCAGTCTCCGCTGGGACATATCGCAAAGGGCCATGGTAGTTCGAGAGAGCCAAGGTGTTTGGCGGTCACGCTCGAGATGGCAAGGGACGCAATCGCGCCGGGCAGTGGGACGAGAATAGGTATCAAATTCATGCATAGAGCAGTAGATCGTTCCAGCCGCATTCCATTCCCACTTCAGTGCTAGCATTAGGCCCAGGTGCGGCCGCTGCTTTTGGTGATGCGGCCTTCATACTCGCCAAGCAAACCTCCGACGACATCCCATCCCTCAGGACGACGAACTTCGATGTCCCCTTGGCGGTTGATGCGAACGATGGAAGTCTCGGTAATATGGGACTTCTTCAAATCATCGGCGGTCAATTCGTCATCGGTCAAGGCATCCATCAACTCTTTGCCTGTCATTTCGATGAACTGCATGGCTTGCAAACTTTCGGCTATGAACGAGCTTAAGACATTTTCGGGCCAGTTAAGGACAAGCGTCCATGATAACGTAAACCGAGCACTGGGGGAGTATCACGTTAGGAGAATTGCATCCGAAAAAGCCGGCCTAATGGGGGAGGCGAAGCGGCGAAACTCTTAGTTTCTTTGGGGGACCAACACCATGGTCAGCCGCAATTCGTATGAAGTTCGTGTTGAGAACGGTCTCGGATCAAGTCATCCTGGTTGTCTGGGAAGGTAATCGGGGTAATTTGCTAGTGGCTGTCGATGGATGGCTCAGAGGCTGGTCTCTGAGTGGCCATAGGCCACCAGCGGCTGATGATTTCGGCACAAACTTGATGGCCTGTGTCTATTTTGAACAACGTCTGTCCGCTTCGCCCATCTTAAATAAAAAAACGAAACCACCCATCGACGGTAGTTGTGTTCCCGTTGTCCAGCTACTAACCTCTGGCAACATTATTTCCTGGGAGTCCCGCTTGTGTCGCTTCGATCGTTTCATTCCGCTGCCAATACGTTTCTATCTAACCGTCGCCAGTTTGTACTGGGGGCAGGCTCGCTGGCGTTGTTGCCATGGCTAGGGCAATGTGTCCAAGGGGCGACAAAGGCCCATGCCTCGTTTACCAAAGATCCCTTTACGCTGGGCATTGCTTCCGGCGATCCCCAGCCGGATGGTTTCGTGCTGTGGACGCGGCTTGCACCGGAACCGGTTGGTGGTGGGGGCATGCCCAACGAAACCTTCGAGGTGACCTGGGAACTGTCCGAAGACGAGTCGTTTAATCACATCGCGCACAGTGGTAAGACCTTCGCGACCCCGCAGCTAGGACATAGCGTGCATGTCGAAGTGCAAGGTCTGCCGGCCGATCGGTGGTACTTCTATCGTTTTCAATGTGGCGATGCGATCAGCCCCGTAGGACATGCCCGGACGACGCCTGGCTACGATACGATGGCCGAGAAACTGCGTTTCGCGTTTGCTTCGTGTCAGCATTACGAGCACGGTCTGTTTACCGCTTACGAGCACATGGCCCAGGAAGATTTAGACCTGGTGCTGCACTTGGGCGATTACATCTACGAGTACCAGGCCAACAATCAGGCTATCCGTCAGCACATTGGGGGCGAGATCGAGTCGCTTAACGATTACCGCAATCGGCACGCTCTTTATCGCACCGACGAGCATTTGCAAGCAGCTCACGCGCGGTGCCCATGGCTGGTGGTGTGGGACGATCACGAGTTCGACAATAACTGTGCCGGAGACATTTCTGAAGAACTGGAAGTCAATCCGGAAGACTATGTACTGCGTCGAGCCAATGCTTATCAGGCCTACTACGAAATGATGCCGCTACGTCCGCGCAGCATGCCACGGGGCCCTCACATGCAGCTTTATCGCCGGATACCGTTTGGCCGTTTGGCGAATTTCGAGATGCTCGACACGCGTCAGTACCGCACCGATCAGCCCAACGGCGATGGTCTCAAGCCAATGAACGACGCGTCGAGGAACCACAGAAATTCGCTTTTGGGCGACAAGCAAGAGCATTGGCTGATGCGTGATTTAATTGCATCGCAGAGCAACTGGAATGTCCTCGGGCAACAGGTGATGATGGCCCCTGCCGATCGCAAAAAAGGGGACGAGCAGGCCTACAGCATGGATCAGTGGCCTGGCTACACGCACTCGCGTGACCGGTTGTTGGGCTTCATGCGAGATCGCAAGGTTCCTAACCCTGTGGTATTGACCGGCGATATCCATAAAAATTGGGTGAACGACTTGAAGGTCAATTTCGAGGACGAAAAGGACCCGACGATGGGAACGGAGTTCGTCTGCACGTCGATTTCTTCGGGAGGCAATGGAAAGCAGCGCGAAGACATGGCCAAGGTGCTGACCAGCGAGAATCCTTACGTCAAGTTCTACAACGCCGAACGCGGCTACGTCAGTTGCACGGTGACTCCGCAAGAGTGGCGTAGCGATTACCAGGTCGTCGAGTTCATTGATAAACCAGGGGCACCGAAAGTTACGCGGGCCTCGTACGTCGTCGAATCGGGTAACCCCGGTGCGAAGCCTGCCTAGAACGACGAGTTGGGCCCAGCTTTTTGGGTTCAATGATGTGGCTGCCCCAGAGATGAATCTCTGGGGCGGCGCCGCCGACATGCGGCTCGTGTAAGAATGTAATCCATTCGCATGGTTTCTATTAGATTTCATGCCTGATGCATTAGCCGCTTGTGGCCTGTGGCCACCCAGAGATGAATCTCTGGGCCAACCACATTTGAGAATTTCCCCTCCCCCGTGATTGATTGAAAACGAGTCTTATCCGATGCGAACCTTTCTACTTTGTTGTGTGGCCTTACTGGTCGGTATGACCGTTTCGACGCTCTTCAGTGCGGAACCCACTGAAGACGCCGTGAGCGTGATGTCCTTTAATATTCGCTATGGCACTGCCAAAGATGGCGACAACCACTGGGACAAACGGAAGGAATTCGTTGCAGAGACGATTCAAGAGGTGAACCCCGATCTGCTGGGCACCCAGGAATGCCTGGGTTTCCAGCGTGACTTTCTGGCCGAGCATCTGACCGGGTACGAAGTTCACGCGGCGGCTCGGGAAGATGGCAAGGAAAAGGGAGAGATGTGTGCGGTCTTCTTTCGCACCGATCGCTTTGAAAAGCTCGACGCCGGTCACTTCTGGTTAAGCGAAACCCCTTCTGTACCTGGCAGCAAAAGCTGGGACAGCAGCCTGCCGCGGATGGCCAGTTGGGTGAAGCTGAAGGATAAGAAGTCAGGCAGCGATCGTCCGATCGTGTTCATCAACACGCACTTCGATCATCGCGGACCCGATTCCCGGTTCGAGGCGGCCAAGTTGATCCGCAACCGGATAACCCAGTTTGCCGATGCCGACGTCATCCTGACCGGCGACTTCAACGCCGGCGAAGGATCGAAGCCGTACGTGGCGATGTTTGCCGAAGAGTCTCCGGTCGTCGATACGTATCGAACGGCTCACCCCGAAAAGAAAGCAGATGAAGGAACGTTCTCTGGCTTTGATGTTTCCAAGACCGGCGGCGCACGAATCGACTGGCTTGGTGCCAGCCGCGGATGGAACGTTGTTGAGGCGAAGATCTTGCCCATCCACCGAAGTGGCCGTACACCGTCGGATCACCTACCGATTACGGCCAAGCTAACACGGTAGGTTGGCAAACCACGGACCGGAACCGATGAACCCGGATAAACCGTGGCAGACAGTGTTAGGGATGGGGACGTCCCTGCTAGGATTCATGCCGAAAGGATTAGCCGCTTATCGCTGCGGCTAGTCCTGCTTCTCTTGCATTCGCTGGCGGAACAGTTCGCACATGGCCAGGATCTCGTCCACGGTGAAATTCTCGGCCCGGGCACTTGGATTCAGGCCCCCCTGCTCCATCACCTGGTCGACTTCCGCTTTATCGAGCTTCCCCTTATACGTACTCTGAAGCACGCTGCGCAGGAACTTGCGGCGGTGGAAGAAGAGGGACCGGTTGAACTCGTGGAAGTATTCCAGGTCGGGAATTGCCGCGCGGCGTTCCGGTTCCACTTCGATCTGCAAGATGGCGGAATGTACCTTGGGTGCCGGCCAGAAAACGCCAGGCGGCATGATACGGACCAATTCGCAGCGGCATTGCGATTGAATCCAGACCGACAAGGCGCTGTAGTCCTTGGTACCAGGCGAAGCGACGATACGTTCGGCCAGTTCCTTTTGGATGGTCACCGTCATGCTTTTGGGCGTGATGTCGGTTCGTAAGAGATTCGAGATGATGGGCGTCGCGACGTTGTACGGCAGGTTGGCGGCCAGCTTGAAATGATCGGTCTCGATCTCGGCCATCTTCTCTTTGATGGTCTCGATCATCTCGGGGCGAAAGTTATTCTTGTTGCGCAGTGCGTCGTAGTTGAGCAGCGTGACGTTCTCGAAATCGTCGAGCTCTTCGCCGGCAAACGTCGCCATGTGGGGATCGATCTCGACCGTCACCAGGTGGCCAGCCTGGGCCGCCATGCGGGTTGAAAGGGTCCCGGTGCCGGTGCCGATTTCGAGAATGACGTCATCCTTTTGGATGTTCGCCGAGCGGACCAGCAGGTCCAACAGGTTCATGTC
The DNA here is from genome assembly GCF_013618625.1 of Bremerella alba. Taxonomy (NCBI): domain Bacteria; kingdom Pseudomonadati; phylum Planctomycetota; class Planctomycetia; order Pirellulales; family Pirellulaceae; genus Bremerella; species Bremerella alba. The sequence continues at coordinate 383,243 of NZ_JABRWO010000005.1, read as the reverse complement.
GATCAGGAAGTTCTGCCCGTGCTTCGAGACGGGACGGATTCCGATTTCGCGGAATTTGCTCGTAAGGTACGAGATGGTTTGATTGCGAAATTCAGCCATGTGCGAAATCGGTTTCTATGAAGCGTAAGGAATGGGTTGGAAAATGAAGGATGGTTTACTTGGTTTCGAGTTGCCGCTGCACGTACTTGGCCAGCAGGTCGGTCTCGATGTTGACGGTGTCTCCCGGTTTCCTTCCGCCGAGCGTAGTGGCGTCGAGCGTGTGGGGAATCAACGCCACGCTGAACTGGGTATCGGTGACATCAACCAGCGTCAGGCTAATGCCGTCGATCGTCACGCTTCCCTTGCTGGCCATCTGTTTGGCGTACTCTGAGGGAACGTCAAACCACATCGTACACCACTGGCCGTCATTGTTGCGCTGGGCAAGCGTGGCCGTGGTATCGATGTGCCCCGTAACCAAATGCCCGCCGAGTCGATCGCCCAATTGAAGGGAGCGTTCCAGGTTTACCGTGCTGCCATTTTCAAGTTGGCCAAGATTGGTTCGCTTTAACGTCTCTTCGCCTGCTTCGAAATCGACAACATTTTCGGCGATGCTTACCACCGTCAAGCAGCATCCGTTGACGGCGATGCTGTCCCCGATGCTCGCCCCGTTAGCGATCAACTGGCTCTCTAATGAGAGTCGGACCCCCGGTCCCTTAGGCTTAAGGGCGACGACTTTTCCTTGCGTTTCAACCAGGCCGGTGAACATGGCTATCCTTGGGTAGTCCCAAATGGGGTTATTCATGCATGGTAATAACTACTCACGAATTTAACGGTAGGGAAATTTCCCCACAACGGCCCGTCCCAGCCTTGGCAAGTGCCCCTTGGATGAGTCAAAATAGCGGCGAATTTTGAAAAACCGCTTGAATCGCTAGTGGTTCATCAAAATGGAAATGAAAACCTGGGTGCCGTGCTCATTGCTTCGCGAGCCGGTGATTTCCCGAAGAAAGAGAAGATTTACCACGGATAGCACGAAGGTCACCGATAAGTAGATCGGTAGGGCACCCGGTTTCTTAAGCTCTGATTCGTGCCGGTCTGGGGTCAAAATCCTTTTTTCTTCTCACATGCCCACCGAGGTTGTGAGCATGGCACCTGTTGTTTTCCCTGGGTTTCCTTCCTAATGGGGACAGGGAATTCGGAAATACGCACTCTCTATTTTTCAACTTTGCAAGAAGACGAGCCAAAACCATGAGCATGATTGTCGACGTTCGCGGACTTCAGATCCTGGACAGCCGCGGTAACCCCACGGTGGAAGTCGAAGTGATTTTGGACAGTGGCGTGGTTGGCCGCGCTGCCGTTCCCAGTGGTGCCTCGACCGGCGTGCACGAAGCTTTGGAGCTTCGCGACGGTGATAAGAACGTGTACCTAGGCAAAGGTGTGACCAAGGCCGTTGAAAACATCAACGACGTGATCGCGGACGCTTTGATCGGCGAAGACGCAACCAGCCAGACGCACATCGACGAATTGATGATCGAACTGGACGGCACCCCCAACAAAGCCAAGCTGGGCGCCAATGCGATCTTGGGTGTTTCGCTGGCCGTCGCCAAGGCCGCTGCGGCTGCTTCGGGCCTGCCGCTGTACCGTTACCTGGGTGGTGTCGGTGCTCGCACGCTGCCAGCTCCGATGATGAACATCGTCAACGGTGGTTCGCACGCCGACAACAACGTCGACGTGCAAGAGTTCATGGTCTTCCCACTGGGCTTCGACAACTTCAGCGACGCACTACGCTGCGGTGTGGAAGTGTTCCACAGCCTGAAGAAGGTCCTCAAGGGCAAGGGCCTCAACACTGCCGTCGGTGACGAAGGTGGTTTCGCTCCGGACCTGGGCAGCAACATCGAAGCGCTCGACCTGATCATGGAATCGATCGAAGCGGCTGGTTACAAGGCCGGCGAGCAGGTTTACATCGCTTTGGACGTTGCTTCCAGCGAACTGTACAACAAGGACAAGAAGACCTACACGATCGACGGTAAGGAAATCGATTCCGCCGGCATGGTCGACTTCCTGGCTGCTTGGGCCGACAAGTACCCGATCATTTCGATCGAAGACGGACTCGACGAAGACGACTGGGAAGGTTGGAAGATGCTGACCGACAAGATCGGCGACAAGGTCCAATTGGTCGGCGACGACTTGTTTGTCACCAATACCGATCGTCTGCAACGCGGTATCGACGAAGAAATCGCCAACAGCATTCTGATCAAGGTCAACCAGATTGGTTCGTTGACCGAAACGATCAACGCCATCCAACTGGCCCACTCCAACGATTACACCAGCATCGCCAGCCACCGCAGCGGTGAAACGGAAGACTCGTTCATCGCAGACCTGGCCGTTGCTTTGGGTACCGGTCAGATCAAGACTGGCTCCGCTTCGCGTAGCGATCGTATGGCCAAGTACAACCAGTTGCTGCGAATCGAAGCCGAACTGGGCGACCTGGCCCTGTACGGCGGACCAGCACTGCTGAAACGTCGCGGTAAGTAAGCCGTCGATAAGCCAACTTCCGGCGCCATGCCCACGACCGCGTGGGCATGGGCTGGGGAGACAAGAAGAATTTGACCACGGACTGGCACGAATGATCACGAATACGAAGAGTTGTTGCTTGCTACTGCGGGTCCGTCCAGCAGTGACAAGCACTTTCTGATTCGTTAATCGGTGTCCATTCGTGCCGGCCTGTGGTTGATCTTCCTCTTCCTTTGCCAATGGGAAGCTCTGGAAACTAGCCAAACCTAGGGGGCCACGTCGTGGCCCTTTGCTTTTTCTTTCGCCCATTCTGCTAGGGTGGGATAAACTAGTTGCATGAGCGAGCGTTCAACCCCACAGCAAGAGCCGATTTCCGATTCCCCCTGGTTTTGGCTCTATCTGTTCGCTACGGTGGCCCTGATTCTCTTGATTTCCTTTCAGGGGAAACTCGATATCCGACAGGCCAATATCGAACGCCAGCATCAAGCACGCCAGCTTGCCCATCCGGCGGACGAGATCACGAATCAAACTCCGGTGGCCGTATCGAGCCCTGGTGACACGCTGATCGGGTGGAACTACCTGGTTGTCGTGCTGGGCGTGTTGGTAGCGGTCGGGTGGATCCGTTTGTGGTATGTGCGGTTTCGCGTTTTTGGAAAAGAGACACCCGAGACTTCAACCCCACGGTGATTTGGATATGTGGATATTCGAACAATCATTGCCAATCATCATCGTCGCCGTTATCGGCGGAGCGATTCTCGCTGGCACCATGCTGCAAACCGGCAAGCAGATCTTTCTGTACTTGTTGATGGGGTGGATCGCCATTTGCGGGCTGCTGTTGGCGTTGGAATATTCGATTGTGACCGACGGCGAGCGAATTGAAGCGGTCATCTACGAGATCGCCGAAGCGTTAGAGGCCAACGATGCCGAAGGGGTCAAGTCGTACATCTCGAGCGATTCTCCGCAGATCAAAGCCGAGGCCGAGCGGCAAATGGCCTACGTGCAGATCGAGAGCGTCAAGCTAAAGCAAAACCTCGAGGTTACGATCAACCCTGGCAGTACTCCCATTATCGGAGTCGCCAAGCTTAACGTGAAAATGACGGGGCATCTGAAGAACAACGAAGCCTGGAACGGCGATTTCCCGACCTTCCTCGTTTTGACCTTTCAGCAAGATCCCGACGGCGAGTGGCGTGTGATCGGCTATCAATTTTTCGACCCGCGCGGAGAGCAAGCCGGTGAGATCACCCCGCCAGTTTCTGCCGTAATACTCCCAGGATTTTGAAAATTCTTGCGCAGAATGCCAATTACGGTAATCTACGTAGACGAAGAAGAGGTAGAATTCGGTTTGCCATTCGGGGGCTGATTACGTCGCTAAACGACCTAAAAACCAAGAACCGCTCAATACCAAGCCCCAGCCCGGCCACATGACCTGAGTCGCTTTATTAGCGACACGCTGCCCTTGGTCATGTGGCTGGGCCCTTTTTTTGCGCCGGGCAAGAATGGCATCTGCTTTTCAAACGCAGGCAACCCGTGCCAAGAGCTTGATTAGGTAGAGACCTGCCACTGGGTTCATGCCGGATGCCTTAGCCGCCCTTTGATTGAGGGCCAGAGCTTGCGATCGATTCTCTTCACGTTTCTACATCTGAGCGTAGATGCGGCGTTACGAGCGGTTTCCATCCACGGTCACTATTCTGAATTGGGTGACTTTGGCAATTCTTCCTCTGCCGAATTGTCATTTCGACAAAACTAGTTGCCAAACCATTGGAAATTTGTACACTACTTGGCAGGCGGTCAGATGGACAGATTTACACTAAAACCAATGAAAAGAACCATTTAAGACCAATTCGTATCATTTGGTTGTCGTTTGGCATCCTCTTTGCAATTGCTTTGAGACACAAGACAACCACCTCAGGATTTCCCCTTTTTGCAACGGAGTGTAAAGCCATGTTAGTTCTTACTCGTAAGCAGCAGCAGCAAATTCATATCGGCGAAGGCGTCACCATCACCATCTTGAAGGTGAAAGGCAACACCGTTCGCATCGGGATCGACGCTCCTAACGACGTGAAAATCGTGCGTGCTGAACTCGAGCCCGAAGAGGAATCGGCTCCTGTGGAAGAAGCATCTGCCGCTGAAGAAGCAGAGCCTCAGTCAACGCTGTCGCGCATCGATCAAATTGAATCGGCAACGGCCAGTGCTCAGGGCAAAGAAGAGTACCGCGTCCTTTCGTATCGCATGAAGCCAGAAGCGACCGAAAGCAAGCGAAACGATTCCCCACGTGCCGCTAGCATGCGAGACTTCCTAGCTGCCCGAGCGACCAATTCGATTGGCTAAGACTTAGAAACGACTCCCCTGGTCACGCTTAATTCGGCGACGGGGGAGTCGAATAGATGCTGGTTCGCAGCGGATTGGTCGGTTGAGGAACCGCCCGCTCGACCGGGGCTAAGTGACCCACCGGCAACACAGGATCGTTCGTGATCGTTTCGATCGCCGGTTGCTTTAGCGAGCTGTAGTATTCTTGCCGTAACTGGGTGACGTGATCGCGAAGGATGCGTCGAACCTCTAGCACACTTTGTGGATTGCGATGGACCGTATTGTGATCCGCAGTAACGATCTTTTCTGAAATCGCCTCATCTAAGCGGGCACTCTCGTACTTCACGATTCCATCGCTACGCCCTGCAAAGTAGCCCAGCCAGGTATCTTGGTCGACCACGCCGATGACCGTGTGGTACTGCACCCATGGTGCTTTGGGGGCGTCCAGAATTTCCGGCAGCACCGGCGAGTCCGGTGCCAGCGAATCGACGCTCGTGCTGATCTCTAGCAAATCTCGATCGCGGAAGAACCCAGGGTTTTCGGAGATTAGTCGATTGCTTCGACCGGTTACAAAGCTAGGTAGCGCGATCAGGTTCTTGCCTAGCCAGCGCGTGGTCGAGTTGGCAAAGTCGCTTCCGCGATGCGGCGTGCCCATGGTGATTACGCGACGAACCGATCGATTGGGCTCGAAGAACAGCACGTCCTTCAATGCGTCGGTATCTTCTGGGCTGCCTTTGAGCAGGCTAGGTGGCTGATCGGAAACCAAGTTCCAGAAATCGTTCTGGCTGTCGATCGTTTGCATGCGCGAGACGAGTCCTCCCATGCTGTGACCGACCAGCACCATTTGATCGAGTGCCAGTGCCGTTTGCTGCGGATCGAGGTCTGCCCGCATGGCGTTCAGGTCTGCGCGAAACTGGGAGGCCGAAATCCAGAACGGCTGTCCCGTCGGATAAAGATAGAACCAGAACTGGTAATTTTCGCGGATCTCTGGCTGGGCACGTAGGTCGTTGAACATTTCGAGCCATGTCATCGGGCTCGACCACAAGCCATGAACCATCATCACCGGGATTTTCTTGGGATCGTACGGTTCAAGCATATAGATGCCGCGTTGCCCTTGCTGCTCGCCGGGGCTCAACAGACCCAACGTTGCCATGGACGTTGGCGCGACCGAACTCGAATCGAGCAGGTAAGCCAGCGGCGTGCTGATATCCGCTTCAAAGGGGATCTTCCGGCCGTGGATCTCGATCTCCGGCTGCTCTAGCGGATCGTACAGCAAAATCTTGCAGTAGTGGATCTTCTTGTTTGTCTCAGGGTCGATCTGCGGCGTGTGTTCGACCTGCAAAAATGCCGTCAAGGCAAACGTTAGATTAGGCGGAAAGTAGTCAGAGCCGGGGGCCAGAGGTGGCTGGTCCTTGCACTCGGCAATCAGCGGAACACCAAGTCCGTACTGCCGATGCTGGTTCTTCAAACCTTCAACTTGATAGTCGGAAGTGAACTTGAAGTCTTGGAACTGGGTGCCTTTCCAGCGACCGATCGCATCGAGCGAAACATGGAAGACGTGATTAGGCGTTTTGATCCGGTACGTTTCCCCTTGCTTCAAACGTCCCTGGGCTTTGACCAGCCGCAGCGATCCTTCGAGCGACTTGTTGTAAATGTCGCAGGCCTGGCGGAAACGCGGGTCATAGCCATCGGCAGCGACCCCTTCTTTGCATTCAAACAGAAAGTAATAGGCGTGCGACACGCTGCCGGCGTACAGTTCTAAGGCCGTCGCGTCCTTGCCCATTGCGTCGGCTCGGGTTGCGGCGATGTATGATAGTTCGGCAAACGTATACAGGTTATCGGGTGTTGGTTCGCTCTCGATGATCTCCGCTAATTCAGCCAAGCCCTTTTCGTAGCTGCCGTCGGCGTAGTTTTCGAGACCCAGCACCCGCAGCGATTGTCGCGTGCGTTCGGTGACCTTTGGGCCGCTGTACGACATCAACTGCAGCGGACCTTCCAGCGGATTGCTGGGAGACTTGCGAACACTGGCCCACTTTTGCGTGGCACAGCCGGAAGAAATTAGGATGCCCAATAGGAAAAAGGCGATCCAATGGGACCCTGAGCGCGAACCACGCCGGCAAATGACGGGCATGAACCAGTTTTGGGGATGGGTCATGGTACGCGATCTCGTATCGGGTATTAGGGAACTCCGCGGACGCAAATGCCAAGAAGCCAAGTCCTACGCTGGACATGACGAGAGGCCGGAAGACAATACAAAGATCGAGAAAAGTGCGTCAATGTGAGATCGAGAAGATTTTTATTCTAGCCGAGGAGCCCTACGATCAGCGATCGCGACGATCTTCCCCCGTTTGATCCCCGTTGGAACGCCTGGCCCTGCCCCGGTGATCAGGCCATTCGAGATGCACTGCTCGGCGCATACGAAGATGGTAGCTGGGGACGCTATCACGGCCCTCACGTCGAGCGGCTCGAGGCCGAGTTGGCCACGTTTCATGAGGTAACGGCATCGCTAGTATGCGCCTCCGGTACCATTGCCGTGCAGATTGCCCTGCGCGGTTTAAACCTGCCTGAGGGGTCGGAGGTGATCCTCGCCGCGTACGACTTCCCGGGTAATTTTCGGGCGATTCAAGACTCTGGCCTGTTTCCTGTGCTGGTCGATATCAATCCGCATACCTGGTGTTTGGATGTCGAGAATATCGAGGCGGCACTCACGGCGAAGACATCTGCCGTGATCGTTTCGCACCTGCACGGGGGCATCGCCGATATGCCAGCGATACGAGAACTGGCCGATCGCCAGTCAATCGCCATCGTGGAAGATGCCTGTCAGGCCCCCGGTGCCAGGCTCGGCGGTCAGCGTCTAGGGACCTTTGGCGACGTAGGCGTTTTAAGCTTCGGGGGAAGCAAACTTCTGACCGCCGGTCGTGGTGGTGCGATTCTGACCAAGCGTGCCGATGTCTTGCAGCGAGCGAAGATCTTTTGCGAACGAGGAAATCACGCATTTCCGCTTAGCGAACTACAAGCGGCTGTGTTGCTTCCTCAGTTGAAGCGTCTTGATGATAGAAATCAAGCGAGATTACGCAGCACGCTACGCCTTAAAGAACGGCTCGCACCGTGGGACGACCACCTTAGCCCCATAACGTTGAGGGCAGGCAGCGAACCAGCGTTTTATAAACACGCATGGCTTGCCGAGTCAGAGCGAATTGCCAAGCTGCTGTTCAGCAAAGCAGATGCAATAGGCCTGCCGTTGGCAATGGGATTTCGCGGTTTCAGTAAACGTCCTAATACCCAGGCTCGGAAAGTAGGAACGCTTCATGGGGCTGAAAATGCCGCATCCCGGACATTAATACTTCACCATCCTCTTTTGCTGCACGAGCCGGCGGCCGTGGATTGGACTGCCAGTTGGATCTCGCGAGAACTCGAGGTATGCGTTGACCGTGGGATCGACTCCGACCGATAGAGCATCTGACTCCCAACGCCGCGATCCTAGGAACGTGGTTGATGTAACCAACGGCGTTGGGGCAAAGGCACTAGCCAGCGGAATGGCTAAAACTAGCTTCATTCGAGCTCATCAGGCCGGTCAGGGCCATGACAGCGTCGTCATCAAGTTCGAGTTCGACTTCACCGCGTAGGATACGAACGTCCTTCGGGGCTTCAACGCCGATGGTGACTCGGTTACCGGAAATACGATTCACGACAATCTCGATGTTGTCACCAATCTTGATGGAATCGCCGACTTTTCGACTTAAAACTAACATGACCTCACTCCTCCATGGCTTGATTAAATTGGATCTTCTTGACCGGGTACTATGCCCTCGGTGAGGCCTCGACACCCTCCGTGTCGAACACCCTCTCCATGCCAAATCACTAGTGCAACTCAAGGGCCAGAAACCAACAAAACTGTCTAGGTTGACCTTGAGTTTTATGTAAGTTCTTATGCCCTATGGCTTTCTCGCACGAAAAATTTGTTGAGAATGGCTAAAGAAATACGCCCGTCTGGTCGACACGCTGTCTTAATTTGAGAACCGCCTGTCAAACTGAGATCAAAACGGACGATTTTCCCACTTGAGAGCCCGTTTACTGCGGTTAACCGCATGCGTTCAAACGACTAGTCGAGCTCTAATTACGCGTTAGAAAGGTATGAAGAGGGCATTATCTTTCCTTGATCGCGTCACGAATGGCTCATGATGGGGGTTTTTGGGCGTAGGCGTCTCAGATTGACGTGCCGTTACGAGTCAGCGGCGAAACGCAATCGTTTGATAGAAGTGGAACGATGGTCGCTCGGCAATCAGGCGGGTTAACGAAAAACCAACCAACAAGCCCATGGGTGTCGGACATTTAGACTTATGGAGAAATTCAGGTTTACAGCACCAGGGAAGACACTTGCCTACCTCATTCCGGTGGCATTTTCTAGAAAAATCCTGGTCATCGATCTTAATTGTTGCCGATATGCTGAATGTTCAGTACCATCGCGGAGGGGCCCGCTAATGGGCTGCATGTTTTAATTCTCTGCTAGTTGACCTTTGCTTAGTACGACCTCGAATGCCCCAGGGAAAATGGATCTGTGCTGTGGTCGTTCGGCGAACGTCACTAGGTGTGGAGTTTTGGCTGAAATCAGACCAAGATCGAGCACGCTGGGGATTTCCCGACTTCTCTTTGGTCGACCACCATGACCCACAGCAGATCGTCCATCACGTCGAAGACCGTTGGCATCTTGCCGTTCGTTCGCTAGCATCTAAGCCATTCGCTACGCTACGTCGCTCGCGAAACGAAGAGCCCGGCATCATCCGTGTTCATGTGTTTCAATATATGGGTAAACACCCCGAAGCTACCGGCCCGATTGACTTTCGCTCGCGGTGGTGCCTTTTGGAAGAAGCCCAGCGACGTATCCGCCGTAAGCCCCTTCAACGGATCGTTCAAGATGTGCACCGAGAATTCAGCAACCAGATTTCTTTGTTTGATCGCCCTTAAGCTGGTTCTCTTCTTTCCGGTTTGGGGGATCGCTCAAGAGCAAACCTTGGCCCAGCTAGATGCGCAGCTGCGGCAAGCTATGGACAAGGAAGATCACAAGCAAGCGGTCACGGTGCTTGACGAAATGATCAAACGGAAGCCTAGCGTGCCGAATCTCTATTACATTCGCGCTACCGAGAACTACAAGGCCGAGAACTTTCGAGCGTCGGTCAACGACTTCGATCAACTCATTAAGCTTCAGCCCAGCCGTAGCGACAGCTTGTGGGAACGCGGCATCTCTTGCTACTACGCCGGCGACTATGCCGATGGGGCCCAGCAATTTCTCGACTACCAAAATTATCACGATCAGGATGTAGAGAACTCGGTCTTTCGATACCTTTGCCTGGCCAAGTCCGAGGGGCTCGCCAAGGCCCGCGAAACGCTCATCCCAATCGAACGCGACCCACGGCCAGGCTTACAAGAGGTGTTAGAGCTTTATCGTGGTAAGGTCACGCCCGAGAAATTGCTCGAGCAAATGGAGCAGACCAACCTCACCGGAGAAGCTGCCGCCGGCTATCGCTTCTACACGCTGCTGTACGTAGGGCTGTACTACGTGGCCGAAGGGAAAGACGACCTGGCTGCCAAGTACCTGAAAATGGCAGCCGATCCGAAGCTGCTGTCTGCAGGATCTTCGCGTATCAGCACCTACATGTGGCAGACGGCCGGGATTGCGCATCGCGACGTCTTGAAACGTCAAAAGAAGCAAGCCACCGAGGAAAAGTAGCTTTTCGCGGTTTACTGCGTTATTCTGGGACACGCACCCAGCGACTCCCCCTCTACAATCATCTACCCCTTCGAGATGCACCCCATGCAACGCGTTCTTCTATTGTTCACGCTGATTCTAATGGCTGCCGTTTCACAAACCGCGTCGGCCCAGCAGCGACCGAACTTCCTGGTCATTCAGTGCGACGACCTCGGCTACGGCGACCTCGAGTGTTACGGTCATCCGACGATCAAAACACCTCACCTCAATAAGCTCGCTTCCGAAGGGGTGCGTTTCACCTCGTGCTATAGTGCCTCGCCTGTTTGTTCGCCATCGCGAGCCGGCCTGGTGACCGGGCAAACGCCTACGCAAGTTGGCATCTACGATTGGATTCCCGGCGGCTCTCCGATGCATGTCAAAGCGAACGAAACGACCGTTGCCAAACTGCTCAAAGAAGCTGGCTACCAGACCGGGCTGTTTGGCAAATGGCACTGCAACGGCATGTTCAATTCGCCCAAGCAGCCGCAGCCGAATGATCTCGGTTTCGACTATTGGTTTGCCACGCAGAACAACGCGTCTCCCACGCATAAGAACCCCAACAACTTCGTCCGAAACGGTAAGAAGGTCGGTCCTACTCAAGATTTTTCATGCCAGGTGGTGGCTGGTGAAGCGGCTCATTGGCTCAAGGAGATCAAAGACGACGGAAAGCCCTTCTTTGCGCTCGTAACGTTTCACGAACCGCACGAGCCAATCGCTTCGCCTGACGACCTGGTCGAGACTTACCCCGACGCCGACAAGAAGGGGGAAGCGTTGTACTACGCCAACGTCACGAACATGGACCGCGCCGTGGGCAGCTTGATGCAGACCCTTGATACGTTGAACCTGGCCGACAACACGCTCGTGCTATTCACCAGCGATAACGGCCCCGAGACGCTCAATCGCTACGGCAGTGCCTGGCGATCGCACGGCTCGCCGGGGCCGCTGCGAGGCATGAAGCTGCACATCTACGACGGCGGAATTCGCGTGCCTGGCATTGCCCGCTTCCCGGGGAAGCTGGAACCAGGAACGGAATCGGACGTGCCGGTCTGCTCGCTCGATCTCTTACCCACGTTCTGCGAACTGGCCGGAGCCGAAATTCCTGCCGACGCCAAGCTCGATGGAACCAGCCTGGTTGGCATGCTGCAAGGCGAGCCCGTCGAGCGAGCCAAGCCGTTGTTCTGGCACTACTATCGCGCGTACCACGATGCCAAGGTCGCGGTCCGCGATGGCGACTGGAAGCTGGTAGCCCTGTGGGACCAAGGCCAAGTGAAGCCAGGGGCCGCTTACCAAAAGGGAGACTACGCGCTGATCCAAGGCGCAAAGTTCAAAGCGTTCGAGCTATACAACCTGACCGAGGACATCGGCGAAACCAAGAACGTCGCGGCCGAGCATCCCGAGATCGCCAGCAAGTTGCAGAAGGGCTTGCTCGACAAGTACGACGAAGCGACGAAGAACGCACCTGACTGGTTCGCGGAAGCGCGGTAGCTTTCAGGCACGCGTGTTTTTCAGCAACCCATGGTGTTAAGGTCAGGCTAGAGGGCGGGCTTAAATCGAACGATGCCCGCCGTTGTTTCCGCCACCGTGACCACCATTGTGGCCGCCACCTTGTCCGGGCCAACCTTGCCCGGGACCGCCCTGGGGTGGTCTACCGGGGCCAGGTCCGCCGGGACCTGGGCCGGGATAAGGCCCGTTCTGGAAGTTCTGGTAGATCGGACCTAAGCCGCCGTATGGCTGTCCCCAAAGCTGATAGGGAACCGAGTACGGACGGAACGGGCGTTCCCATTCGCCATACGGACGTACCGGGCGTCCCCATTCTTCGACGATATGCAATTGATCCATGCTTCCGTCACCATTTTGAATGGTTGAACGGCGATGGTGATAGCCAGACTTCAGGTAGCTGGGGGTCTCGTAAACGTAGGCCGGCTCCGGCTGCGAATACTGCACCGCCCGCTGGCCCGTTTGCGGATCGTGGCTATAGAAACTGGGGGCAAGCAGCCAATCGTTAGCCGTCGCTGGATTGGCGGATACTGCGGTTACGGCCAGGGACAAAATCCCTAGCACAATCACTTTTCGAACAAACATGGCACTGTCGATCATTCACGCGCAGCGACGCGGACTCCATCCACGCACAAGTGCGCACTTCGACGCCGGCCTCAACTGCCGGTAAACAAAAATGAAAAGTGAATCGGGATACTTCTACCCTAGTCAAGGACTTTCAGATTCCAAGGTTTCATTTCGTCGATTTGCGCACGTTCGGTCATATCAAAGTGCAGTGGTGTGAGGGTCAGATACCCTTTTTCCAGCGCCGAGAGATCGGTTTCTTCTTCGCCATGTTCTGGCCGTGGATCGCCGGTAGCCCAGTAATAGTCCCGGTTTCGGGGATCCTTCCGCTTGACGAAGTGCTCGCCGTAACGCATCACACCCATCGGCACAATCTTCAACTCGGCCTCCCCCGGAGGTAGCTTCGTGGCGGGGGTGGGAATGTTCAGGTTGTACAGCCTGGGAGAGTCCGATTTGCGCTCAAGGATCTGGGCGATGACCTGTCGAGCCATTTCCGCCGCCCGATCAAACTGGGCATGCTCGTCCCATTCCAGCGAAACGGCAATGCTGGTGATCCCGAAGAAGGCCCCTTCAATCGCCGCGCCGACGGTCCCGGAATACAGCACGTTGATCCCAGCGTTCAGCCCGCCGTTAATCCCGCTGACAATCAAATCTGGCCGCTCGTCCATCAGTTCGACCACGCCCAACTTCACGCAGTCAGCAGGGCTCCCTTCCACGGCATAACCTCGCCGTCGATCGCCATCGTAGATCTCTTTGCAAACCAGCGGCGTCAGAAACGTAATCGAGTGCCCTACCCCGCTCTGCTCGGTCGCCGGAGCAATCACCGTCACGTCCCCAATGGCCCGCAACGCCTTTTCCATCGCCGCCAAACCAGGAGCGTAAATGCCATCGTCATTCGCCAAAAGAATTTTCATCGTGGTTCCACCTCGGGTTTTTTGTTCATCTTACGGCAATTTGAACCCGGGTAAACGAGGCGCACCAAGGCTTAACGTTGGGTGGCGATTTCAGCACCCTTTACGACAGGCGACCAGTACCGGAAAACATTGCTAACATGCGGGGCCAGAGAGCCCTGGGGTGGATGCTTATTTCCGTTGCCTACGGAACTGCCTCTTTCGTAGTCAGCGGGGACATTTTTCTCCGTTGAACAGCGCACTCCGTTGCTAATGCCGTCGCAGGGCCGCTTTCTACAGCGTCCTGAAGTTGGGGAATAAAGCCAAGTCCGATCGCGTCGGCCCAAGCGGTGACCAAAACATCCGGCGGAGATCTGCTCGTAACGCTCGCTAGGGGCTGCTACGTTAGAAGGTCGGCTAGCGGGGTTGAACTGATTGTGCTGTTTTCTACAGAGCCGCCCCGTCCCCTCTTCTTCCCGCGAAAGACAAGACTTCCGTTCGCTCTGCAGCGTCCTAGGCTGATCCGATGGGGCATCCACTGATCGGTCGCCGCTGGCAGGGCAGATCGGCCGGCACACCGGCACTTTCTTTGGCATCCGACGAGATTTTCGGCCCAGCCCAGGCGGACGTTGGCCTGCGCGCTGGGTCGCCGGCGGCGGAGACGCTTCGCGTGCTTCAGCTTCGTCCAGCGCGCTCAGTTCCTGCTGCAAGCGGTCGATCTGGCGCTGCTTCTGACGCAGCTCTGCCTGCATGCTCTGATAGACATGCAGGATGCGGTCGGCAAGCGGCGTTGCCGGACCTTCACAGGCATCGGCAGGGCTGTTCTGACTTGGTGTTTCGATGGGGGTAGACATAGCAATACTTCTTTCGGTGAAAGGGAACAGGCGTGCCGCGATTAGGGCACGCGTTTAGGTCAAATAGTTCGATCGGTAGCCCAACTTAGAAGGGTTCCGGCGTCGAATACCCAAGAAGATTTGGGCGTCGCAATTGGGTCCCTGAACGTGAAGAAATACACACGGGACCGAGCAGAAAATAAAGAAGCCGGAGAAGTGACCCCGGCGATGAATTTAGGTATACCAGCCTGGTGTGCGCTTTTGCTAGAGCGCCAGCAAGTTTTTTTAGCCGAAAGGCTCGAACCACGATCCCAGACAACACCTAAGCCCGCTTGGGCGTTTGGGTTGCAGAGCTAACAAAAACCCGCGATTTTTTTTGGGGCCACCCAGCCGCGGGACGATGTCGTGGAAGTGCTAAGTTCTCAACCGGCTTAGCCAGCTAAGATTATGATGCAGTAGCCGAATGGAGATAACAGTCTAAAACGTAACATAACCGAGAAAAGAGACCTGCCCCCGTTCCTGTCTCTGTGAACGAATCACTTAGCGAGAAAGAACTCGGCGCCCTCCGCCAATGCGTCAGCCGCGGCCGACCCTATGGCAATCAAGAATGGACACAAGCCGAGGCCCAGCGTTCCGGCTTGAGTTACACCCTCCGCCCCCGCGGGCGGCCGCGTAAGAGTAGTTAGAGACAAGACCCCCGTCCCCTTTTCTCCCTCAATGCTCGGGGGCAGGGACAATTTGCTGGCGCGTTTTTAGTTTCCTCAATGATTGGAATATAGGACAGGGTGCAATAGCGACACCTAAAGCAGGTAACACATGACTTCTAATAAAATACCACCAGCCCCAATGCCACAGAAATATAGTGCGGAACTGGTCCGCAGTGACGGAATAACATTGCGCATAATAATTGATGAACCACTCCGACGAACAGAAACACATGCTCATGGCAATATCACTATTTCAATAGTACGCCCAGACAAAGGGATCATGTATAGTGTATTGCCTCAGCAGTCGAAATACATGTCAATGCCATTAAGCCCCGAAAGCTTAAGCGCCATGACCGATTCTAACCCCACAGATGAACTGTGGACGTTTGAGTGTAACGATACAATCAATGGAATTACGGTAAGTAAGTATGCGGTATTTGCGCGTGATGTTGTAGACCCCACAGGATATGTGCATGTCGATACGACGACTGGTCTAAGGCTGAAGAAGGTTACACTAAACTCTCTAGGGGATGAAGTCCTAACCGTGAAGGCTGTCAATGTAAGTTACGAAGTTCCCCCGCGTGATTGTTTTGAACCTCCAGCGGACTACCGTGAAGTTAAAATGTAGTTATTCACACGTTTACCTGATATTGACTGAGTCAGCAATGATCTCGGGGGGGAAGAAAAGGGGACGGGGGTCTTTAGTATGCCTTGGGGGTATGATACACTATTCGGTAATAGTCCACGATCCCATTTGCTGCTCGGTGAAGTGCCATGCCTCGACAAAAGCGTGCCGATGAGGGAGGTTCGATCTATCATGCCCTGAATCGTGGGAATGCTCGGCAAGCCCTCTTTCGCAAAGAGGAAGACTATGAAGCATTTCTTCGCACTGACGTTGATGCCCAATCATTGGCATTTGATTCTTCGTCCCAAGCAAGACGGCCTGATGGGGCGGATGCTCCGCTGGGTCACGGCCACGCACACGCAGCGTTACCACGCTCATTGGCGTTGGACGAACAAAGCCGATCGGGAGCCCCGGCTGCTTTCTCCCTGGCCAATTGCTCGAACGCCCAACTGGCTCCAACGTGTGAACGAATCACTTCGCGAGAAAGAACTCGGCGCCCTCCGCCAATGCGTCAGCCGCGGCCGACCCTATGGCAATCAAGAATGGACACAAGCCGAGGCCCAGCGTTCCGGCTTGAGTTACACCCTCCGCCCCCGCGGGCGGCCGCGTAAGAGCAGTTAGAGAAAAGACCCCCGTCCCCTTTGGTCTCTCGTCCCCTTTGGTCTCTCAATCTCGTCATCTGTGAAAGCGGCCAAGCAAATCCTCGGTCTTAATCATTTGTGCACAGAGCGTCACCAATCACCCGGCGGCGACGGGAAATTGTCCATTTGAAAACGCCCGACTTCGCCGCTCGGGTGCATTGGATGGTTCTGCCAAGTCATGATTCGTCCACGACACGAGCAATGGCATCAAGCGTCATTGAATCGTATTGCCCGGCCTTTGGATTGCGTTGGCGTTTGATTGCTACGCGAATGAATGGTTTTGCATCGTTGTCGATCTTCCCCTCGTCCATCAATTGTCCAAGGCCAGTTGCGATGATTGTCGTGTCCAATGTGAAGATGTCGAAGTGGTCGCTGAGAAACGCGTCGTCAGGATTAGCCAAGTCAGTCTCGACCTGCGCATTCGATGCTAGCGTTTCGTTGTAATTATTGAGATTGCCATCGAGAATCCAATTGAAGCAAGTGGTTAGAGGGGCATCCGGATTCTCGGATCGCCAATTTCGCCATTCGTAGTAGGCATCGCTGCCTTCGTCGCTCCCAAACGGCGCACCCTCGTCGACGCAGTCCCAGAACAACGGCTCGCGCATCAGTTCCCGTGCGCGAGGATGCGCGGTTTCAGGTTCGTTGAAGGGGTCGTGTTCAGTCATGGGATTCAGTGGCAGAACGTTGAAATTCACTGGCCGGCGGGAGTTGATCATCCACTTTGAAACGCCTGCCACCGCCGCTCCAGTGCAATTTTCTGGTTATCCGTCGGTTGGATGTGGCGGCGAATGATCGATGAGTGCAATCCACTAGTTTATCCGACCAGCAACAGGCCGAGCAAGCATCAACTGCAAACAATTAGTTGTGGTCAAGTTAGAAATGGTAAAACTTCAGCAAGTCGGCCGCGCAGCTTGTCCGTGGCGTCTAGTGCTTGATCACGAACAGCTTGAGATGCCGGAGGACCAGTGCGAATAATGCGATGAAGTTCGTTTGATGTTGAAGAGAGCAATTCGTGCATGTCAGTGTCTGCCATGGCAGACGCAGTTGCGAAAAGTATCGTGTAAACGTCAACGGCAGTCGATTCGTTGTCAAACAGCCGATCCAGCGAGTCCAACGCGTTCTCGAGCAGCTTCATGTGCTGAGGAGAATACGGCAAGTTGCTGTGACGTGGTTTGCGCCTTACCATCACACCTGCCTTCTAGTCGGGTAACTAGTGTTTATTCAGAACCTTTCCGAATAACGTGCGCACGTTATTCGGAATCCAGGCTGTCGAAATCAGCCGGGCTGAGGACGCCGCGGCCTCCCTGGTTCAAGACATGAGTATAAATCGTCGTCGTCCTAACGCCACTGTGACCAAGGAGTTTTTGTACCGTGCGGATGTCATAGCCCGCCTCGATCAGATGGGTTGCCAGCGAGTGACGCAGTGGATGAGCCGTCACGCGTTTCGGACGGAAACGGAGGCAGGTCTTTTTTGCTTGAAGAGGAAGAAAGGACGAGGGTCTTTCCGGCTTCCAATGAACCGTCCGCGCACGCTATCTAAAAGTACTCTCAGTTTGGTAGGCTCACTCGAGCAGTATCAACCTAATCTTCCGCAATCCGCCATGGTGCCGTAGCCGATTCGCGTACTAGGCGTGTGCCGACGGGGACATTCATCCAGGGGCGAAGTGTTGGTTCTCGTTTCAGGACGTTGCTCAGGGCCCAAACCTGGGCGTATTCGATTGCTTCGTCTTGGCCGGTATCGCATAGAAACTGCCAGCTGGTGTCTTCCTCGGAATCGGGGTCGTCAGGGTCACCGAGCAAAGCACATAGGATGGGCAGCCCCTCGTGGGCGACGTGCCCGCAGACGATGACTGCGGTATTGAGGGCGTGTGGTGGTTTCATCGATCGTGGCTCCTGAGTCGGTAGACGGTTCGATGGTCGCTGCCTAACAGTGTACCCGCAGGCCCACCCGATCGGGGAGATGATGCCCAACGTTTGGCCTCCGTTCACCTCTTCTGAAAGCTGAATACTTCAAACTTGCCAACTAAGTGGAAGGTTTCCCGCGAGTTCACCCAAACGGACTACGGCACGGTTGGACGCCTGCCTAAGTCGCGATATAATCGCTCGTTTCCATGTCCCGCCCCATAGTTCGGCGGGATTTTTCATTTCCTGGTCGGGCCGACTGAGCTCGACGTTCACGGACGGAAACCATGCCTGATACCGCCTCCGTCAGTTCCTCTGGGATCCAAGACATCTACTCGGAACGCGTGCTGGTTCTCGACTTCGGTTCGCAGTACGCCCAGTTGATCGCGCGACGCGTGCGAGAACAGCACGTCTACTGTGAAATTGTGCGGCACGATATTACGGCCGAGCGGATCCAAGAGCTGGCCCCCAAGGGAATTATCCTTTCCGGCGGGCCTTCCAGCGTGTACGAGCCGGACGCACCCAAGTGCGACCCAGGCATTTTCGATCTGAACATCCCGATCCTCGGCATCTGCTACGGCATGCAGCTGATGTGTGAACGCTTTGGTGGCAACGTGCGTAACGCCTCGGCCCGCGAATATGGCCACGCTCATATCAAGATAGACGACGGCAAAGACCTACTGGCCGGTCTGCCAGACGAGACCGACGTGTGGATGAGCCACGGCGATCAGGTCGAGCAGATCAGCGGTTTGTTCCGCCCATTGGCTTCTACTCGTACGTGCCCCGTGGCCGCGATGCGTCACGTCGAGCTCAAGCAGTACGGTATTCAATTCCACCCGGAAGTTACGCATACACCGCTGGGTAGCCAGATTCTGCGGAACTTCGTGATCACCATCTGCGGCTGCGAAGGAACTTGGAAACTGGGTGATTTCGCTCGCGAAACGATTGCCAAGATTCGCGAAGAAGTGGGCGATTCCCGTGTGATTTGCGGCTTGTCGGGCGGGGTCGACTCTTCGGTGGTGGCCGCCCTGCTCTACCGAGCCATTGGCGATCAACTGTCGTGTATCCTCGTCGACAACGGGCTGCTGCGGAAAGACGAAGAAGCGGCGGTTATCTCCGAGTTTTCCTCGCACTTCAAAACCGATCTGCATGTGGTCAACGCCAAGGAACGCTTCCTCACGAAGCTGGCCGGTGTGTCTGATCCTCAGGAAAAACGCCGCCGAATCGGCTTCGAATTCATCGAGTGCTTCAAGGAAGAAGCGACCAAGATCGAGGACGCCAAGTTCCTTGCTCAAGGGACGTTGTACCCTGACGTTATCGAAAGTGGTGCGGCACAAGACGGCCCGGCTGCGGTGATCAAGCTGCATCACAACGTAGGCGGGCTGCCCGAGGAATTGGGTTTCGACCTGATCGAACCGCTGCGAGATTTGTTCAAAGACGAAGTTCGCCGGTTGGGTATCGAACTGGGCCTGCCAGAAGATATCGTCTGGCGGCATCCTTTCCCCGGCCCTGGCTTGGCCGTACGCTGTTTAGGAGAGGTAACCGAAGATAAGTTGGCTGTCTTGCGTGAAGCAGACGCCATCGTGGTTAACGAGATCAAGTCAGCGAACCTATATCGGCAGACCTCGCAGTGCTTCGCCGTGTTGCTGCCGGTTCAAAGCGTGGGCGTCATGGGCGATGCCCGAACCTACGATAACGCCGTGTGCGTCCGCTGCGTCGATACTGACGACTTCATGACGGCGACCTGGAGCGACCTCCCCTACGAGGTCCTGGCGCGGATCTCGACGCGAATTATCAACGAGGTCAAAGGGGTGAACCGGGTGTGCTACGACATCAGCACCAAGCCCCCAGCCACTATCGAGTGGGAATAATCGCCCCAGTTTGCCTCAGACAAGAAATAAAAAAAGCGTGGCTAGGGGGACTAGCCACGCTGTAGATTGGGAAGGCGCGAAACAAATTCAGTTTTTGGCGGGGCGAGGATTGGGATGTATAGTCCTCGAAACCGAACTTATTCGTACCGACAAGATATGAGATTAGTGAGCGTTGGAGTG
Organism: Bremerella alba; assembly: GCF_013618625.1. Classification (NCBI taxonomy): domain Bacteria; kingdom Pseudomonadati; phylum Planctomycetota; class Planctomycetia; order Pirellulales; family Pirellulaceae; genus Bremerella; species Bremerella alba. Next base: position 362,990 of record NZ_JABRWO010000005.1, on the reverse strand, counting down.
TGCTTCCAACACTTCGGATGGTACCAGAGAATGGTGAGCTTGCAAGCGTCAAAAACGAGCTGATGGCAGATTATTTTCCGGCGGAAAACGGTTTGCGGTAGTTTATTTTACGTACGCCCACACACGAAATTAACAGTACAGTAAAGCGCAAGGACTAGAACTTTTCCCCTAAAACGGGATTTAGCGATTTCAATGAGCAAGAAACATATCTACCAGATGGAACGGCTGTCCAAGAAAATTGGTCCGCGCGAAATATTAAAGGAAGTCTGGCTAGCATTCTATCCAGGTGCAAAAATTGGCGTTCTCGGCCGAAATGGAGCCGGTAAAAGTACCCTGCTCAAGATCATGGCAGGGATCGACAAGGAATTTGATGGAGAAGCCCATCTTAGCGATGGCTTTACGGCCGGTTATCTACCTCAAGAGCCGCACCTCAATCCTGAAAAGAATGTTTACGAGAACGTCGAAGAAGCCGTCGCCGAGCGCCGCGGGTTTCTGACTCGCTTCAACGAGATCACCGGTAAGCTGGGCGAAGATCTGCCGGAAGAGGAAATGAACGCCCTCTATGAAGAGATGGCGACGCTGCAAGACAAGATCGAAGCGACCAACAGTTGGGAACTCGATCGTGAAGTCGAAATCGCGATGACTGCGATGAACCTGCCGGACCCGGAATCAGGCGTCACCAATTTGTCGGGTGGTGAAATTCGTCGCGTCGCGCTGTGTCAGTTGCTGCTTCGCAAGCCGGACTTGCTTCTGCTGGACGAACCGACGAACCACTTGGACGCCGAATCGATTTTGTGGCTGGAACATCATCTGGCCGCATACCACGGTACGATCGTCGCTGTGACCCATGATCGTTATTTCCTTGATAACGTGGCCGGCTGGATTCTGGAACTCGACCGCGGCAAAGGAATCCCGTTCGAGGGGAACTACTCGTCATGGTTGGAACAGAAGCAAAAGCGTCTGGCCATCGAAGAAAAGCAAAGCGAAGCCCGACAGAAGACGCTGCAGAAAGAGTTGGAGTGGATCCGCTCTTCCGCCAAGGCAAAGCAGTCCAAGGGTAAGGCCCGTATCAACGCCTACGAGAAACTGGTCGACGAGCAGTACGAAGACCAACCGGACGAATTTGAAATCCAAATTCCCTCCGGCAAGCGGTTGGGCGACCAGGTCATCGACGTCAATAACGTCAACAAAGGCTTTGGCGAAAAGCTGTTGGTCGAGAATCTCAACTTCCGCCTGCCACCCGGGGGTATCGTTGGGATCATCGGTCCCAACGGTGCCGGTAAGACCACCCTGTTCCGCATGCTGACCGGTCAAGATACGCCCGATTCAGGCGAAATTGTGATCGGCGATACGGTTGAACTGGGGTACGTCGACCAGTCGCGCGATGCCTTGGATCCGGATAAAACGGTTTTCCAAGAGATCAGCGGCGGTCACGATACGATCGAGTTAGGCAAACGCACGATCCACGCTCGTTCGTATGTCTCTCGTTTCAATTTCAAAGGCCCCGATCAGGAAAAGAAGGTCGGCGTGCTGTCAGGCGGTGAACGAAACCGCGTTCACTTGGCAACCCTGCTGCGGCGCGGCTCGAACGTGCTGCTGTTGGACGAACCGACCAACGATCTCGACGTCGACACGCTGCGTGCTTTGGAAGAAGCCATTTTGAACTACGCCGGGTGCGTGGTGGTTACGAGCCACGATCGCTGGTTTTTGGATCGTATTGCTACCCATATCCTGGCCTTTGAAGGAGATGGCTACGTTCACTGGTGCGAAGGGAACTTCGATACCTACGAACGTCAGCGTAAAGAACGTATGGGCGGCAACGCAGACGAGCCTCATCGTTTCAAATACAAGAAGCTGAAACGCTAACGGTCCTTGACCAATTGGCAAAAAACGTTTTTAACTAACTCAATGATTCACGAACCTGACATGCGTTCAGGACTTAGCAGTTTCTAGGAGGTTTTTTACCGTGTCTATCATTCGCTTGGGTTCCACCGAAAAGTACGCTTCCGGTTGGGAATCGGCCTTCGGCAAGAGCCCTGCCAAAAAGAAGTCCACCAAAAAGTCGACGAGCAAAGCCGCTGCCAAAGCGAGCGGCAAGAAAGCAAGCGCTGCCGCACCGAAGAAAAAGGCCGCCAAAAAGAAGACTGCCAAGAAGTAGGCCGTATTGCGGCAGGTGGAATGATTCGGGAAAAACCCTGGTCTTAAAAACAAAGGACCTGGCCGTCGGCGGCCAGGTCCTTTGTTGATATAGAGTGTTAGATTGGGGTGTGAATTTAGGTTACGACCAGTTCTCGGAATCGGAACCACCGGCATCCAGGTCATCCCCGGTGTGCCACTTTTCGAGAACCTTCAGGACTTCGTCGCGTTCATCGCGATTGGTCCACAGTGATTCGCCTTGTTCCAGGCGAACTTCGTACCGGCCTTCATACAGGCAATCGGACTCGCCACAAAAGTGTGGTACATCCGAAATCCATAAGATGCGATAGATCGGTACGTGTTTGTCGTCGATGATGCAAAAAAGCGAACTCATGGGCGACTCCTTCTCATACAGGCAGTCTCTTTAACCATTTCATTATATTAGTGGCATCGGCGGTTTGCGTTGTCAATCCTGCCCTAATTCTCGAGAACGCTCTGTCGCGGCCGTAATCGCGTCGATAATCGCCCCGCGAAAGCCCTTTTTCTCAAGCTCGTGGACGCCAGCAATAGTCGTTCCGCCGGGACTGGTCACGTTGTCTTTAAGCGCCGCAGGATGCTGCCCGGTTGCCAGAACCATTTCTGCTGCCCCTTTGACCGTTTGGGCTGTAAGCTGCAGGGCGACCGATCGCGGCAGCCCTTGTCGGACGCCTGCATCGGTCATTGCTTCAATCAGCATATAGACGAAAGCCGGGCCACTGCCCGAAAGGCCCGTGACCGCATCCAACTGCTTTTCTGGGACTTGAATCGCGATGCCGGTGGCCTCTAACAGCTTCTGGGTCCGTGTGATGTCTGCTTGCTGAATGCCTTCGTTTGCGGAAAAAGCGCAAGCGGAAAGTCCGACCAAGCAAGGCGTGTTGGGCATCACTCGAATGATTCGCTGCGTGGAAAATAGCGAAACTAGCCGCTTTAGGGTCACCCCGGCGGCAATCGAGATCAGCAGGCAAGTGTCCGGGACTTTCGTCAAGGACTTCGCTGCGTCGGCCATCATTTGCGGCTTAACCGCAATGAAGGCAACATCGCTTTGGTCGATCACCTTTTGATTCGAGTCGGTGGCCTGGGCTCCAGGAATCTCTTGCTCGAAACGAGTTCTCGCGTCTGCGAAGGGATCTGCGGCGATTATGTGACTGCCTGGCACGCCTCCACGTGTGACAATGCCATGGGCCATGGCCATGGCCATTTGCCCGGCCCCCAAAAAGCCCACGCGGGGCGAATCATTCGACATCAATGCATCCTCATAGCTGCTAAAGGTGCTGTCACTCTACGTAATATCGGTTTGGGCAGCAATCGGCAGGCGTGCTGTCACCCAGTCAGAAAATGGTCAAATTGGCCTAGACGCCTTTGGCCAGAGTTGCAATTATCCGCCCCTGGTAAATTTCTACTGAAGGAGTCGGAGAAATGATTCGTAACAAACAACTGGTCATCTGGACACTCGTTTGCGTATGTGTGGTTTCCGTACCGACGATAGCGTCCGCCGAATGGTATAATCCAATGAGCTGGATGGGTTCGTCCTCGAAAAAAAAATCGAAGGGCCCCAGCACGATACAAAAAATCAACAATGGCACGAAGGACTTCTTCACCACGACGGCGGACTACATGAATCCGTTCAACGATGGTGACGACCATAAGAAGAAACGTTACACCTACAACGGCGGATACCGCTCTTCTAAGAAGCAGGAAGATTCCTCCTGGTTCGGTAATTGGTTCACCTCCGAGCCCGATCCGGGCCCGCCTCAAACGGTTAGCGACTTCTTAGACCTGGAACGTGCCAAGTTCTAGTCGTCGGCCCAGCAATCCAATTTCCAGAAGCCGCCCTGGTGTTTGTCAGGGTGGCTTTTTGATGCGCTAATGCTGCTCGTCGAGAGCGTTTTGCTTCGGCTCGTGATTGAAGCGGACGGCCTAAAACGATATTCTTAGGTTGGTAAGAATATCCTCCTGTTCGTAGAAAGAATCCCGCCGATGTCGAATGAACCGCATAAAATCCGTTTCGTGATGCTGGGTGGCTTTCTTGGGGCTGGCAAAACAACGGCGATAGGTCGCTTGGCCAAGCAGTATCAAGATCAAGGCCTAAAGGTTGGGGTTGTGACTAACGACCAGGCCGCCGATCTGGTCGATACGAATTTGCTTCGTTCGCAGGGGCTGAACGTGGGGGAAGTCGCCGGGGCTTGCTTTTGTTGTAACTTCAACGAGCTAACCTCGACGGTCGAAACGCTTGCCGTCGACGAACGCCCTGACGTTGTGATTGCCGAGCCGGTCGGCAGTTGCACGGACTTGGTCGCTACGGTCGTTCAGCCGCTGATGCAGCTCTTTGATGCCCAGTTCGATGTGGCACCCTACGGAGTGATCTTGAAGCCTTCGCACGGTTTACGGATCTTGCGGAAGGAAGCCCAAGCTGGCTTCTCGCCCAAAGCGGCTTACATCTTCGAGAAGCAGTTGGAGGAAGCCGATTTCCTGATCATTAATCGCATCGACGAACTGAGTGCCGAGCAAGTCGAAGAACTCTCGACACTGCTTAGCCAGTTCGCACCAGATACACCCATTCTGCGGATGTCAGCCAAGTCAGGCGAAGGGATGGATGGCCTGATCGAAATGCTCGATCAGCGCGGATCCTATGGTCAAAAAATCCTCGAGCTAGATTACGATTTATACGCCGAAGGGGAAGCGGAACTAGGTTGGTTGAACAGCAGTTTGGATGCCACCAGCGACGAGGTATTCGTGCTGGACGATTTGCTGCTGGGGATTGTGGAAGGGCTACGTCAGCGGCTGGAAGCTATCCAAGCAGAGACCGCTCACCTGAAGACAATCGGTCTGTGGGAAGGCGCCTATGGTGTAGCCAACCTGGTCAGTAGCGACACGCCTGCGGTGCTTTCGCTTCCTTCGCACTGCCAGACGAAACTCGCTCATGTGGTCGTCAATGCTCGCGTGGCGGTCGACCCAGAAGCGCTTCGTGCTCAGGTTGAAGAGGTGGTCGAAAGTGTAGCCAGCCAAATGGGGGTGACAGTCGCGTTTCACCAAACCCAAAGCTTCCGCCCCGGTCGCCCTGTGCCGACGCATCGCTTTGCCAAGCCGAGCAGTTAACGGGCCAAGCAGCAACGTCGCCATGCCCAAACGGCCATGGGTGTGGGGCACCATCTGCCCTGCTTTCTGGGGCTGCTGGTGAAGACGAGGGTTTTCGCCCTAGCCGGTAAGGTTTTCCTTGCTTCGCTGGTTTCACGCATCGCGTCCCAGACGCTTCTTGGGCTCTTGGATGTTACCGAGGACGACATGCGTGTCGCCTGGCGCGACAGAATTGTTCTCCGATAGATCAAAACGAAGGGAAAAACCAACCGGCGCGATAGTTGCACTCTGAGCAGGGAACTTTTTTCGAATTCCTTTGAGGAAACCTTTGAGGAAAGGATAACTCTAGAAAGTTAACCGAATGCTCGCCAGGGCGTTCATCCGATTCCCTTAGCAGGAAGTGTTCAGCACTATGCATCGAAGCTATGATGGCATGGGCGGTACTCAAGTGACCGACCGCCCCACTGCCAACCCTAACGTAGATGAACAGCGTCAAACGGCAATTGTCTCAGGCGACCTCCTGCAAGGCCGCCGACAAGTGTGGATTAATCATGACGGGACGCTCTATTGTTTGAAAGCGACCTCCAATGGTCGCCTGTATTTAACGAAATAAGAGCCCCGTGAGTTTTCAGGGGCTCGCATTATTGTGCCTGCTCCTGCGGTTGTTCTCAGCCGTGATTCGGCTGTTTTCATGCGACGACTCACGACCACGCGATTTGCGATCCATTTCTCGGCCTGGAGCCATCTTGCTCTAGTGACGGTGCTTGCTTGGCAAAGCATGGCGCTATTTCAGCCGGTCGATTTCGCGGGTCAGCGTCAGGCCGTGACCGTTTCTGCGACGTTCGCTCCTCCGGTTCCTCTTAGTGAACCTGAGCCTGTGCAGCTGGTTCAAAGCGAGATGGATGCCGTCGAGTCGACGATCGATGTCGAGCCAGACGCACCGTTGGCAAAAGAGTCGCTGCGGATCGAGACGACTCGGCAAACGGCCGAATTGCTGGTCAATACGGTGCAGTCCACTCCCAAAGTCCAACGGGCCGAGCGTCGACAGTTTAAGCGGCAGCCAAACGAAACCAAACCTCAAACAAAGCCACTACCTCGGCACTCGCGACCGGTACCGGTTGCGGTGATGGCCTCTGCGGTGCCGATGCCGGTAGGGACTACGCGAGAAACGCCCCCCGACTTCTCGATGAATCCGCCCCCAAGGTACCCTGCCGAGGCGGTTCGCAATGGCTGGCAAGGGGAGGTCTTGTTGCGGATTGCAATTGCCCCCGATGGCCAGGTAAGCCAGGTGAGTGTAGCGAAAAGCAGTGGGTACGAAATTCTCGATCAAGCGGCCCTTCGGGCGGTACGTCTGTGGAAAGGAATTCCAGCCACCCAAGCCGGCGAGCCGGTAGCTGTTGTGAGACTCATGCCGGTTCGGTTTCTACGTTGAGATGGCTCGGGTTTCCCCCTCGTGTGAGGAATCGGAACAATCGGCACGTTCAACATCTTCGTCCTGATTGAACTGCGGAAAGTCGAATTGCATGGGGATAGTTGACGATTTGGAAATCGGGGCTCAGTAGGTAACCGATAACGATTCTGATGACTGGGCAATGGGTGCCTGGCGATACGAGACATTGGTTGTCCGGGGCAGACGTGCAGACGAACAGACATCTACTGCGAAACGTGGCAGAAATTGTCGGCACGGTAATGCTGGCGGAAGTCATCTCGATGCTCGTGTTGCCTCTGGTGGCCCCGCAATGGCCGTTGTTTTCTTTGCGCCTGCTGGGAATGGCCGTCACTCTGCTTATTGCCGCTCCGATTATTATCTTTCGACTGATAACCGTTTGGGGACGGAGACCGTCTCCTGAAACGTCACTGGTCTCATCCGGCGTGATGAAGCCAGTGGGTTTAGTCCTCGCTTGTGGCGTCACGCTGACCGGTTTCATCGCCTACTGGATGGCCTGCGAGTCGCATCGCCAATCGGAAGTCGCCTTCGATGCGTTGAGCGAACGGATCAAAACGGAAGTTGCTCGGCGGATGAACGAATTCGAGGACGGACTAAGAGCCCTGCGTGGTCTGCACGAGGCAAGCGAAGAACTCACTCTGCAAGAATTCCGCGAATATTGCCGAGTGGTCGATCCTAAGGTGTACTTTCAAGGGGCCATGGGCCAGGGCTTCATTCGAAGTGTCCAGAAAGATAACTCCGGCCCGTTCGTGGCTTGGGCTCAGGAGAATCTAGGCGAAGACTTTCAAATCAAAACGGCAGGTAGCTTGGACGAGCATGACGATTATTTCGTGATCTGTCACATCGAGCCGTATGCCGAAAATCAAGCGGCCAGAGGACTGGACGTCGGTTCGGAGACCAATCGGCGCGTGGCCGCAGAAAAAGCTCGCGCGACCGGTGTGCCGACCCTGACCGCCAAAATTAATCTGGTTCAGGACCAACTGAATCACAATGGATTTCTGTACTATCTGGCCGTTTATCAGACCGGCGTTCCGCTCGAAACAGCCCAGCAGCGTGAAGCCGCGTTTTTGGGTTGGGTCTACATGCCGATTACGTCGGAGTTAGCCCTGGACGGTATTCTCCTCTCAGGCGACGGCAAGGTGGACGTCGAAGTTTACGACACGATGGCCATCGATCTTTCTAATAAGCTGTTTTGCGGTCATGGCTTTCACTTTGAAGACGAGGAGCAAGGGCACCAATACGTGCCGGTATTCTCCAAGTCTTATCCTTTAAGCTTTGGTGGTCGGCGGTGGACCGTGCAGATCAACAGCAACCCTAATTTCGATACTAGCGGTCTCTTTCTACGTCCGATTTTTACGACGGTGTTCGGGGCTACGTTGACCATCCTCTTCGCGATGATGGTATGGAACCTGGGCACGTCGCGGCTACGGGCCATCCAACTGGCCGAGTCGATGACCGTTGACCTCAAGGCTGCCAAAGAGGAAGCCGAAGAAGGCTTTCGGCGGTTTAACACCATCTTTGAAAATGTACCGGTGGGAGTGAATCTACTGGACGTCGATGGGTGTGTCCTAGATACCAATCCGGCCGGTCTGGAACTGTGGGAGGCTGAGTCCCAGGAAGAACTTCGTGGTATCTCGATCCTCGATCAGTTGCCCAAGCAAGCGCACAATCTGGTCATTCGTAGTTTGTGCGATGCCATGACAGGGCATCCCTGTTGTGTTGAATTCCAAATGACAGGACTTCGTGGAACCAACCGCTTGATCGAATTGCATGCGGTCGTGTTCGAGAATCCCACGCTTCAGTACAAGAAAACGTACCTCTTGGCGGCTCTGCGCGACGTTACCGTGCAGCGTCAAGCGGAGGCCAATCTTCGCGAAGCACGCGAAAAGGCGGAGGGAGCCAATCAAAGTAAGAGCGAGTTCCTTGCCAACATGAGCCACGAAATCCGGACACCCATGACGGCGATCTTGGGGTATACCGATCTTTTGGCAGATTATAGTCAGCCCAATGTTGTGGAGCCCGAGCGGAAGGAATACATCGATACCATTCGCCGCAACGGCGAGCATCTGTTGGCGATCATCAACGACATCCTTGACCTGTCGAAAATCGAAGCAGGCAAGATGACGGTCGAGTCGGTACCGATGCGTCTCGATTCACTCGTTCGCGACGTCATGGATCTGATGCATGTCAAAGCTTCGGCCAAGGGGTTGGCGCTCGACTCAATCATCGAAAACAAGATCCCCATGATTATCCATAGCGACCCGATCCGCCTGAGGCAGATTCTGGTCAACCTGTTGGGTAACGCGATCAAGTTCACCGAGATCGGTCGGGTTCGTCTTCGTGTTTGCTACGTGAAATCCGAGAATAGCCTGCGTCTCTCGGTCGAAGATACTGGCATCGGCATGAGCGAAGATCAGCTCGGAAAGCTGTTCCAAGCATTCGTGCAAGCCGACAACTCGACCGCCAGACGCTTCGGTGGCACTGGCCTTGGACTGCGGATTAGCAAACGCCTGGCCCAGATTCTCGGGGGCGATATCAACGTTACCAGCGAGCCGAACGCCGGCAGTGTCTTTAGTCTCTCCTTATCGATCGAAAAAATTGACGAGAATAACTGGCTGACCCCCGACGAAGCATGTTCGGCAGCTGCCCAGAAGAAAACAGGTCTCGACGAATCGACGAAACTGTCGACCGTCGCATTGAAGGGAATGCGAATCTTGCTGGCCGAAGATGGACCAGACAACGTTCGCCTGATTTCGTTCCATCTTCGTAAGGCTGGTGCGGAAGTTGTCACGGTTGAAAACGGAAAGCTGACCATCGAACAGGTCACCCAAGACGGAACGATCGACGGTCCGTTGGAAGTGCCTGCCCGATTCGATGTCATACTCACGGACATGCAAATGCCCGAAATGGATGGTTATCAATCAACGCAACTACTACGCGATAAGGGATGCACGTTGCCGATTGTTGCTCTGACCGCCCACGCAATGGCCGGAGACCTGCAAAAATGCTTAGACGCAGGTTGCAGCAGCTATACCACTAAGCCGATCGACCGCAAACGCCTGATCGAAGTGCTTCAGCAGTACCATCCTGAAGCGATGTCGGCGACAACGTAAGACGGCAATTTCACCATTTCCCCTCAGGCCGAGCACACGAAGTGCTTCCACCTGCGCACGACCACCTGCAGAGCGTTCCTGGTTGAGAACGCTCTGTCGTGATCCCTACGTTTGCGGGGACGTGACTTGGGGCTAAGAGGTCATGCTTTGGGTAAAGCGTTTCAGTGAGATAGAGCGCCTAGCAATTTTGTTGGCGATAGCAAGGGTTGAGCGGTGGCATCGAGGATTGCCTGGTCGCGGAGAAAAAAGATTCTCGGGTACCCACCGATTCAGGTCGGGGCACTTAGCAGGCATAATAGGAACATGCTTCATCTTTAGAGGAGAGTTGCCCCTATGTCTGAATCGAACGTCAATCGTATTCCGTCTATCTCGCAGTTGATGGAACTGCGGCCGCTGAAGGACTTGGCTCACAAGGTTTCCAGCAGCACAGTCGCCGCTGGCGTGAAGGCGTATCTTCAGCCGTACCAGAAGTTGGCCATGGAGGCTGCTCCAACGCTGCCGTATGGGTCGCTGCAGAGCCTGGCCAGTGAGATCTCGGATTGGATTTTGGGAGAGCAAGGGCTCAGCCGGCCAGAGGGAATCAATGCGACCGGGCAGGTGCTCGGGGCCGATTTTCCTGTCGGGCCGATAGCAGAAGAGATTCTCGTCCAAGCGCATGCTCGGCGACACGACTATCGGCAAGCGACCGCCCAGGAAAACTACCATCAGGCCATCGAGCAGCTGCTGTGCGAAATGACCGGTGCCGAGGCGGCCCTGATTGTGAGTGACCGACAGGCAGCCGTCTATCTGCTCGCGCAAGCTATGAGCAGCAAGAAAACGCTCGTACCGCGATCGCAGATGTCGTCGACGTTCGACCGGATCGCCGTGCCGAAGCTGTTGGAAGAAGCAGGCATTCAGGAAGTCGGATCGAGTAATCAGATCGACCTGGCCGCACTGGCCGATGAGATCGAAGGAAGCGCCGAGCATCTGCTGTGGTTCGACAAAACGAACTTCGATGTCAGTGGGGCGAATGTCTTTCCGCCGACATTCGAGGCAATCAAGACGCTGAAAGCTTCTGGCGTATCGCTGTGGGTGGCGTTAGGGGTGGCGGGGCTCTTGCCCGATGCGATCCATGACGAGCTAGGCCTATGCAGCGCGAAGCAAGCCATCGAAGCCGGAGCGGACGCCGTTTTAATGGGTGGTGGGTTTCTGCTGGGTGGTCCTGGTTGCGCCATCGTGCTGGGCAAAGCCCAATGCGTTTCTCAATTGTCGGAACTGCCGATTGCCCGTTACTTGCAGGCGACGCCGGCGAGTCTGGCAGAGTTGGAAGTGACGCTGCGAATTCATCAATCAGGCGAACGCGTTGATGACCGGATCCCGACGTTGTCTCTTCTGTCGACTTCCGAGGAAAACTTGGATCTTCGCGCGACAAGACTCGCCGAGCAGTTCTCGGTTTCCCCTTGGATTGCGGAGGCTGTGACTAGTCCCGCCGAGGCGTATGTTCTTCCTGGCGGGATCAAGTTGCCAAGCCGGCATGTGACTCTCCGACCCACGCCGGAAGGAGCCGAAACGCTTCAGGCTCACCTGGCAGGCTTTCCCACCGTGGCTTGCTGGAGCCAAAATGAGGATGAAGTGGTTCTCGATTTACGAACCCTGTTCCCCCGAAATGACGCCCAATTAGTGAGCAAGCTGGTGCCAGAAAACAATACCAACGAGGGGGGTGGCAGTGGAAATATCGAAAAAAGCGAGAGTTGAAAGGGTAAATCGACCCTCTTGGCTACAATCTAATCCAGGATAAGGTAGCTTAGGCAAGATATGCTTTAAGCAGTGTTCGTTTTGCGCGCCCGCTGCTTGGGGTCGTTTAAGCCTAGACTTATCCTTCTTAAGAGATGATTGATGCTTCGTGCGGTTGCCATGATGTTCGTGCTGATTTTGCCCATGCTTGGGCAAGCGCAGGAACTGCTTGTCCCGCACGAACATCACGAGTGGGCCAGTTTTCCGGCAGGCTCGTGGAAGCAAGTGAAGCAGGTCACCGAAACGTTCAAAGAGGGCGAGCTTGTCTCGTCGATGACGACCACGCTGACCGTTCGCTTGAAGGAAGTTGGCAAGGACTATATTGTCCTGCAGCGAGAAGCCAAGTCAGAAGTTAGCGGCCAGGTATTCGAGAAGCCAATTCGTGAGTTCCGCAGTGGGCTGAATGGTCAAAGCGGATCGCAGCGCGTACGCATCACCCCTAGCGGTGAACAGAAGCTTTCGATTCTGGGCAAGTCTTACAGCTGTAAAGTCCGCCAGATGGAGGTTCTTGACGAGCCGACAAAAATCACGGGTAAGATCTATTACAGTTCGGATACTCCTCCGTTTATTCTTCGCCGCGAACACACGTTCACGCCCGAAGGTGCCCAGTCGCCACAGAAGGAGATGGTTTCCGAAGTGGTCGCATTAAATAAGCCCTACCCTGTGCTGACCGAGATCAAGACGGTCGCGTTCATCGTGCAAAAGACGACCGCTTCTGACGAGACCACCGAGACGGTCGAAGCCCAATGTACTGAAGTGCCTGGGTTTGTCGTGGGAACCTGGATGACGGCCTACGACGCCAACGGCAAGCTCAAGTCGAAGACGACCGTTCAGCTGTTGAACTATGAGGTCGCCGTCGAGACCATCAAGCCAACGACCACCAAGACCGGTCACTTTCGCAACAAGCGTCAACAACGTCGCGTGTTCGACGACGTCAAATAATGGCTTGAGGGAAGACCCCCACGGCGTGGCCGAGGTCCCGGAATATCTTACGCGATCAGCCAATCTCTCTGCTGATCCAACGTTGCGCACCCTTATGCTTACCTAAGAATCGCAAACGCATGTTGAATTGTTGATGAGTGTCGTTTATTTTATCAGATAACTTCAAAATTATCCTTTCCTTCTCCTGCCCCTCACCCATCTTGCCTGGAGTTGTCTTATGCGATCGATGCACATAACGCTGTCGCGGCGTGCGTTTACGCTAGTCGAACTGCTTGTTGTTATCGCCATTATTGGGGTACTGATTGCCCTGCTGTTGCCGGCCGTGCAACAGGCCCGCGAGGCGGCTCGGCGGATGCAGTGCAGCAATCACTTGAAGCAGGTTGGTCTCGCTGTTCATAACTACCACGACACTTACGGTAGTTTTCCGCCGGGGATTATCGTGAACTACGACCGCTCGGCCACTTGGGATGTCCTTACATCACCGAGCGCCTGGAATTGGTCGGCCTTGATCCTTCCCTTTATCGAACAGCAGTCACTACACGACGGCCTGGGCATTTCGCAGGGCGTGTACGCGGACGAAGCGTATCAAGACGCCACGCAGTTGGCTTTGATGCAAATCCCTATCAGCGGCTACCGCTGCCCCTCGGACACGACGGGAGAATTGAACCCTGATCTTGGCTGGTCGATGTCGCGCGGGGCAAATGATATCGCCACGATGAATTACGTTGCTATGGCGCACTTCAAAAGAGATGGCGACTCCAGCACTTTCGCCAACGACGATACGCAAACCGGTTCGTTCATCGTCAACCGTGGATTGAAGTTCTCGGACTTGACCGACGGCACCAGTAATGTCCTGGGTGTCGGAGAACGCTGCAACCGTTTGGGCAGTCAGCACTATCGTGCAGGCGTGTGGGCGTGTTCAGCGGCGACCACGCACTCTTGCGACCATCGTTACGACGCGATGGCCTCTACGGCCCTTTCGCCAAACTCGAATCATCCTGACAATTGGCGATTAAACGGCAATCTTTCCAGTAATCACCCCGGCGGCGTGATGGCGATGCTGATGGACGCTTCGGTGCGTTTCATTCCCGAGACGATCGAACACGATCCGCTGCAAGACAACAATATCGACTCGGTCTACGAGAGGTTAGGGGCTCGCAACGATGGCCAGCCGGTCGGCGAGTATTAGGTCTGTTCGGTTTGATTTGTTCTTCTTCCCGTATTCAATATTGTCCATGCAGGAAACCTTGTACATGTTTTCTTTGTTGATCAAGCATCCCATGTTGTTGGTGTTTTTGGGTGCCGCAGTGATGACCGCTGTAGGTTGTGGCGGCGAAAAGTACGACAACCTGGGCGAAGTCAGCGGCACCATCACCCTCGATGGCGAGCCGCTGAAACACGCCGTGATTACTTTCCAGCCAAAAGGTGGAAGGCCTGCCTACGGTAAGACGGGCGAAGATGGCAAGTACACCATGAGGTACACCGGTAGCCAGGCAGGCGCGACCGTCGGCATGAATTCCGTCACCATCACCAACGGTGGCGAAAAGCGGGACGAAGAGTCTGGCAAAGTCTGGTTCCAGAAAGAAGAAGTGCCGTCGAAATACAACTCGAAAACCACGCTGGATTATGACGTCCAACCTGGCCAGCAGACGCATGACTTTAAGCTGGAGAGTAAGTAAGTTCGGCTACGGCTTGTTCATTACTTCGGTAGCTGCGGATCGTACTTCAGCAGTTCTGGCTTCGTGCAGAACGGAGACGCCGGCAAACCGTGCTGGTTGTAAAGGGGAACGCTTTCCGGTGAGACTGCGTAGGCATACCGCACGGCGATCGGTGTGTGCACTTTCGGGCTGGTGACGACTACCTTTTGGCCTTCGATGGTGGCTTCGGCAGCGTGCCACCGGCCTTCGGTATCTGCGATTTCAAAGTGAGTTAGCTTGCCGCCTGGCGTTTGTTGAGGGGCATGCAAGCCAGGCTTGGTGGCGACCATCAGGCGTGGTGACGCATGCTTGAAATGCAGACGGATGTGATTGCCGTCGATCTCTTGCCGCTGGTACATCGGACCGCTGAAAGGAACTTGCTGGCCGTAATCGTGGGCCAGCGCCCACCGAGCAAGTCGCTGCCCGACGTCGATTTTGTTGGCCGGATGGATTCCGCCCCCGGCGATGTCCAGCGTAACGACCATGCCAGTATGCGGCACGTCGGTCGCAAGCCTCTGTTGCTCTCGCAGGTAAGGCCACCCTGCCCCGGCGCCACTGCCAGGAAGCTGCACGAAATAGAACGGCAGGTCCTCGTGGGACATGGCCTTTCGCCAGCCGTTAACCAGCGCTCGCATCTTGTGCGCGTAGTCGTGGGGGTCTTCTTGCGTACCGCTATTCGATTCGCCCTGGTACCAGATCGCACCCCGTACCGGCAGCCGCATGATGGGAGCCAGGCGAGAATTGAACAACCGGCCCGGTAGCCAGTTCGCGTCGCGAGCATACACGCCGCCAGACAACCGCCGCAGGGCTTCCAGGTCCTGGCGATCGGCCAGTTCGCGTTCCTTTTCGAGGGTCGGATGCGAAGTAAACGCAGCGCGAGGAATATACGGTTCGATCGGCGTTCCACCCCGCGACGTGTCGATGATGCCGACCGGCACGTCGAGTTCCTGCTGAAGCTTCCGGGCGAAGTAGAACGCGACGCCAGAGAAGCCGGCTACGGTTTTCGGCGTGCAAACGGTCCAGCTTGGCGGTGACGAAAGGTCCTCAAGTGGCCCGGTCATGGGGCCGGCATGGATGCGGCAGAAGCGTAGCGAGGGGAAGTTGGCCGCGGCGATGTCAGCTTCCACCACCGAAAGCTCTTGGGTCATCTGACCAACATTCATGGCCATGTTCGATTGGCCACAGGCATGCCACAGTTCGCCGGCAAGCACATCGCGGATGACCTTCGACTCGGTCTGGCCGTCAATGTGAAGTGGTTGCCCCTGGTGGCTTGCCGCAAGCGGTTTAAGCGTGGCCGACCACGCTCCGTCCGCGTCGGCTGTCGTTTCGATCGTCTGCCCAGCGAACCGAACGGTCAGCTTCTCGCCGCCCCCTGCCCTGCCCCAGATCTTCACAGGCACATCGCGCTGGACGATCATGTGGTCTTGAAAGATGTTGGCCACATGAAGTTCGGCCAGCGAAGGCCCAGCGGTGGCAAGCAGAAGGAGGCACGCAGTCATCAGTCGGAGGGAAATCATGGGAGGATCGCACGGTAGGAGTAGTGAATGGAAAAGCTGGTCGCGGTGAAAGTTGGCTACTAGTTTTGGTTCACAAATCCGCGTTCGGTAACCACCGGATCAGCATCGTCCCATTTACTTAACCAAGTTTGGAGTTCCTGCTTCAGTCGCTCGGCGTCTTTGGCGTGATGAGGATCGTCGATCAGATTCGTTAGTTCTTCCGGGTCGGTCGTACGATCGTACAAAGCCCACTCAGGCCGGTGATGTAAGCGGTGAACAAGTTGGTCGTCCTTCTCGGGCTTGGTTCGCTTCGCCTTGCGGACCCAGGTTGCCGCTGGGCTGGCTTTGCCGTCGGTCGGATCGGCTTCAATCCATGCCAGGGCCTGGGTGAGCGTGGTGTTCGAGGTGATCTCTTCCTCGTGTCGCGGCGACCAGATCAGCGTATATCGGTCGTCGCGGATGCAGCGGATCGGAAAGATGCGGTCGCGGTTATCGATGATGTTGCAGTTGGTGAACGCGCCATAAGCGTAGCGGTGGATAGGCAGGTTTCCGCCGGTCCAGTTCTGCCATTGGCTCTTGCCGTCGAAGTCTTCCAGAGAAGCCTCGCCGCCGGTCGCTTCCAGTAGCGTCGGTGCGATATCAGCGATCCAGGTGAGTTGCTTGTTGCTTTTTCCGACAGGGATGGTACCAGGCAGCGCGACGATGACGCCACTGGCCAGGCCATCGTTGAAGCAGGTCCACTTGGCGAAGGGGAACGCGTTGCCTTGTTCGCTGCAGAAAAGAACGAGCGTGTTGCCGGCCAGTTTTTCTTCAGCAAGCACCCCGCGAAGTTTGCCGAGCAACGCGTCCAGATTGGTCACCTCGGCCAGGTGCAATCGAAGGGCTTGGCGATAGGCAGGCGTGTCGATCTTGTCGGTTTCTAGCTTTAACGCATTGGCATCGTACTGCGAAGGATCGCCGGTGGTGTACGGTCCGTGGCCATCGTGCGAAGCAACCACCAGACAAAACGGTTTGCCTGCATCGCGGGCCTCGGTCATGTAGGCCTTGGCGCGTTTAACCAGTTCAGGGTTACCATCGTTCTTCTTGGTCACGTCGCCGAGGTTATCGAACGGGTAAGCGTTGGCCGGTCCAATGTGCTTTTTGCCGAGCAATCCCACGCGGTAGCCCAGCGGTTGGAGATAGTGCGGCAGGCTCTTGGTGCCACCGGCCGACCTGCTGTGATTAGGCATGGCTCGCGTTCGCCAAGCGGTGCGACCGCTGTAAAGCTCTTGCCGAAACGGCGCGCACATGGCGACATTCGCATAAACGCTATCCAGTCGCATACCGTCTTTGGCCAGTTGATCGAGGTGGGGCGTATGTGCCTGACCACCCCACGGGCCAAGTGAATCGCGGTCGATGTCATCCCCCAGCAAGATCAGGATGTTGGGACGCGTGGTATCAGCGACCAAATGGGAAGAGGCCAGCAGCACGAGCACGAAGCTCAAGAGAAGCGTTCGCATGATGGTGTTTTAATTTGAAAGAAGAATGAAGCGTGGTTGGGTAGGAGGTTCTTAGTATAGAGGGGCGAATCGCGACTTCCAAATGTTGTCGCACCGTGTGAAAGTTCAGATAAGGTCTGCCTGAACGGCTCAAGAAAGATGAAAGACCCAACTCGGTTTGCTAAGATCAACCCGAAACTCTGTGAACGGTATCCCTAAGAACTGGTAAGAAATGACCCAGCAGAAACTCAATACTCGCAATCGCCGCGTTGATGTCGATTTGGACAACGAGTCTACGGCCCTCTTTGTTTCTAATGGAAGCTCGAAGCGAAGTCTCGACTGCACGACCGATGGTTTGGCCAAGGCGGTCGCGGCCAAGCAACTGGTGGCTGTTAACCTGGATCAGGATGATGGTATCTTCGCGCGCGTTGTTTTTGGCCAAGCCAATAAGCAAGAGCGAGAAGAAGCGATCGAGCAGGGTTGCGGCAAGTTGGATCTTAGTGTCGGGGTGCTGGCCGTAGCGGGCGGTAACGCGTACGTCTTCAACGAGATTGACGCGAAAGAGCAAGAGGAGGAATACGGCGAGTATTTCCAGACCTTCGAGGTGACCCCGGGCGAGTACCTGGTTACGGTGTACACGCTCATGGGCTCTTACAATGCTTTTCGCGTGACGCGGCGTGAAGGTTGGAAAGGTTTTTTGCCGTGGTTTCGCCAGACGCGGTCTCGTAAGAAGTTCCCCGGCTGGCTGATGGAATATGCTCTGCTGCAGGGCGAAGATGTCGACGCGATCCCGGAAGGGAAGATTGAAGAGGACAACGACGATCAGGAGCCCCTGGGTTTCGTCATCCAGCTAACGCCGGCGACCGACCAGGATGAACTCTCGCCGCTGGAACGCGGCTACCAATTGGACATGGAACCGCTGGAACCCGAGAAGTGCCCGCTGGGTATCTTGCCGAAGGGTCTGAGCGAGCAAGCGGCGATCGAGGAGCCGCCGAAGAAAGCCGAGCCCAAGAAGCCTGCCAAGGCGAAAGCCCCCAGCGTCGATAAGAAGGCGATGGCCGAACACTTCCGCCCTTTCGCTGAGGCCCTTTTTAACCAGGAGTTCGACAAGGCGGCTGAATTTTTCATCGAATCGCTTCGCGGCGAAGCGCTTGAGTACATGACGATTCGGCGTCAACGGCGTAGTCGCTGGGAACCGTTGAACAAAATTTGGTTATCGCGCGGCAATGCCGAAGAGACGGTCAGCGAGTGGCGATCTGAATTCGAGAAAGACTACAATCTATTCGCCCCGGACGAGGTCAGTATCGAAAACTACCTGGGGGATATTCGCTGCGAATACGGGAAGTCTTCCGCCTACGCCAGCGGAAAGATCCGTCGATATTTAATTGTGGATTGCGCACTGATTCAGACCGCAGATGGACCGAAACTGGCGGGGATCTACTTTTCAAGCTGAGTGAGAGTCGTCTCGTGAAGACTCGGCAATGTCCCGTGCATTAGAGCGCGGCAATCCTAAAGCCTGGTAGGCCGGGCGGATACTTAACACGCGTTTCGGTCGCCTTCGCCAGGGCTGGCGTGGTTGATTGGCAAGAACCAGGGGCTCGAACGGCCCTGGCTATATTCGGCTGCCCTTACAGGGCTTAAGAGGCGAGCGACTTACGAGGGCACTGGTGTAAGTCGCTGACGTGGTCTCGGGCTTCGGAGCCTGATTATCTCTCGACGTAATTAAGGGGCTTTTCGACGTAGCGAAAGTTGGGGTCCTGCTTAGCGGTGGTGGGAGTCACATTCGGGGCCGGCGACGAGGTGTTGCTGGGGTAATTTGTCGTTTTGGGTATCGACGTGCCGGGGATGGTGCCGGCACCGGGCTGGGCGTTGGGGGTCGCTTTCTCGATGGTGATGCTGTACCAGCGGCCGGGTGAGACGTTGATCCTTTTCGTCACGCCAGAGTTAACGATGGTTCGGAGCGTCAGCTTTTGCTCGATGAAGCACTCGGTGTCGGGGTCTTGCTCGGGAGCTTTGAGGTTGCCGAGGGTGGCCTGGAGTTTTAGTTCGTACTTGTCGTTGCCGTTGGCATGAATCATGGCCGTGAACTGGGTGCCGATGTCATGGGGGCTGGCATCGAATTTCGATTTCACTTGGCCGGCGCTGCGGAAGTTCACTTCTCGCCCGGTCACTGTCATGATGGTGGGTGAGGCGAGGAGTTTAGGCGTGGGCCCGTCCGACTTTTCGTAAGCCGAGAGCTTAAAGGTAACCATCTCCGGCGGTGCTGGTGCCGGCTCGGCTGCGGTTGCCGGAAATGCGATGGTTAGCCCCGTGAGAACTGCCCAGGGAGCAAGTAAATTCCTATGCATGGTCTCGTCCTTTTTGCCCACTTCGATTGATTTAGCGAACTGTTTGAGCACCATACCTAGCGTGAGGGATGCGGTCGATGTCGTTTTTTTGTGGGTAAGTCTCCCTGCTTTGCGGATTTCGCCTAAAGTTCCACGCGTTGCCATGCCTGCATGCTTTGGTGCATAATACAGGGTTTCTCTACCCTGACTTGCTCGCATCCATCAGCTGACTGGAGTTTGAATGTCTATGGAAGATCGCTTCGCCAAGGTCGCCATTACGTTTGATGACGTGCTGCTTGCCCCGCGTTATAGCGACTTTGTGCCGGCGGACGTTACCACCAAGACGCATTTGACGGCCAACATTGCCCTCAACATTCCGCTGCTCAGTTCGCCCATGGATACGGTCACCGAATCGGAGATGGCCATCGCGCTGGCCAAAGAAGGTGGCCTGGGGATCATCCATAAGAATCTTTCGACGGAAGTTCAGACCGAAGAAGTCACCAAAGTGAAGCGTTCGGCAAACGGGATCATCGTCGACCCGGTTACGCTACCACCGACAGCACCGGTGAACGAAGCGAAGCGTGTGATGGACCAACATCACGTTTCGGGCGTGCCGATCATCGGAACTGATGGCAAGCTAGCTGGTATCATCACCCGCCGCGATTTACGCTTCCTTGAGTCGAATGACCTGTCTATCAATGAGGTTATGACGAAAGACAACCTCGTGACAGCAACGGGGACCGTAACGCTTACGGAAGCTGAGCAAATTTTAACGGCTAAAAAGGTGGAGAAACTTTTACTGGTTGACGAAGATTACAAACTAACGGGCCTCATCACGATCAAAGACATTGACATGATGAACCGGTTCCCCCAAGCGTCCAAAGACTCGATGGGACGTTTGAGGGCTGGAGCCGCCGTTGGTGTGATGGATTTCGACCGAGTTCAAAGTCTCATTAACGCCGACGCCGACGTGTTGGTAGTGGATAGTGCTCATGGGCACTCCAAGAATGTCATCGAGACTGTTCGCGAGATCAAAAAGAATTGGAACATCGACGTGATCGCCGGCAATGTGGCGACCGCACAAGGATGCGAAGATTTGATCAAAGCGGGCGCGGACGCAGTTAAGGTTGGCATCGGGCCTGGCTCGATATGCACAACCCGAGTTGTCTCCGGGGTAGGTGTTCCACAGATTACAGCGATTCACGACACCAGTCAGGTCGCTGCGAAATATGGAATTCCGATCATCGCAGATGGCGGCGTTCGATTTTCGGGCGACATTACCAAGGCAATCGCATCAGGTGCTAGCGTGGTTATGGTCGGCGGCTTGTTCGCTGGCGTGGCCGAGAGCCCTGGCGAGGTGATCTTATACCAAGGTCGAACCTTCAAGGTTTACCGCGGGATGGGCAGCCTCGGAGCGATGGTGAAAGGCTCTAAAGAGCGGTACCGACAAGGCAGCGTCACCGATGGTGGCAAGCTGGTCCCCGAAGGGGTTGAAGGTCGTGTGCCGTTCAAAGGTAATTTGAACGCGTTCGTATATCAGCTAGTCGGCGGACTAAGAGCCGGCATGGGATACTGCGGAACGCGGACCATCGAGGAGTTGCGCAAGGACGCCACCTTTATCCGAGTTACATCGGCTAGTGTTAGGGAAAGCCATCCTCATGACATCGCGATCACTCAAGAGTCTCCTAACTACAGCCCGGAGACACACGAAAACGAATAGCTTTAAGTTGCTCGCTACCTTGATGGTTCAAGGTGGCGTAGCACTGGGCGGGTTCGCTGCTGTGGCTGAAGCCCAGACGCCGCGTGCCCTGCCCACTTCGGCTATCCAAGCGACACCGATCGAAAAAACGACGGCGTCGCAAAGCCACCTCAAGTGGCGCCCCTCTACCCAAGTCAGCACCCCGGCGAAGCAGCCAGCCAGTAAGGTTCAGCCTGCTTCGCACGTGCAGTTGGCCGCCGCAGACGGTCATTCGGTCGTTCAAAACGTCTCGACGCTCCCCCCGGCAGACCCGTTCAACGATCCCTTCGGCGACCAAGTTGTCCAGTACACCGCACAGCAGTCGCAACCGCCAAGCCGGTTTTCGGCTCCGCCAAGTCGTCGTCCTGATAGTTCTCCCAGCCAGCCACCGGTCGCAGAACCGCCGGCAAGCCAATCGCCCATGCTGGAAGATCCCTCGACGCCGCCGATGCAACCTGCACCGACCGAGCCTACGCCGATGCAGCCGACTCCTACCGAGCCGATGCCCATGGAAGCGGCTCCTATGGAATCGCCGATGGCGGTAGAGCCGATGACTGAAGCGGCCCCCATGCAGCCGATGACGCAGCAAACGCCACCGCGTTCCAACAATAATCTGCCGCCGCCGCTGTTCCGTACGCAGCCAGAAATTCCGAACAACTCGGATCCCGATTGCGAGCAGGTCTACCAAGATCGTAACTGCTGTGAAGAGTCGGACAACTGCCGCGAAATTCGCAATGAACTCGGCCGTTTCAACATTCGCAATATTTCGCTCGATATCTCTTCGCCGTACGCTCCGGATGAAGACGATCCATCCGTGGCCGAGTCGATGCAGGCTCAAGCGATGCAAAGTGCCCCGGCTCGCCAATGGCATAATATTCAAGGTGATGTCGTTGCCGATGGCCGTATGCTCGATATTCGTGATCGCCGCGTGCTGATCGACGACGGAAATGAAATCAAGCGGATTCGTATCCAAGACCTGGGCAGCGACGAGAAGTGCTTCCTGACCGCCTACTGGAACTTGCCGTACGAATGTGGATGGACCGACCAGCCGTTCATGGGCCGCCACTGGGCTCCGCTGGAAGTCAACTGGACCGCTTCGGCCTTGTGCCACAAGCCGCTGTACTTTGAAGATCGAGCGTTGGAACGCTATGGCCACACGACCGGGCCGATCTCGCAGGTTGTTCTGTCGGGGGCTCACTTCTTCGGAAGTGCTGCACTGCTGCCTTACCAGATGGGCATGTACCCGCCGACCGAATGCCGTTACGCACTGGGTTACTACCGACCTGGCAACTGTGCTCCGCACCTGATTCCACCGGTGCCGCTAAGTGCCCGTGGTGCCGCCCTCCAGGCTGGTGCCGTGCTGGGGGCCGTTTACTGGATCCCCTAAACAACTCACTACTGAGAGCGATTGGACGAGAAGGGCTGCCTGCCTGCAGGTACGCCCTTCTATCGTTTCTTGAGCGTGCTATTGCGACTGAAGTTCGAAATCGAACTGGTTTGCTTCCCCTTCTTTCACCACAACGGATAGTTCGCTGTGGCGATTGTATTTGGCAGGGACTGTCTCAGGGCTCTGGACATCGCGTCCGTCTTCGCCTGGCGTGGTAGTGGCCGTACGGATCCGTACGATATATTTCCCAGCCGGCGCCCCTTTCTCGTTGATGGTATACACCAATTCATACGCGCCGGAAGCATCGGTCATTGCGATGGCCGGTCGGCCACGTTCGGCTGGAGTGAAGATGACTTCGGCGTTGGCAAGGGGCTGGCCGTCCAGGGTAACATGACCGGTCACGCCTTCGTGGTGGCCTGTTTCGCAGCCTAGGAAAGCGATCAAGAGTAAAAGCGAAAAACAAACTAAGCGTCGCATGGCTACCGTGCCCAAAAATTAGAGTAAGGCGAGATAAGGTTGGGATGCCCGGAGCGGTGCTGGATAGTCACCCCCACGATGATGAGAGATAAGCGTGAAGGTCAATTGGATGAAATTCCGTTGACCTCCACGCTTGGACTGTGGGACTAGCCGTTGCTGATCGGGGCTCCATCATCGCGAGTACCTAAACGCTGGTAAGTACCGAGATTACTGGAATTGAAGCTTGGCGGAGTCGTATCCGCAGCTTGGGTATTTCCGTTGATACCGTCGTTGTTGTAGTCGATTGTGTCGGAAATAAAGTGGACCGAACCATCGGCGTAGGCAAACAATGAGCCACCAGGATGCTGGCTGGCAAAACCCTCCACGCATTGATGCGATGCGTTGCTGGTGTGATTAACAGGAATGGTGATTCGTCCAATGGTGTAATCAGCACCCTGGGGGCCGCCGCCGGTCACATTGCGATTACCGACCCATGCACCTTGGGCACATCGCAAATTGCGTTCGCCGAGCATGAACGTATTCGAGGTGCCGTCGGTGATGTCTGCGAAGCGAATTTCGCTACCACGAAACAGCAGTCCGTTGTTGCGGCGATGATCAACGTCGAACATCCCGCAAACACCGATATAGTTCGATTTCGCCACGCGGAAGTTGTTGTCTACGCTGGAATTACCGTTGAAGTGCCGGCCGGTACCGCTGTTCATCTGGCCGCCATCCATCAAGTGTTTGCCGGGGTCGGACGGGCAAATAAAGATATCAAGCTTCGTCTGCGTCAAATTACGAAGCGTTGTGTCGTCGAGAGTGACTCTTAAATCTTGCTCTGAGACGCGTAATTGGTCGTACAGAGATGTCTGTTCGATAAACGGGAGGATATGAGCACCCCAGCCCCACATTTCCTGGTTGGCGGCACCGTCATCTCCCCCAGCTGGAAACTGGCCAAAAATGTCGTGATGGTTATGAAAACCCAAGGCCAAGTTCTTCAGGTTGTTGTTGCAGCTCATTCGACGAGCCGATTCCCGTGCCTGTTGAACTGCCGGAAGGAGTAAGGCAATAAGGACACCAATGATTGCGATCACTACCAATAGCTCGACAAGCGTGAAACCATTTTTCCCGCGCATTTGCGTGCTCCTAAACTGAACAGAAGAGAAAGTGAAGAGGCACGCGTTTTAGCAGTAAATAGCAAAAATAACAAATAAATAAAACTTTGCGATGGCAGGGCGGGCGTTTATTGCGCGTTTATACATAGGCATTAATGGCGTGGTAAATCACTTAGTTGTCAAGCGAGGCCTTGATCTGGAAAGATAGGCTACTGGCAAATAGTCATAAAGGGTGGGTTGCTAAGGGGCGGGATGTGGTTTTCCGAAGAATGGATTTCAACTAGAAAAATAGCAACGAATGCCCAGTCTGGTATACGGCCAGTAGTACCCTTTTCGGCAAGAGGCAAAACCGAACGATGGGCCAGCATCGTCGTACTAACAAGTCAGAGAAAACTCGCTCAACTTGTTAGGACGGTGCGAGATCCGTGGCAATGCTTATCTTTCTGGACTACTTCTTGCTGATCTTTCATGTCGCCCTCACCGCGTTTAATGCCCTAGGCTGGGCTTTTGAGAGAACACGGAAGGCTCATTTACTTCTGATCGTATTGACGCTCGCCTCGTGGACAGTGCTCAGTCCGTTCTTTGGCTGGGGCTACTGTCCCTTCACCGATTGGCATTGGCAGGTGAAGCGTGCGTTGGGTGAAGGTCCCCTGCCCGGCTCGTTTATTAAGTACTGCCTCGACGGCTGCACCGGCTGGGACTCAGACCCTGTCATGGTGACCTATGCGACTGCGGCCGTTGGAATAGTGGCCTTGGGGATGTCGCTCACTCTCAACGTGCTGACTTGGCAAAAGCGGCGAGAGCGCCCAGCAGCGGAAACGGTGTGAATTAAGACCGTTTCTCTCAGTGCAAGCCCGATTTGGCACGCTAGCGAGGGTTCCGGTCTGTTAATTTGCAAAATATCTGCGGCTCGTAGTGAAAGTGTTGGTTCTTCCTGCGTTTCCGTGCCGATTGGTTGTGTTGAAGGTATCGAAGATTCAACCTGAGTCGCACTCGAGGTTTGCCCTTGGGGCGACCTTCAGATTGCCAATTCACCAACCGTTGTCGACCACTGGGCCATCCAGTTTGCCTTTCGATTGCGAAAGAGGAACCCATGAGAGCCACTACCTTGTGGACTGCCTTAATGTTGTCCGCAGTGTTATTTGCCGCACCGGCGAACGCTGAAAAGACAACCTATGCCAAGCAGATCGGTCAAAAGACGATCGGCCAAGATTCGTCTGCCGTGGTAAGTTTTGCCAACGGCGATTGGCACGATAAGCCTCAGTCCGATGAACAACTTGGGCCGCAGATGCAACCGCAGATGCCGCCGGGGGCGAACCCCTACGTTGCCATGGATCCCTATGGCCAGATGATGATGCCGGGCATGGCCGGGGGCTATGCTCCCGGGCCTGTAATGCAAGCCGGTTACGGGATGCCCATGGGGGCACCTGGTGGTCCGATGATGGACCCGAATGTTATGCCGGCCGGTCACCTCGGTGGTCATGGCGGCCCCGGATGCCAAGGCTGTAGCGGTGCTGGATGTCAGCAGTGCATGGGCGGAGGTGGCGGTGGTCACTTGGGCAAGCACCTGGGCAACGGTGGCTGCGAAGCCTGTGGCGGTGCCGGATGCGGCGGCTGTTGCGGCTTGACCGGCGGTCACATCTACTGTGGCTTCAGCCGCGGGATTGGCAATGCCTGGGACATGACACCCTACGGCGGACGTTGTGCTCCGCGTTGGGCTGACGTGGTGGTCGATGCGACCTTCTTCACGTTCGAGCCTGGCAACACATCGACGAACTTGACTTCGCAGGGTGCTGCCAACAACCCAGTGCTGAACACCGACAACTACGATTTCACCAACCAAGGTGGTGTTCGGATGTCGCTCAATCGCACCTTCATGCCTGGTAGCTACATAGAATTCAGCTACCTCGGCATTGGAAACTGGGCATCGTCACAGGCTGTCTATGGCAACGGCGACCTGGTATCGGCCTTCTCGGGCTTCGGTGTGGATCCGGTTGGCGGTTACGCTGAGACGGGCCAAGGAAGCACTCTGCAGATGTTCTCGACCTCGAATCGCATGGATTCGTTCGAGTTGAACATGCGACGCTTCTTCACCTCGGCCAACTGCTGGTGGCAAAGCTCGTGGTGGGTTGGTTTCCGCTATGTCCGTGTGGACGACGACGCTGTCTTCGACACGCAAGGTGGCAGCGGCAACCTGGCTTACAGCATCGACGCCGACAACGACCTGTTCGGTGCCCAGTTCGGTGCGGATTCGGCCCTGCGGCTGACCACTCGCTGGACCTTGTCGATGTTCGGCGAAATCGGTGTGTACGGTAACCGTGCCACCTACGATTCGACGATCGCACTGAACGATGCCGCAACAATCATTCAGGAAACAGCTTCTTCGCGACGTGCCTCGATGGTGCTCGAAGCAGGCTTCCTGAGTACCTTCAAGATTGTTCCTCGCGGAACCTTGCGAGCCGGTTACCAGATTGTTTACATCGACGGTATTGCCCTGGGTAGCGACTCGTTCAACTTCGAGACCGGGGGTGCTTTGCCTCTGGGAACCGCATTGGCAGGCCGACAAGCGTCGATCAATGACAATGGAAACGCTCTTTATCACGGTCCAACGGTCGGTTTCGAGTACACCTGGTAAGGTGGTCTCGTTCAGGACTTAGAAGAATCATTAATAGGGTCGACGAACACGTCGACCTTATTTTTTTGCGCACAATGGACACTTAAGACGAATTCTCTGGCAGAGACCATCCTGCCGGGGGGATTCGTTTTTGTCTATTTCTGGGGAAATGGGTAGAAAATCGGAACATTCGTAACTATCGTCAGTCTAAGTATATTCCGTCGAACTACCTAAATGGCGGGGCAAGGCTAACCAACGAAGTTGTCGTAAGGCTCGATTCTGGGCTTGTTTGCGATCACTTTTTGATCTGGCACGGATACTCATCGTGCCTGCTCGATCAATATATAGACCGCCTTGATCGCCCATTTCACCAGAAACAACCTGAGATTCATCCTGCGTAAGGGGAGTGATTCCATGAAGTGCCGCGGCAACCGTAGATCCTCAAAGCGTCGCCCTAATGACGTGCATCGAAGTCAACTAGAACATCTAGAAACCCGGTCGATGCTCTCCGCCGACTTATGGGAATCTCTCGAAGCGATTCCAGCCAGCGAGTCGGGGAAGGAAGCAAAAGAAGTTGCCACTAGTTTTGAAGGACTTGCCTTAGATGTAGACGCAATGCGTGGGCTACTAGGCACCGCTCCCGATGAGTTCTCTGGCCAAAGCGGCATTGTGGTTGAGCTACCACGTCCGGACGGGACCTTCGAGAGCTTTGCTGTCTACAGGACCAACTTGCTGGCCCCGGAATTGGCCGCCAAATATACCGACATCCAGACCTTTGTCGGCTATTCGCTGGACAACGATTTCGGCAATCTTCGCATGGACATCACGCCGCTTGGTTTCCATGCCCAGGTCTTGAGCCTGGAAGGTTCGTTTAACGTCGATCCTTACTATCACCTGGAAGATGATTACTACACGTCTTACTTCCGCAGTGATGCGATTGCCACGGATTTAGACCTGCCGATTGATGTGCAGGATCACCAGCATGGAACGGACACTACGGATCTTTCAGCTAGAGCATTCGATGTTGAGACCTTTGCTCGAAGCTCCGGAACAGAACTGCGCGTTTATCGGACGGCAATCGCTGCCAGCGCAGAATATACGCAGTACTTTGGTGGAACGGTTGCCGGTGGGTTGGCGGGGATAACTACGGCCCTCAACCGTATTACCGGTGTTTACGAGTCTGAAGTAGGGATCCGTCTCGAATTGGTCGCAAACAACGACCTAGTTATTTATACCGATGCTGCAACCGACCCCTATGCGGATCAGAACGACTTAAACACAGTCCTTGATGAGAATCAGACGGCAATTGACGCGGCGATTGGTGTTGCCAATTATGACATCGGCCACATGTTTGGGTACGATGCGAATGCACTAAATGGCCTAGCTGCTGTAGGTAGCGTGGGCGTTGATGCCATTAAAGCACAGGGTGCTACTGTTCTGAATGACGTTGAATCGGATGTCTTCTATATCGACTTCGTCTCTCACGAAATTGGGCATCAGTTTGGTGCGTTTCACACTTGGGCATATTGCGGCGGCCCGAATAACGGTTCCGCTGTAGAACCGGGAAGTGGCGCCACGATTATGGGATACGCCGGTCTCTGTGGACCGGACGATATTCAAGCCAACTCTGTCCCTTATTTCAGCGCCTACAGCTTTGATGAAATCATCGCCCACGTCGATGACACCATTCCGAATGTGGGTACTCGAATCACTACCGGAAATATGATTCCGACCGTCGACGCTGGAGCCGATTATACCATTCCGGCGAACACTCCGTTTGTGCTGACCGCCATCGGCTCTGATCCGGAAGGAAACCCACTGACGTACACTTGGGAACAAATGGACGGTGGCATCGGAGCCCCACTTGCCGCCGGTGATACTGGCGGAAATGCGATCTTCAAGTTCGTCGAGCCGACGGCTGATCCTTCGCGTTATTTCCCCGCGTATGCCGACGTGCTCAACAACACGACGTCCATCGGCGAAGCGTATCCATCGACCGATCGCGATCTCAACTTCCGGGTAACCGTTCGTGATGACAACGGCACTTACACGGCGATCAACAACGACGACATGTTGATTACTGTCGTCGACACCGGGACACCATTTCAGTTTATTGATCCTAACCCGGGTGAAACGCTGACCGGCGGTGCCGCGTTTAACTTCACGTGGGATGTCGCCGGAACCAATGCTGGTCAGATCAACGCCCAGAACGTGCGGATCACGATGTCGATCGACGGCGGCTTGACCTTCTCGGAAACCGTGGTGGATAGCACGTCCAACGATGGCAGCGAAGAACTGACCGTCCCGAATGTTGCATCGGATCAAGTTCGTTTCCGCATCGAAGCGATCGGCAACGTCTTTTACGACATCACCAACGCCAACTTGACCGTTGAACAGGGGGCCGGTGGCGTGGGTGCAGTAGACGCGTGCGGTGTCGCTCTGCCGGAAGGTACCACTTCTTTCGCAGGTGCCGTAGGTGGTAACTTCTTTGCGTCGAACCATGCCATTCTCGATGGGACCAATCCCGGACAACTGGGCTACGACGAAGTGATTCTCGACTTCCTGCGTGGTTCCGGAACGTCGTCAGTGATTCCCAAGTCTCAGTACTCGATCGCCGTCGTGGGCAATGGTAACGTCGACTGGTCGTTCACCAACGGAACACAAGCCGCGACAGGTTACGAACGTACCGACTTCTACAACATCAACTTCATTGATCCCAGCGTTTTCAATGAATTGATCGCACACGATCTGATTATCATTCTTTCCAGCGAATCGGCTGTGACAGATGGTCTTTCGGACAGCGAAATGGCTTTGTGGGCGACGGTGGAAGATAACCTGGCTAATGCGGTCAACGACCGTGGACTCGACCTATGGGTTGGGGCCTCGGGTGGTGATGATGCTTACCACGACTTCCTGCCATCCGGCGTTTTGACAACTACTGCCGAAACTGGTCTGGATCCGCTTGATGGATTTGAAGTGACCGTCGAAGGTCAGTTGTTGGGTATTACCGAAACGATGGTAGATGCCGCGGACGCAACGTTCTATTACAGCGGACTCGATAACGACCTGGCCTCGCTGGAACAGCGATACATTGGCGAGTCGATTTCTGTCGCGGCCGCAGGTATTGCTTTCGTCGGCGATGAAATGATTCTGGCAGCGGACGTCCCCGGTGGTACTACTCAAGGCATGGTCGGCCTGGCCTTCCAAGACCTGAACATGGATGGCTTCCGCGATCCGCTCGAAATGGGTGTTGGTGGTGCGAAGTTCTTTATTGACTACAACGGTGATGGTGTGATTGGTCTTTGCGAACCAACCGCCACGTCGAACACTGCCGGTCAATTCGTACTTCGCTCGGCCTATTCCGGTACTTTCGAGGTTCTGCCGGTTCCAAGTCCTGGGGCCGTCGTTACGACGGAAGGTCGTGTCTTTGTCACCATCCAAGAGGACGGTTCGGCCTCGCTGAGTGCCCCGCTCGAGTTTGGCGTAATCGCCGGTTCCGACGGCGGCAACGGTGGACTAGGTGGAAGCACGCCGGTGGCTCAAGGTGCATATCTGGGGAACAGCCCAATCGCAGATGACGGTGTCTTCTTCGGCAACGGCATTAAGAAGGGAGCCAACACGGTAACCATCACTTCCAGTGTCGCCCATAGCAATGTCATCATGAACGCCTGGCTCGACCTGAACAAAGATGGTGACTTCAATGATGCGAATGAACGTATCTTCACCAATGTCCGACTGACACCGGGTCAGCATGACTATACGTTTACCATTCCACAAAACATCTTTGACGACTCGGTCCTGCCGGATCTTGCAAGGTTGGCTGCCAACATGCGGTTCCGCGTTGGTCCGACACTAGACATTGCTCCGACGGCTAATGATGCATTTGGTGAAATCGAAGATTACAAAGTCTTCATCACCCAAGAAGCCGAAAGTGGACTGGTTGCCGTGGATGATGTCTTCACCTACGAAGAAGACACCGACGGGCAGGTCTTTAATGTCTTGGCCAACGACAGCAGTTTCTTCAACCGCTCGTTGACGATCGTGCCAGGCAGTGTGACCAATATCAGCCCCGTTGAAGTTCCACCGCTGGATATTTATGTCTCGCCAGACGGAACGCGGATTATCTTTGATGCCGCCGGAGTGATGGACCTGACCGAAGACATTACCTTCGAGTACATGGTTCAAGATTCCACAGGTGTTACCGAAACGGCGACGGTTACCTTGGTTGCTCCGATTGATCCTTTGGCGACCACAACTACCGCAAACCCGCTGGCCTTTAATAACAAGAACTTGAATGTCGACGTCAATAACGACGGCAACCTAACCAGTTTGGATTACATCGCGATTCTGAACGAACTCCGAACTTCGGGTTCGCGCGTTCTGCCAAACTTCGGAAGTGGTTCCTCGAACTTCAATATGTTCATCGATATCAATGCGGATGGACACTTCTCATCACTCGATTTGCTGGCGATGATCGATACCCTGTCGACCTACCACCTTCAAGGCGAAGCCCTGGAGCAAGAGCCGGTCAGTGGTGAGTCGGTGCAAACGCTTTCGGCAGTACCGGTTGTTGAAGTAGCCGCTCCGATCTCGAAGAAGGAAGTGGTTGCCACAACGGCCCCGGCATCGCGAACCGATGGAGCGTTCCAGGTGGTTGCTTCCGATCTGGTGATCGCATCGGAATCGGGCGAAGGGGAACCTCTCGAAACTCAAGTCGTCTACGACGAATTCGCGACCGAACAGGCATTCAGTTCGCTGGGAAGCGATCAGAGTGACCTGCTGTGGAGCGATACCGACGAGCTTGAGTTCGCATCGACTGCCGGCGAGGCCGAAGACGACGTCTTCGCTGACCCTGAGTGGGATAGTGAACTTCTGAGCTACTAATTCTCAGCCCAATTTACAACTTGAGAAAGCCTCCCTTAGATGGGGGGCTTTTTTTATGGATTTGCGCAAAAACACGAGCTTCGGTTTGCCTATCAAGCTAGATCGCTCTCTCGGCATGGTACCCCTTTAAGAATTAGCTCGATTGATAAGATTCTAGGGGAAATGCGGGAACTAGCACGCAGGTCAGGGCGTCAAAACTTCGACTAGCCCTGTTTTCTCGCCATTATAATGGCAGACATCGCAGTGGATGATTATTCCTAAGTTTAATGACAGAAATG
The DNA here is from genome assembly GCF_013618625.1 of Bremerella alba. Lineage (NCBI taxonomy): Bacteria > Pseudomonadati > Planctomycetota > Planctomycetia > Pirellulales > Pirellulaceae > Bremerella > Bremerella alba. The sequence goes on along the minus strand of NZ_JABRWO010000005.1, from coordinate 330,995 downwards.
GTTTAACGGTGATTCCTAGCAGTTTGGGCCTGCATCTCAAGAGCTAGGACAGATTGAACGAACAGTTTGAGATAAATGGGCGAAATGGAAAGTTGCCCCCCGTTAGAATTTGCTGTGTTAATTTGGGTAATTATAATCCGACTTGGGATTACCAAATGTCTCTCTTTTTCGCCTGTAGGCATTTGCCTTCTGAGAAAGTGTGAGTTTCAGGACTAGTCTCCCGATTCGCGACAGGATGTTGCTGTCCAACCTAACTACTCGAGCCTCCAGCTTTAACGAAGATAAAAGGTTTGCCAAATGACCAGTCGTCATGCGAGTAAGCTTACCCGAGCCCAACGTCGTGATCTCAACAAGAAGAACCGCCTTCTTCGGCAGACCAAGCAGCGCTCGATGAAGCACGAGCCGTTGGAAAAGCGCGAGTTGCTGGCTGCCGACGGAATTGTTCCGCAGTTAGTAGGGATTCAGCCCAACAGTGGTGAGCTTCTGCAAGAGGACGACGTTCGTGGCATCTCACCGCGTTCGCTTACGTTCAACTTCGCCGAAGTCACGGATGCGTTCAATCTGATCGATCCCGCAACGCTCGGTGAAGGGATCGCCATTTCGCGAGCAGGCTTGGACGGTGTCTTCGACACGTCGGATGACGTGCTGATTACCGGCCCCGACGCGAACTTCGAGGGTTTCATCGGTATCGGCGACCAGCCTAACCAGGTGATCGTCCGCTTTGGCGAGGCTTTGCCCGACGACCTTTATCGCATTCAAATCACCAGCGACCTGACAGACATGGACGGTGAGGCCGCTGAGGCCTTCACACGCAACTTCGAGTTAAACCTGGCGCCTCAGGTCATGTCCGTCGTGCCGCAGCCGGTTACACGGAACCAGACCACCGGCGAACTTGAAATCGCCAGCGATATGATCTACGTCTATTTCAACGACGACGATCTCGATCCAAGTTTGGCGAACAATCCTGACTATTACCAATTGACGTTCCAGCGAGCCGACGGCAGTGGTTCGGCTGAAAATAGTGATCTCGGCTTGGGGAATGACTCTCAGGCTTTCTATCCGGTCAGTGTCGTCTACGATGCCGACCTCGATCTGGCCATGTTGCAGTTTGATGGACCGATCGAAGACCTCATCAGCACCGCTGATTCGAATGCCGGCTATTCGACCGTCTTTCGGCTGCAAGTGGGCGTCCGTGGTATTGCCAGCAAGGGATCTCAGATTCTCGACTTGGTGACCGAAGCGCCCGAGCAGAACTCGAGCTTCGACACGGCGACCAACCTGTCGAGCTTTATCGGTCAATTGCAGAATGAATCTGGTTTCGAGGACTACGGAACGACCGCTAATCCCGCGAACTTGTTCGATGGCAATCACGAGTTCCGAGTCACCCGTGGTGCGACGGTTGACGTTGACGGTGAGAATGGAGTCGACGTCAATCACACCACCTTCACGATCGACGACGGTTTGGGGAATCTTCGTACGTTCGAGTTGACGGTCGATCCACTGGACTTCACTCCCGGCAATATCCCGATTGATATCAGCGCCCTTGGCGATTCCACGGTCGACCTGGCCATTGCTATCCGAAATGCCATCAATGCCGAGACTTCCGCGACATTCCAGGTCAATGCCGATACGGTAACCGGGTTTAGCACGGATCGAACCCAGCTTCGCGGTACCAATGGCAATCGCGTCAGCATGGTGCTGGGTAGCAAGTCGACCGGCCTGATTGTTGACCGGACCCAATCGCTGGTTATCCGTGGTGAGATTAGCAACGTTAATCCATACGACATTGCGCTGCCCGGTGGTAACGACGAGCCTGGTCATCGTGATGTTGAGCTTGGTGGCGAGAATCATATCCCTGGCGGCGATGCTAATGGGTACGGCGTGACCGTCTACACCTATAGCTTTCCGGGTTATTATGGTGTCGACCCGGCCAGCCAAACTGGTGAACCGTTCCAAAACCAGATTACCGAAGAGCAGAAGATTCGTGCCCGCGAGATCTTCGAAATCTATGGTTTCTATGCTGGGATCGATTTTGTCGAAGTCCCTGGAGACGTGGGTTCCAGCATCCGAGTGGTTACCGGCGACTTGCGTGGTGCGCCTGATGCCGCTAATATTCCCACCGGCCCAGGCGGGGCAATTGGTATTGCTTCCGGTGGCCTGGTCATTATGGAAACGGCTGACCACGACCAGCCCGGTGATGACGAAGTGGGTGCCAAATGGCAAACTACGGCATTCCACGAAATTGGCCACGCTTTAGGGTTGGAGCACACCTACGATCTTCCTCCCGGAACGATCATGGGCAGTGACGATGGCCTGAATTTTGGCATTGCCCCGGAATCGCTCTTGCCAGGTGACTTTGATCTCACCCATCTGCAGCATCTCTATCGTCCGGACGTGATCGATATCGACATGTACCGTTTCGACGTGACCGAATCGGGCAAGTTGTCGGCCGAAGTGGTTGCCGAGCGATTATCCGATTCGAGCCGTCTCGATTCGACACTGACGCTGTACCGCCTCAACGGTGATGGGTCTTACACGGCGCTTGCACGTAATAACGACTACTTCAGCGAAGACTCTTTCCTGGAAATCACCCTTGAGCCGGGGACTTACTTCATCGGCGTCTCGGCCAGTGGCAATGATGTTTACGATCCGAACATTGAAGACTCAGGTTTTGGTGGGACATCTGAAGGCGAATACCACCTTCAGCTTCGCTTTGCTCCGACCTTGAACGATTCGATTCGTGATACCGGGGCGACCGTCTCGCAGCTGAATACGATGGTTGTCCGCACCGGTGGATCGGGCTTTAGCGATGGCCAAACGATCATTCTAAGTGATGGTCAAGTGACGCGGACCTTTGAGATGGATTTCAACACTTCGCTCAATGATTCCAACAACCAGCGCGTTGCAATTACCTCTTCGATGCTGCAAAGCGATGTGGTTGCAGCATTGGTAAGTGCGATCAATAACGCAGATTTCAGTGTCGTCGCTTCGTCGACTGGTAATAGGATCGAACTGCGAAATCTAGCTTCCAACAATCCCATCACGCTTGCTCCGAGCATCATTCAAACTCAAGCGATCGTAATCACCAGTGGTGCTGCCGCAGGTGCCGCGATCGATGGTGATCTCGATGGTACCGCAGGCGGAGCTTACAACTTCTGGTTCCGAGCAGAGCCGTCAACTTACGCTGGACTGTCGACTACCACCCCGCGGACCTTGTTCGTCGACGCTACTTTTACCGGAACGACTCAAACCGGTTCGATCAGCCAGCCGTATTCCACCATTGGAGCCGCGATCACGGCGGCTGAAAATGCCGACCGTGGCGATGTGATTCGCGTGATCGGTCTAGGAGGAATTGGCGACGAACAGGACACGCTGGATGACAATATTGCGTACCTAATCGGTCGCAATCCGTTGAACAATGCTCCGTTGAAAGATGGAACCGACATCGTGTTACCCAAGGGGGTGACTATGATGATCGACGAAGGAGCGATTCTGAAGTTCTCCAACTCCAGCATTCAAGTCGGTAGCACGTCGGTCATCGATGATCGCAGCTTTGCTGCACTGCAAATTCTCGGTGTTCCTGAACGCTATCAGCCCAATACCGAAACCAACGGTACCGTTACCCAAGATGACGACCGAGTCAATCGCCGCGTTACGTTGACCTCGTACCGTGAAACGACTCTCCTCAATGATCCTGATGCCGAGAAGGTTGGTCACGACAGCTATACCGATGCCGATGCCGGCCCTGGTAACTGGGGTGGCATCCTCTTCAATCAGGAAGTCGACCGCGAGCAGTTGCGGGGAACTTATGAAGATGCCGGTATCTTCCTGAATTCGGTGATCGGTGCTGAATTCCGCTATGCCGGTGGTATCACCGAAGTCGATGGTGCTGACGTTTCGTTGGCACCGATCTACATGGAAGAGTCGCGCCCGACGATCAACTACAACATTATTCGTCTCAGCTCGGGAGCCGCCTTGTCGGCCGATCCGAACAGCTTCGAAGAATCGAACTATACGGTTTACAACGGTGCACCTGCATCGTTCACGCCGGACGTTAGTCGGATCGGTCCCGATATCTTCGGCAATCGGATCGTCCAGAACTCGACCAACGGTATGCTCGTGCGGATTCTCTCGTCAGCAGGTGCCCCGCTGGAAGAGTTGACCGTCGCGGCACGCTTCGACGATACCGACATCGTATACGTGATTCAGGAAGCACTTCATATTAGCTCGACGCCAGGGGGACCAACCACGACCGGCGAGCTCGAGATCAAGGTTCCGCACCTTTCCGGCGTGACGGTCGGTTCGCAACTCGTGATCGTAGCAACTTCGGATACGGTTGATCCGAATACGGGTGACTTTGTCGAACGCACTCTGACGATCGAATTCGTCAATGGGACGCCCGTTTCCTCAACAAACGACGACGTTGGAGCCGTCTACCAGATCGATCTTTCCTCGATGACTCCCAGCGAAATGCCAACGGTGCTTGAAGAAGAAATTCCCGTCGGTATTTTCACCGAGGAAGCCCTGGCCGAGCAGATCGCATTTTTGATCGAACGTTTCCGCAATGCTCAGGCCCTCGTGGACCCTGCGTCAGGCGGTCCGTACTTTCTGAATATCGATCCGGTAGCGACCGCCGGAAACATTCGCGTATCCGGCGATTATACCGCGACCTATATCTACAACCCTGACGAGATTAAGGTCACCAATTTTTCCGATGTCGAAGTAGGGACCTCGCTAGAATTTGTGGCGACTTCGGATGTGTTTGATGCCGGGGCGAACGAATTCGTTGATCGCACTCTGACGATCCAATTCGTGGACACATTGCCCGTGTCAACGCCGACAGCCGACGGCGTTATCTACCAGATCAACATCGAAACGATGATGATGAGTGAAACGCCAGGAGTAGGTGACGATATTCCTCAGGGAGTCTTTACCGAAGCTGCTCTGGCCGAACAAATCGCCTTCCTGGTTAACCGGTTCCGTGACGAACAAGCGGTGGAAATATCGGGGCCCTTCATGTTGGAATTGGATGCCACGGCAACCGATGACACCGTGAGCTTAAGTGGCGACTACCAGGCAACCGTAGGTAGTGGTTTCTTCTCTGGTACAGGTGGTATCGTGGTTGGCGCGATCATAGATGCTCGCTTCGATTCGAGCTTGATCGTCGATCCGAACGTCGTGGTGAAATTCAACGCTGGTCGTATCGAAGTCGAGATGGGTGCGAACTTCATCGCTGAAGGTGCGCCCGGCCGACCGGTTGTCTTCACGTCGCTTCGTGACGATCGCTTCGGCTTTGGCGGTACTTTTGATACCAACAACGATGGCGCTGCTTCTACTCCAAGCGAAGGGGACTGGAGCGGTATCTACTTTGCCCACGTCTCTAGCGGTAGCATCGACAATGCCGTGCTGGCCTATGGCGGTGGCGAATCGAACATCAATGGCGGCCAAGCCCACTTCAACGTGGTCGAAATCCATCAGGCTACGGTTCGTATTACGAACACGACCTTCGAGTACAACGAGGATGGCAAAGGCGCAGGTGTTGGTGGTGATACACGCAACGGCCATATGAGCAACGCCAATGCGGTTGTCTTTGTCCGCGATTCGCAGCCGATCATCGTGGGAAATAACTTCCGCTTCAACGAAGCCAGCGTCTTGAACGTCGATACCAGCTCGCTTAGCCACGAATTGATCGTCGACTGGGGCCGTTCGACCGGCGACCTCGACCGACAACGTGGCTTGGGTGACAACCAGGGTGCGCTTATTCGCCGCAACCTGCTCACCGACAACCAACTCAACGCCATGGTTGTTCGTGGCGGTACGCTCACCACGCAAAGCGTCTGGGACGATACCGATATCGTTCACGCCCTGTTCAGCACGATTTACTCGACCAATTTTCACGCCTACGGCGGTATCCGCCTGGAAAGTTCCGCCACCGAGAGCTTGGTGGTGAAGCTCAACGGTGACGATGCGGGGTTTGTGGCCACCGGCAGTCAGCTAGATATCGATGATCGTATCGGTGGTATGCTGCACGTGGTCGGTCAGGCTGGGTTCCCTGTGGTCTTCACCGACTGGCGTGATGACACGGTGGGTGCTGGTTTTACGCAGTACGGAACGCCTCAGACCGATACCAATAACGACGGCGACATCACCAATCCGATGCCGGGTGAATGGGCTGGCCTGATCATTGATCAGTTTGCCAATGATCGCAACGTGCAGGTGATCGTCGAAGCTGAAGCGAACAATCTGACCGGTCGAGGCGTCAACGGCGCACCGCAGACGGCTCAGTCCCTGGGGCGACTCGCTCCTGACGAGTACGGCGGTGACGACATCCGACGTCTGGGCTTCGAGGTCAATGGTTACTTGAGCAACACGGCCGACGTCGACGTCTACAGCTTTGTTGCCGAACCGGGGACTGAAGTTTGGTTCGATCTAGACAAAACAAGTTACTACCTGGATGCGGTCGTCGAACTGGTCGACGGCAACGGCAACGTTCTAGCAGCCTCGACCAATTCCTTCGATGAATCTGGTAATAGCTTATACGGCCAGAATTCGATGTTGAAGGTTACCAATCCACTTCAGAAGTCTGGTTTCTACGAAGACGATTTATGGTCGATCAATCCACGCGATGCTGGCATGCGAGTCGTGCTGCCTGGTCAACCGGGAACGGCTCGAACCTATCACATTCGTGTCCGCGCCAACGCCGACGATCTCACGTCGGTTAACGGAAATGTACAGGCCGGTAACACTAACGGTGTGTACCAACTCAACGTCCGCTTGCGTGAAGTCGACGAACTTGCTGGCACGTCAATTCAGTTTGCCGATATCCGTTACGCTGAAAATGGTATTGCCATCTATGGTCAGCCAGGCCATTCGCCCGTTTTGGGTGAGTCGGCTGAGACCTCCGGCGGCAATGGTACGATCGGGTCGGCCCAGAATTTGGGCAACGTTCTGAATTCGGATCGAGCCGCGATCAGCGTAGCTGGAAACGCCGATTTCAGTGGATCGGACGTCGATTGGTATGAAGTACAGTTTAACTTCGACGGCATTCAATCGATCCCCGGCACCAGCGCCCCAGGCGAATGGGGATCGCTGATTATCGACCTCGATTACGCTGCTGGCTTAAACAATGCGAACACCATCGTCTCGGTCTACAGTTCCTCCGGTGAATTGATCTTCATCAGCGATAGCGGTGCGGTGAACGACGACCTCTATCATCCGGAAACGCCGGGTAATGAAGGTCTGACGGACCTCTCGCGAGGTTCTAGCAACAACGGCGATCCGTACCTCGGCACGATCATGCTGCCCGCTGGTACGCCTGAGACTCCAGTGACCTACTACGTCGCTGTCAGCTCGCAAGAGCGATCTCCGATTCAGATGAATCAGTTCTTCCAGACCAACGCAACCAACACAATGGTGCGTCTCGAACCGATCAACTCGGTCCATCGAATCGTGGAAGATCACATCGGTGGCCCTGCTTCTACTTCGGCCGCGCCGCCAGAATATACGAGCATTATTACCAATGCGAACGTCAATCCGTATGTGCTCGGTGACTTCGTTGTCTTCCTAAGCCAAGCTGCAGGTGCTCATACCGATCTCTACATGATCGACCCTTTCACGGGTGCTGTCGAATCACGCGTGGGTCGAACCAATAATGAAGCTTTTCGCGATCTGATCATGGCCCCGGACGGAACGTTGTACGCTTACGACGTCGATGTAACGGGACGTCAGGAAGATGGCAACTCTGGTAACTTTATTCAAATTGATACCGGAGACGCTACGTCCACGGTGATCACGCCCACAACGATCACAACCTATAAGCTTAACGCTGCCCAAAATGGCGTTGTGGTTGCGAACCCGGCTAACGCCAACGAAGCTAGTGGTACCGGTTATGGGTATCTATTTGAAGGGACGACGTTCCACAACAATTCTTCCGCTGATGGTCTCAGTCTGTACGCGGTAGGTAACCGTGGTGACGTCTCGCCAACTGAATCTTTTACGGATCAATCTGATACTCCATACGCCAACATCCTATTCTTTATGGATGCCAGCGAATCCGACGGCGACGGCGATCCGATCGGTGCCCCGACTGATTTCGTCAGTAAGATCGATACTGGCTTGTTGAGCAACCCAACTGCTACGAATGTCGCAGGATTTTTGACGCGTAGAATCAATACCTGGTTCGACTACGGTACCTCTGCTGGTACCAATGCGATAGTTACCACTGCGGCTACCAATGGGACCACGGCATCGCTTCAGGATGGCATGTTGTTCGAGGTCGATCTCGATGGTTTCGGCGTCGGCAATCCTCCCACAATCTTTGAACTTGATTTCGGTAACGAATTCAACTTGGGGTTGAACCCCGGTGGGGGCAAGTTCATCCAGGATGGAATGACATTTGAAGTCGAAGGCTCGGTCGCCAATAACATTGTCTTCCAGACTGGCAATGTCATCAACGTAGCGAATTTTGACCCAGCCTTCGTTGCCAATACGGGGGCTGACAATACGCAGCGCAGCTCGATCACCATATCCGGTGGTGGACAAACTCGCACGTTCGTATTCGACAATACCGACAACGGACCGGTTTCTATCACTGGAAACCAGGTGCGTATCAGCTACGACAGCACCACAACGGCGGCTCAGATCTCTGCCGATTTAACGGCTGCCATTAATGTCGCGTTCACAGGTGTGGGTGTAACGGCCGATGCGACCGTACCAGGCCGTATTACGCTTGAGGGAGAAACAAGCTCTTCGGCGAGTGGAGCCCTAGGCGGAATTTCCCTCGATGGCTCGTATGGTCAAACCACGAGCCTGAATAACATCATTGTGAACGTCGAGGAAACGTGGAGCAGCAGTGAGGTCACCGGGGCGATTCAAGCCGCGGTGGACAGCGCGAGAACGGCCAGCGATACCACACTGACGGTCAGTGCCTCTGGTAGTCGCTTCAACTTCCTGGAAGGAACTACTGGCACTCCCGTCTCAGTAGCTTACAACCAGGTTGCCAATGCTTTCGACGGACTGTTGAATCCGCCGGTCTCCGCAGCATCGCAAGGGGTTGCCGGTACGAATCAAATCGTCCAGATCGGGGCCGGTTTCAGCAGTGCTCAGGTGAGTGCTTCGATTACCGCAGCGGCGATCAGCGGTGGCAATGCCAGTGCGACGAGCGCCGGCAATGTTGTGACGTTTGGAGACCTGAGCGTTGAAATCGATACCGATACGGCTTTTGAAGCTCCGTTTACCGTGGGTGGTGAAGCCAGCGGTGGCTATGTTACCGGTTTGGGGTGGGTTGATGACAATGTATACGCCGTCACAGATACGGGGGGGTTGTTCAACCTGACGCCTAATGGGGACTTCGAGTATGACGCCAAAACCGGTGAAATTGCCGCCGACTTTATCACCACAATTGAAGATGCAGGCGGAAACGGTGTGAGTTTTGCAAGCCTCTCGGCTGGTCCTTCCCGAGGCGAAGAAGGCAATACTAAGTACTCGGACGTACTGTTCGGTGTCTCTGAAGATGGCGATATCTACGCTTTCGATGGAACCGGTTCCGATCAATTCGTCTTCCACGGAAACAAATCGAATATCTCGACCGGTTTGGATGATGTCACCGGTCTGCAGTTCGGTACGTTGAATGAAAACCTCTGGAACATCAACGATATCGCTGAAAACGAAGCCGGACACGGAATCAATATTCCGGTCGATAACTCACGGGATGCTTCCAACGGTGGAAACAGTCTGTACTTCGGTAATACCGACAAGACGTTTGTTGAAGAAAATGCGGACGGTAATGCCACCACGAATAACTACGACTTCCCTGGCGATGCCCATGGAACGGTCATTTCCAATACGTTCAGCCTGTACGGCTACAACGCCGGCGATCTGCCCACGCTGTACTTCAACTACGACTTGCAGACCGACGGGAATGACTACAACTATGGTCCAGATCCCGACAACCCAACTACGGATGCCTTGCGTGTCTTCATTGCCGGTGACGACGGTGATTGGCAATTGTTGGCGACCAACAACACTTATCGTGAAGACGACTTGGCCCCCAACGGGGACGACGAATTCGACACGTTGGGTGACTGGGCGAGTGACGCGGCCGTTCCTGAAGGTCTGCGTGCCGACGGGCAAGCTGGTACAGAAGGTGTGCAGCCCCTATTCGACAACACCGGCTGGCGACAAGCCCGAGTCGACTTGTCAGACTTCGCAGGACAAGACAACCTGCGTTTACGGTTCGACTTCTCGACGGGTGGTTCAATCAACTTGGGCGGTCAGCACTTGAGCACTGGCACCAACTTGAACACGGAAGAGCTTCGTGTTCTACGGGGTTCTCAGGTTGCTGATGGTGGCACGTTCATCGTCACCGATCCAATCAACGGTGGTTCGACGACCTTTGAGTTCAATAAAGGGCAAACCTTCACGTTCGATAGCGGTGCCCGTATCGCAGACGCGTTCAATCCACTGGCAGCAGCGGGAAATAATATCTTCACGCTCCAGCCAACCGCTGGTGGTTCTGCTGTGACATTTGAATATGTCCTGGATGCCGACGATGTGACCGGAACCAACGTTCCGATTGTCTTCTCGATCACCAATTCGCCAAGCGAGATAGCCACGTTGACGCGTAATGCGATCAATGGTCAGAGCTTGCTTGGCGTCCAGATCTTTATTGAGTCGAATGCCGCGTTCAATATCCAAGGTATCGACGATCTTACTCAGGCGGATGCCGCTTGGGGGATGACCGTCTCGGGTGATGCCGGCGTAGACGGAACCAATGTTGAAATTGCCTACAATAGCCAGACAAGTGCCGTTGACTTAGCGGAAGCGACACAAGACGCAATGAATGAAACCATGGCGGAACAGGCATTCGACCAAGGTTACTTCATGTTCAACCGTTTCGAGGAGTTCATCTACGGTAACGGTTACACATTCGATGTAAACGATAGCGGACTGGGTCATGACGGATCGTTGCAAGGGGACGATTTTGGTTACGCCAGTACTAAGGTCGGTGGTGCAGAAGCCCAAGACACTAACGACAATATGCGTGGCCAGGACAACCAGAACCGTGGCGTGCTGATCGACGATATCATCATCGGTTTTGCCGAACGTGGCGAAATGGTGACCGGGGCCACGACCAACACCAACTTTACGCACAACCAGCAGTTGCGTAGCTTTGAAATCTTGACAGGTGAATACCAGCTCGAGATTCGCCGCGGTACTGATTACGGAATTCCTGACCCGTTAGCGCCTGGCCGTCTGCTTCTGTTGTCGTCGTTCACCTTCGATACGAACGATCGTCTCAACGCCAGCTATACCGTGCTGACCGCTTCCGGGGCGGTGATTGGTAACAATGACCGCATCCGGGTTGGTGACGGTACCGACTGGGTCACTTTTGAATTCTTTGACTTAGATTCGATCACGGAGCGTCAAGCACGAGGATCGGCAGGGACAAGCACTCGAACCAGTTATGACTCGAATAACAACGTCTACAGCATTGGTTTCTACAACACGGATACCGAAGCTGAGATCGCTGTGAAGTTGATGGATGCGATCAACGACCACGCAGGGCAAATTGCCCGGTCGTTGATTAGCACCACCAGCGGTGGTTTGGGTGTTTTTGCTCAAGTGAATGCCCGTAGTGGTGTCACCACGAGCAACCGAGTCGATCTCTCGCCGAAAACCACTTCCGATGAAGTACGTCTGGAATACGATATTCAGTCGAACGACGCGTTCCGGGAAGCCTTGGATATTGGGCTTGAAGGAGACGACCTTGCTTTAAATCAGCGGTATGACTTCTCGATTAGCGGTACGATCGGCGACAACGATCCAGCCGAGAAGATGGATGGATTTGCGGACGTTGATATCTTCAAGTTCACGATGGATGCTGGTCAAGATCTGGAGTTGACACTCGGTACCTCGTTTGCCGATGCCAACGGCATCAACGCCGCTCTGAGACTGTACCTGCAGGAAACGAACGGAACGTTCACCGAGCTGATGACCATTCCGTCCGGCAATGGCTCGTTTACCTTTGACGTCATCGAAGCAGGTACCTATTTCGTTTCAGTCGCCGCCAACACGCTTCCACTGCCGTCCAACGGAGATCAAGCTTCGGCACCCCTGGGCTACGACCCATCGAAGGTCGCCAAGAATGATGCTGGCCGTCAGGCCAGGACCTACGAAGGGGATTACTCTCTGACGATTTCGGCTGCGTATGATTTTGATACTGTCGTTACGACCTCGACCTTCTTCGTAGACAACACTTCTGGGGTGAACGGCGAGTCTTCAGCCCGTGCGACGGCCGTCGATATCATGCGTCACGATCAACTCGCTGGCTTCGACCTGGTTGGTGACTCAAATCGTCACCGCGACCAGGGGCAGATCATTATCAACTCGAATATGATCTCGTACTCGAACAACTACGGGGTATTGATTGACGCTGGTAACCGAATGACCCCTACCGACGCAGGTGCGGGGAATAATCGCCCTCACCAGGGTGCTCCGATCAACGTCCCGGCGTCTGCCAACACGCAGCGATTGGCCACGGGTGTCACCGTCAAGAACAATGTGGTCTTCGACAGCCAAGCAGGGGCCATCCTGTATAGCGGCGACCCCATTACGAACCCGGCCGGTGCTGTTCCGTTCGGTCGAATCATCAACAACACACTTTATGGAACCAATAATGGTGACGTGGGTGTGACGGTTGAAGAATGGGCGGGCCCAACGCTGATGAACAACATTATCGCGAACTTCGATATCGGTATCTCGGTGGACGGGACTTCCGCAGCGACCACTGTCATTTCGCGAACGCTGTATCAAGACAATGACAAGAACACCAATGGGGGTGGTAACGGCAGCCTGGCCATTGTGCTGGGGGCCGGCGATCCATTGTTCGTCGATGCCGATAATAAGAACTTCTATCTTGATCAAGGCAGCCAGGCGATTGACGCGGCTGTAGATGCCATTCAGGAACGTGCTGAGGTTAGCCAGGTGGTCAATCCGCTGGGTATCGACAGCACTCCGCTGTTGGCTCCTGAACGAGATATTACCGGCCAGCTTCGCGTGGATGACCCGAACGTGGTTTCCAGCGGCGGTGTTGGTGGTGTGACCTTCCGCGACATTGGTGCTTACGATCGAGCCGACTTCACCGGCCCGACCGGCTACCTGATCGATCCGCAAGACAACGATGCGGCCGATCGCGATCTGGACGAAACTCCGGACGTGGTTCAATGGATTGGCGGGCCGCTGACCAACATCTCGATCCAACTGCTGGATCAAGGTGACATCTCGGATCAGGTCCAAGGTACCGGTATCGACGACTCCACGGTGACAGCGGGCTCGGTTAAACTTGAAATTGTGGGTGGGGCTCCAACCCAAGAGCTGAAACTCAATATTGATTACACGTTCGACTACGACGCGACGAACAACATTATTCGTCTCATCCCCGTTTCTGGCGTGTTCCAAGAGGGCGTGCTTTATAAGGTCACGCTAGACAGTAAACCCGATGACGACGATCTAGATCTCAGCATTATCCGCGACATCGCTGATAACCCAATCGCATTCAACAACCAAGTTGATGACGGAACGGGCACCCTGGTCGGAGAAACTCGCTTCCTGATCCAGGTAGGCGGTCTGGTCGACTTCGGTGATGCTCCTGATAAGTACGGCACGCTGTTGGAATCTGACGGTGCCCGCCATACCCTGATCGAGAACTTCTATCTGGGTGACGGAGTCGATGCTGAAATCGACGGTCAACCATCGGCGGATGCGAGTGCCGACGGCTCGACGGACGATGGTATCCTCATCCGTACTGAAGACCCGAACAACCCGGGTGGCTTCCTCAACTTCACCTTGCGTGATGGTATTGACAACCAGATCTATATCACCTCCAAGGCACCCACCGGAGCCACTTCATTTGGCTTCCTGGATGCTTGGATTGACTACAATCAGGATGGCGTATTCGAAGAAGGTGTTGTGTCCGAGGACGGCGAACAGATCCTCGTCAGTATACCTCTAACTAAAGATGCGGTAGATCCACTGAGTTCGCCTGGTGGTTTAGGGCAGTTGATTACTCTGGACAGTCTGCCTGAGGGGGTGCTCACAGGCGATACCTTCATTCGCTTCCGCTTGAGCAGTACCGGCGGGCTGACCCCCACTGGCCTTGCCGAGGATGGAGAAGTTGAAGACTACCTGGTCACCATCGGTGATCCAAGCGTGAACCCATGGCACAACAGCGTTAAGGCAGGTGCCATTTCGATTGACGACAACGCCATCACTGGTTTGGACTATGTGCTGTTGCTCAACGAACTGAGAGACCGTGTTTATACTTACGCGGCCGCAGATCCAATGAACGGCATCGCGAAGGGTGACTTCCTGCCTCAGTGGCATCCAGACACCGTCGATCCGGATGATGTACCTGCTAAGCTGGACGTCAATAACGACCGCCGTATCACCTTGACTGACTTGCTAGAGCTTCAAGACATTCTGTTCAAATTGTCAAACAGCAACCCAGAACCGATCTCGGAAGAGGGTATTTCGCAGTCGATCTTTAGTGAACCAGTTTCCGTCAACAGCGACACCTCGGGTGACGGAAGCTCGTACGAGTTCACCGCGCCTAGCCCATCGGCAGCTCCAGCCGTGAAGTCGGCACCTGTGGTAAGTGAATCGTTGATGGCAGGCTCATCAAGCTTCGATGCCATTGCACCAAGCTACTCCGAACTTCAGATGCGATCAGCTCGCGAGTTGATGGGCTATGCTCAAAGCAACGAAGTCGACTCGAGTGTGATCGACGCGACCTTCTCTGACGAAGCGATCGCCCTGGAATCGGTCAGCTACGACGATCAATTCGATCAGCTGATTGGTGAAATGGCGGACGATCTCAGCTCGAGTTGGGACGGCAAGCAGTTCCGTGAAGATGCCGAGGAAGATGCCGACTCAGACGATCTAGACGAATTGCTCTCCTTGATCAGCGATTCGAGTAGCGAAGGTTAGTTGCTCGAAAGCGTTGAAATCTAAACGACCATCGCCCACGGGTTAAAACTCCGTGGGCGTTTTTCTGCGCGTAGCTTAGAACAATAATCGTCGAATCAAGCGAGACCTTGCCGCTGGCAATCAATTCGTTAGGTATGATGCCGCAAGTCTTTGTAAACATGGACGACTCACAGAAACGTACTTATGTAGGAAATAGCCTGCGGCCTTCCTCATGCCAGTGGTGATCCTGGGCTATCATGCCTGGCATCTAGTTGGCCGAGAGATTAAAGCAGCTCGAGAGAGGCTTCCAGGTCCGATAGAACGGCGTCGACCGCTTGATCGTCGAGGGGCTTGTTCGGCTTTGAGAGATCGCAAATGTCATCAACAGAATCAATGATGGCAGAATCTTGCGACGCCAGGACGACTTCCTGGAATGAACCTAGCTCAAGAGGAACTTCATAAGAAGTTTCCTTGCCACTCCCCTGCTCTTCCTCGTTGTGAGACGACGCGAACTGCTGAGAAATGGGTTCCCCTTCCAAAGCGTTGGAATTGGGAGTCTCAGTCATCGGCACCTGTGGGTCGTCATTTTGGAAGCTGGCGGAGTCCAGTGTCGCGTAGAACGCAAATGACGGGACCGGCTCTGGGTTGATCGTTGGTCCTGTTTCCGCCAGGGTGGTCATCGTGTCAAGCAATAGTAAGAGATCGAGCTTGTCGAAGCGGCCATCGGCGTTGGTGTCTAAGAATGGGTCGCCGGGCATATGATTCGGTTCGAGCACTCGGCTTGCTGTAGATGCACCGGAAGTAAACTGCGGGTTGCGCAGTTCGCTCAATAGCAGGTCAAAATCGATCTGGTCGATCTCACCGTCATGATTCACGTCGACAAACGTCAGCGGGTTGTGCCACGAGTCGTCGGCGATCGAAGCAGACCAGGCAACCCGGTTCGTGCCGGCTTGAGGGGTCAACGTGACATCGGTTGCCGGCAGTGAGCTGAAGTACGAGGTTGTCCCTTCCGGGGCTGTTGCCTGCAAGCGGTAGTTTCCGTCGAAGTCAAATGGAAGCGTGAACGCTCCGAATTCGTCGGTCTCTGCTGTGTGAGGCCGACCAACCTGAAGATTGTCGAGGCCTACGTAACGTAGATTGCGACGTTGATCATTCGTGTCGGTCAGGTGTCCGCGAGCAATTGCGTAGCTTGCTTCGGCCGAGGCGAGCTCTACAACCATGGTTTCAGACGTGCCGCCATCCATGGGACTGGTCGTATAACGCCCCAGCAAATTGTGCTCGGAATCGTATAGTTCTAGTATTCCAATATCGCCGTCAACTTCCGCGATCGCGTCAATCGAAACACGGCTGACTGGTGCATCGAAGGTCATCTTCAGCTGACGTTTCTCAGACCAGACATTGCTCCAGGAACTGTCAGAGTAATTATAAAACCCTCGTCCGCCGGTGCTGGAAAGAGAGCTATTGCGGACCGATACATCAGCAAAACCCGGAGCAATTTCCGAGCCTTCGGCGATCAGCGTGATTCCGCCAACGGAGTCGTAAAAGATCTCGCCATGGTCGAAATCATCAGGCTCGATGATGGTTTGTGTTTCTTGAGGATTACCGGCCATGTCCACGACTTCCACCGTCCAGCCAGCCAGGCCTTGCTCGCCGGCGTTATATTGGCCGTCACCGTTTTCATCGTAGGTAAGGTAGCCGGTAAAGCCATGCACATCCGTCGAATCGATATGGGCTGTCGAAGCGTGAAGTGACTGCGAATGGATGAGGCCTGTTTCGTCAACCACGCGAACTTCGATGTCGTATTGATGGGAATCCGGGAGTTCTATCAGGAAGTCAAAGTCGTTTGAGTAGTCATCGATGGTCGGGCCGGTTTGCCACGCGCCGCCAGCGATGCGGTATTCGATATGGCTTAGGCGATTGATGGTGACCGAGTTTTGCAGTCCCCATGAATTCTGATTGGGAAGTACGCCGATCGAAGCGTTACCGCGGACCTGTATGCGGTTTGTGGTCGGATCGTATTGGCTGCTGGCCGAAAACGAGATCGGAACGTCAAAGACGTCGAATAGTCCATCGCCGTCCGAGTCCTTCCAGCCAATCGATTCGAACGTCTCGATACTGCTAATGTAGGCGGCGTAGGCATCTTTTAAGGGCTGAGAGTGCCCCATCAGGCTTGTGACAATCGTTTCTGGCGAAGGATTCCCATCGTGGGCATTGGTGTTCTGAGTGCCGTAATAGCCGCGGATATCTTCGTAGTGGCCTGAGCCGTCGTATTCGTCCATCGCCCAGAATTGGTGGGCCACCTCGTGGGCGATCGTGCTGGCAGGACGCCCAGATGGAATTGCCAGGAACGAGCCACCGGCGATCGAGAACCCGCCTTGCACGCTTCCGGGGGCAAACCATCCGTCGGAATCGTTTTGAGCATTGATAACAAAGAGGGTGAATGCCCAGTTTGTATCGTTGGCAACTCGCTGGCTGTGATTGAACAAACGTATGTCGTTGTCGATTATGTCCGATCGCTCGGCACCAACAAAATCGAGGAATTCGCCAGCCCAGATGTCTAAGTCGGTCGCGATGCGCGAAATTGGTTCTATACCCACTTGGATCGGGGTATTAGCGTGGGTGTAGTCGATCTCGAAATTCAGTTCATGCACGCTCGACTGGAGGGCCAGCATATCGACCCACCACTGGAGTCCTTCTTCGATACGCTGCTTCACCTGATTGGCATGCGTGGTGTTCCAGTTCTCGGTGTTGGAGTCGACGGTGCCATCTGATTCAAAGAAAACAACCGTCACCGTGACATCCCCGAGCATGAACTCGCCGGTATCCAGCGGTTGAGCGTTCAAGGGGACCGAAGAGAGCGCCAGGCGTGATTCAAGTTTCTCGATTCTCTGTCGACGACGCACTGAACCGGCAGCCCGTTTTTTCACTCCGCGATCATTGGAGCGTCGATAAGAAGAGAATCGAAACATGAATTAATCCAGCGAATATCGCCAGCAACGGTACGGGAGATGCCTAAATACGGCATCATGGATTTCGGAGCGAGTGCACACGCTCCGACTACAAGTTGTTCTCATCCTCCCAGATGGCCAGCACTTCATCGGCATGATCTGCGAATTCTGGTTCATCGTCGTCCAAAGCGAATGATGATTCCGAGTTTTGGCTCGACATGATAATTAAATCGGTTTGGTCATCAAGCGAGGAAATTGCCGCGTCCGTGGTTTCCTCTTCCGGCGTAACAACTTGGTTGTCTTGACTTGCATCGTCGGAAGAAGAACCAGTGGAAGCCGATTGGGTCAATGGGAGGGTATTGCTCAGAGACTGGCCCGAGATCGTTGACGGCTTGTCTTCCGTAGTGACCATCGTGGGAGAGGTGGTCGTTTGCGGCGTCGAGCGGGCGTCTACCTGTTCCCCTTCAAGGACGAAGGAGCTCGCCATCAGCGGAACACCACCAATGGTGCCTGGGTAGCCGGTTGGATAGTCGCGGAACGTCACGGAATCGTCCGATTCGCCGTAGTTCTGAATGAACAGACTAAAGTCTGCCAGATCGACTTTCCCATTGTTATTGAAATCGAACTTGCGGATCAGTGGGTCGTTATTCACAAACCTGCCGTACTGGCCGATGAAGCCGGCAAAATCGGAAATTCCGACTTTGCGATCTTCACCGTTGGCACCGACGTCGTAGATTACCGGCCAAACTTCAAAACTGTGGCTGGCAGTCGCGGTTCCGTTAATAACGGACAATACCATCGTCGCGTCATCGATCACCGTGGCGTTGGTATCAGAAAGGGTAATCTCCGAAGACGGCGTGAAGGTCAAAGGACCATTGGTGTAATCGACCGGAAGTTCCATGTTCGATTTCAATTGGATGCGACCGACGAGTGCGTAGCGATCGTCTCCAAGGTTCGTCGATAGCGAACTGAATCCTACGCGAACGGTGCCATTCTCTTCGTCGACATCGGTGGAGGT
Organism: Bremerella alba; assembly: GCF_013618625.1. Taxonomy (NCBI): domain Bacteria; kingdom Pseudomonadati; phylum Planctomycetota; class Planctomycetia; order Pirellulales; family Pirellulaceae; genus Bremerella; species Bremerella alba. Next base: position 312,065 of record NZ_JABRWO010000005.1, on the reverse strand, counting down.
AACCGAGTACCTCAGGTTAGCAGGATCTTCGACGCGTCCAATTGCCCGAACGAAACCGAAATCGGCTGCATCGTAGCTAATTTCCACGATGCCTGCCTGAATGGCACTCCCGGCTGGCGCTTGGGCATATACCTCGACGTAGATGTGGTTCCATTCGTCGATGACTTCCACATTCGTAGGGAGATTATTTACCTCGCCATTGGAAGTCAGCGTTGGTTTGGTCACGTAACGCAATTGATAGTCGGCAGCACTCGAGGCCGCGATCACTTCCAGGTCGACTCCCTCGAAGTAAACCTCGCTATCCGAGGTGATGCGTTGTGAATCATATAGATGGAGCAAGAAGGACTCGTCCGCCAGATCGACTGCGTTATAAAACGCTTGACCGGTCAAGCGTTCCACTTGAGGCACACCATCGATGTAATAGGGTTCCCATAGATCGGGAACCACGTTGGGATCTTCAACCAGATCAATTTGGTCGAAATGAAAATGCGGAGTAAACGCTTCGGCCATGTCGTAAACGTTTGGCGTCTGGGCAATCATCCGAAACGAAAGAGCTTCGATCTCGTCTATGTACCCACCGGACACATTTTGCACCGCCAGACCTTCGATATAGCCATCATATGAAGTATCCGGGATGGGGGGAATTTCATCGACGGGACTCATATTCGGTCCATATTTGACACCTCCGTCACCGTAGGTCGGGTCAAATTCGAAGCCTTCTGAATCAAAGGTAATGTTGAAGTAGGCGGCATAGACGCCCCACGCTATGCCATTCTCGCTCAGATCCAACTCGTCTCGGCGATCGTCCATGTAGGCTTTGATCAGGAAACTTTCGCCCTGTTCGATCTGGGTGATCGCGTTTCCATGCAGATCCGTAGCGGCCAGTCGCAGCGAAATGAGTTCGTTGGTCGCGTTGAGCATTTCGCGTCCCTCGAGTTGCTCGAGCCGCGATACATGATTCCAGTGGCGGCGAAGCGAATTCGGGGAAGCCGAGCGGGAACGTGCTTTTTTCATGGCGGTTGCGTACTTGCTTCATGCCTCGAAGAATTCCGAGACATGTTGGGAAAGTAGGGTGACTTGCGACGACAAGCGTGTCGCGAGCAGGAATGCCTAGGTATTAGAGTAATTGCGAGACTAGCCAACGCAATTGCGTAAAACCATTAGCAGTTCTGACTTTAGGGGTTGTATGGGTTGTAACCCCGGAGATCTCACGACAAGCCATAGCTTTGGACGAGTTCACACCCCAATAGTTCCGGCAGAGAACGCAAAACCAGGATTTTTGGAATCTTTTCTTCAAGTCGCAAGGAACTTCTGCCCTGCGATTAGCGACCAAGTGGCTAGGTAAATGGAAAATTATGCGGATCGTGGGGGTTTTACTCCCATTTAGGGATCTAACGAGGATAAGAAAAAGTTTGCAAAGGCAAATTTGCCCAATTAGTCTGGATGACGCCGATCGAATCGCCCTAATTTCCTAACTTACTCATTTTGCTACTTGCCTAATCGAAAATATAGGTTGCCGTAGGTCGCCATGAAAAAGAACAAGAGCCGCCAGCACCGCGTCCCCAACAAAACGACCAAGCGAGCCAAACGGCAGCGAGCGATTCGTCGCATGGAACCGTTAGAGAGCCGAGCCATGCTGGCAGGGGATGCGTTTTCTGTTGTCCATAACGACTACATGTCGCACGACGTGAACGCCGATGGCGTGTTCGACCAATTGGATGTCGACACACTGCTCTCGAGTTTGAAGTCGAGCAAATCTCAGCAGTTGGCTGCTCGAAGCCTGCTGGAAGGGGAGCAAACCCTTTACCTGGACGTTGACAATGACGGCCGACTAACCAACCGCGACTTGCTTTCCGCGCTGGATGCTTTGACGCTGGAAGGGGAAGTCGCCGATGCCACGTACCGCGCCGACGTGAATCTACGGATCGTGACCGGGGCCGGCAATACTGACGAAGGTGGAAGCACGACCGTCGATCTGAACGAGACCTTCGATCTGGAAATCTGGATTGAGGACGCTTCGGATGTAGAATCGTTCATCAATGTGGCTTTTGTCGACATCGCGTTTGACTCGTCGCGATTGACCATCGATAACATCTCTACGGATATCGTGTTGGGTCAGGATTTTAGTCCTTTGACCGGCGATACCCCTAGCAACATAACACCCTACGGTTCTCTTTACGCACAAGATAGCGATTTAGTCGAAGCGGGCTACCTGAGGTATATTGGTGGTTTTAGCGAGCTAAACGCAGTGGGCGAGACCGATGCACTTCTCGGGCGTAAACTCGCCACGATTACGTTCCGCACGGTTGCTGAAACGCCTGCCACCGGGATGGATTTCGACGTGGTCGTTCAGGATTATCCCCTAAGCAACGATCCTTTGGATGTCGTCAGCTCATTCAACGATAGACTGCGTGATGGCACGATCGATAACGACTCGAATGTGAACGCCACCTTCTTCGCCGATTCGGGGCCGGGCGAAATCGTTCGCTTTGAAGGAGGCAGGGTCACGCTAGTCGTTGAAGCCGAGCCAGTTTCCGGAGCGAACTTCGATTCCTATGAAGTCGTGGAAGACTACCTCGAGGCTGACGCGATACCTCCCGGGGATAACGATCCACCGGTTGTTGAAATCGACGGCATTAAGTACTACGTCCTCGATGTCCTGGCCAATGACCTGGACTCCATGCAGAATCTCGTGCCCGGGCTGAGAGATCGGTTCGATATCGATGAGGTCACTCAACCGACTCAGGGATCGGTGACGATTGAAACCGACGCGCAAAGCGTGCAGGAAATCGTCGATGCGGGGATCACTTCGCATCAGGTACTGTTGTACCAGGTGCCAACCGGGGTAGGTGGCATCTCGGAAACCTTCTCGTACACGATCATCGATTCCGGTATGACGAATAACACCGGGACGACCGAGGCCGGTGTCTTTGTCTCGATCACCGAAATTGATCAAGGTGTTCTCCTTCTGGAAGATCCCTTCCAAGTTGAAGTCGAAGAAGGTATTGAGACCGATGTGATCGACATCATGGACAATGTCACGCCGGGCGAACCTTCGGACGTGCCAACGTTCATTGGCTTCTTCGATGAGGCGGGCAACGACCTGACCGAATCGGACCTGCAAGGGACCTTTACGCCAGTTCTGGACGATATGCTTAATCCGACCGGTGAATTCACCTACGTGTCGGACATTCCAGGTCTGGAAGAAACGATCACCTACCGGGTTAGTGACGGCAACAACCAAGTCACCGAAGGGACCATCATCTTCAAGACGCTGTTTAACAGTTTGCTCTCTGGAGTGGTGTACTTCGATTCCGACAATGATGGCAATGTCGACGAAAATGCCGACACAAATGCCAGCCCTGAAACTCGAGTTGGCGGCGTAACGATCGAGCTTTTGGATAGCGGCGGTGCGGTTGTCGAGACCACGGTTACCGACGCATATGGTGCCTACGGTTTCGCCGGCTTCGACGAAGGAACTTACTCGGTTCGTATCACCGATCCTCGCTTTACCCGCAAGGGGCTGACCTCTGCCGGTGACTTCACTCTGTCTGGTAACACGATCAGCGACATCCAAGTCGGCGGTGGTGAACCGGGCACATTTACCGGCTTGAACTTCGGTTATCGCGGCCGCGATTATCAGTACACCAGTATGGCCGATTCGATCGCCTCTAATACGGAAGACAGCATTGTGCTCGCCTTCTCGAAGAGTGGTGGCGTAGCGACGCTAGAATGGTATACGGTTGACCTCGGTTGGGATCGACTCGTTCAAATTCGACCTGAGTACGCTTACCTGGATCCAACTACCGGCGATTCGCAGATTGCCTTTGAGGTGAGTGTTGAAGGGGTTGAAGAGCCGCAATTTGTCGTTCAGGCCTTCTCGACCTCGACGCCCGGTTACATGGTCGTCGCCAACACGAGTGAAGGTATGATCATTCGTATCAACGGTGCCGCTTCGAGCGTCATGACCAACCTCGCCGCTGTCGATGCTGCGTTCGCGAACATGTAAGCTTGAGATACACACCAACAAAAAAAGAGCCGGTCCTTTACAGGCCGGCTCTTTGCATTTCTTGGCAGCTAAGCTTTGGTCTAGCTTAGTAGTGGTATTCCATACCCAAGGTCATTCCCACAATCCAGAAGTCCTGTTCAATGAAGCTGAACTGAGGATCGGTGGGTAAAGCACCTGGCTGAACGTTCGTGTTGATCATCGTCGCCCCGGTTACCACGTCGCTGAAGTAGACGAAGTTAGCACCGATCTTGAAGTCGAGGTTGCAGTTGTAAGCGTAGATCATGTCGACATTCACTTCTGGAATGTAAGCGAACTGATCGCGAGTGTAACTTCCCTCGTTGGCCGAGTTGGTGTAGATGCCGGCATTGTTTCTGAAAGCACCGTTGACGGTCGATTGGCCAGAGATTGTCGCCTCTTGCTTCATACCACCAACGCTGATCTTACCCAATGCACGCCAGCTGAAGGGGCCGTCTTGGAACTCAGCGATCAAGCCAAACTGGCCGCCATGGAACTCGTTGGTGGCCGAGAAGTTGTCGCTCAAAGCAACCATGTCGCCGGTCGCTAAGCCGCCCGGAGGTGCAAGGTCTTGGACCGTGTACTGAGCGTTGATTCCAAATCGATCTTCAACTTTGGCATAGCTGTAACCGGTTACAAAGTCCCAGCGGTTGCCGTGATTGGTGTAGATATGCTTGGTGACAAAGAAGTCGCCCATATAGACGGTGTTCTCGTTGTTGAGGCTTACCGTCGTATTGTCTGCGGCGTTGGTACCGGTACCTGGAAGGGCCACCACGACCGAGTCTTGCATGCCGGTGTTGGTGTTGAAGAACGGAAAGGCCAACGTCGAGAACTCATTGGAATTGGTCGAGTAGTTCGCGCCTTCTTCTTCCAAAGCCAGGAAGCGGCCGCCGACACTCCAGTTTTGGTAGTCGTCCAGCCAGAGACCAAGCGTGATACGGCCACCGAGGCCGGCATCGCCCGTTTCGTATCCGTCACCGAATAACACGCGAGTGCTGGCCGCACCCAGGACACCCAGGTCAGCCGGATCGCTCGTCGTCAAGATCGGCGGGTAGTTGCCACCTTGACGCCAAACCACCAACGTATCGAAGCTTCCGTAAGCTCGTGGCGGAAGAGCACAGCCGTCATCGCAGGCAGCGCCGGTAACGTTTTCGTACTGAACGTAATCGCCAGCGGGTTCGTACATCGAACCATCGGCTGGGCCGCCGTACTGCATGCCAGGGTTCATTTGACCGTGGGCATTGGCGGCAGCCATATGAGCATAAGGAGCTGGGCCTCCCATCATAGGACCGGGACCCGGACCAGGCATCGGGCCCATCGGCCCGGGCATTTGGCCTGGTGCACCCATGGGGCCAGGGGCGCCCATCATGGCCTGAGGTGGGTACCCAGGTTGCATTCCTGCAGGAGGCATTCCGGCGGGATTGTAGGGAGCAGGAGCACCGGCGGGATATGGCGATCCCATCGGAGCATAACCCTCTTGGGCATAAGATCGACCGCTGCCGAGTACCACGGCGACGATCGAGAAAGCTAGGGTGGAGTAGTTAAGCTTCATGTTGTGTGCTCGCAAACTAATGCTGTCGCTCCCAAGGCCCTGCCTCGTTCCGAATAACGGAAGGAGTTACAAGAGCTACCGCTTGCGTCTGATGGACATCCAAAATCGAATAGCCAACGACAAACATGGTTTCCGAAGAGACCAAGTTGATCGGGCGGAATGGTTTCTATGGTCAGGACCCTTGCCCTGCGCTCGAATCGGTCCGCGTACGATTATTCCGGACGTATTAGGAATGTCGGCCTTCAGGCATGTGCCGGTTAAACAAAAAGCAACGTGCAACCCGTATAAACGGAATTCTCCATCCAGAACGGAGGCCGGATGTAAAGATGGGTGTTCTGCGACGAGTTTGACGGATAATCCAGGGCAATTGGTTGTAGCGGACGTTGCTTGACCCAGGCCCTGCAAATCTTAGGAAACACTCTACGGAATATTGGGAACGGAAAGACTTGTCTTTCATACTAAAATCTAAGGTGGGTAACGGTTAGAATGTCCCACCCACCTAACTTAGTGGCAGCACTCCTCCGGGGACCATATTAGTTTGGATACAAATCAACAGACCTTGGAAGCACCGCAGGCGGAAGAATCGAAGAAGTCGGAAGCTCCTCAGCGAGGAGCTCCCCGCAAGTTTCGCGCTAATCCGTTGGGGTCGGCCTTTTCGCAGGTAACGCGATCAGGGCTCGCACGCTTCGTGGCGAAGTTGCCGTTGATCGACCGCTTTGAAGAGCAACTAAAAGATCTCTCGGAACGTGACCTTCGCAAACACAGTCTGGGCCTGCGTCACCGGGCCAAAAGTGGCGAGGCGCTACATAAATTGTTGCCCGAGGCGTTCGCTCTGGTCCGCATTGCCGGCGCACGCACGATGGGCATGCGCCATTACGAGGTGCAGTTAATCGGCGGGATGATCATGTTCAACGGTGCCATCGCCGAGATGGAGACGGGCGAAGGGAAAACGCTGACCGCCACTTTGCCCACCTATCTCTACGCATTGCCTGGTAAAGGAGTGCACGTGGCCACGGTGAACGATTACTTGGCCGCTCGTGATGCCGAGCTGATGATGCCCATCTACAAGATGCTGGGAATGAGCGTGGGAGTGATCGAATCCCAAATGTCCTCGCCAGAGCGGCGAAAAGCTTATTCGTGCGACATTACCTATGGGACCTCCAAGGAATTCGGCTTCGATTTCCTAAGAGACCGGCTTCTCATCCGCCAAACACGAGAGCAAGGGCTAGGCGTGTTGGGGGCGATGCTAGCGGGCAAGTCCGAGAAAGGCGAAGAGCCAGTCCAGCGCGAGCATTACTTTTCGCTTGTGGATGAAGCAGACAGTGTTTTGATCGATGATGCTCGAACCCCGTTGGTGATCAGTGCGATCCCAGGCGAGGCCGAAAAAGTGGCCGTGGCTTGCCATCGCTGGGCAGCCAAGAGCGAAGAGGAATTCGAGGAAGATCATCATTTCGAATACGATCACGACAAAAAGTCGGTGGAATTGAGCGTTTCTGGACGTTTGCTAGTTCGGCAGATTCCTAAGCCAAAGCTGTTAGATGCCGTGGGTCTGGTCGATCTGTACGACTACATCGAACGCGCGATCAAGGTGAAACGCGATTTCCACAGCGGACAACATTATGTCATCCGAGAAGGCGAGGTCGTCATCGTCGACGAGTCGACCGGACGTATCGCCGAAGGTCGAAAGTGGAGCAATGGTATTCATCAGGCGATCGAAGCTAAAGAAGGAGTGGAAGTAACCGTCGCCACCGGGCAAGCTGCCCGAATCACCGTTCAGGATCTTTTCTTACGGTACCGGCACCTGGGCGGAATGACCGGTACGGCATCGAGTTCCAAAGGGGAATTCAAGAAAATTTACAAGCTGAACGTAATCAAGTGTCCGACCAACCGCATCCCGCAGCGAAAACTATGGCCAGATCGCGTATTCGGAAATGGTGAGGCCAAGTGGACGGCGATTGTCGATGAGATTCGCGAGATTCACTCGCAAGGTCGACCTATTCTGGTCGGTACCCGGACCATTGAAAAAAGCGAGCATCTTTCTGGTCTATTAGAGCAAGCAGGCATCGAGCACGAAGTGCTGAATGCCCATCAGGTTGCTGCGGAAGCGGATATTGTTTCTCGGGCCGGGCACCCAGGTAAAGTAACCGTCGCGACGAACATGGCGGGGCGTGGTACCGACATTAAGTTAGGTGAAGGTGTTCACGCTTTAGGCGGACTACATGTCATCTGCACCGAGATGCACGACTCGGCGCGTATCGATCGTCAGCTCGTGGGTCGTTGTGGCCGTCAGGGAGACCCTGGCAGCACGCGTCAATTTATGGCTTTAGACGACGATTGTTTGCTGGTTGGCTTAGGGCCGACGCGGTACAAAAAGCTAATCGCCTACGGTGAAAACCGGCTAGCAGAACTGCCGGGATACTCGAAGCTCTTCCGCAAATCGCAGCGAAAGATCGAGAAGAAACACTTCAGTGATCGCAAGGTATTGCTGTATCACGAAAAACAGCGCAAGAAGATGCATCGCGAAATGGGACAAGATCCCTACCTGGATTCGCCAGACTAGCCAGAGTGATGCGATTTGGAGACATGATGGAACGAAGTCACCCTATGTTCCGTCAAATGTTGCGTTTTATTATCCAATTGGCAGCACAGCTTGTAAGAATTCTTACTGTAACTTCTTATCACAAAACGAACAAACGACCCGCGGGGCGTGTAGAGTTCTTCGGCGACACGATCCTTGTAACCCATATATCCTGCCTTGCGGCATTCCTGGTTGACACCTTTTCGGCTTTCGAGATTTTCGATTCTCACCTCCCTTGTTATGGTGAGACGTAGGATTTTGCGATCGCGAAACGATCGGCCTCAAACCTTAAATTCCCATTATGAATAGTCCCGGCATGTCCACAGAGCCCTCGTCCGTGAATCCCGAGACCCTCGAAAGCACGAAAAAGCAGATTCGAGGTCTGATTCAGGAGATTGCCCAACTTTCCAAGCGGGATGTCCCTCCAGAGGATTATTTCAAAGAAGTCTTGCCGAAGGTGGTTTCCGCCTTGGCTGCTGTGGGAGGAGCTGCCTGGATCTACGACGAACAGCGCCGGCCACAGCTTATCTACCAAATCAATCTTGCCCGAGCCTTGGTCGATCCGAAGAGCGACGAAGGCATTCGTCACCTGCGTTTGATCGAAAGCGTGTTCAAAGGTGCCGAAGCTCAGCTTTTGGCACCCCAGTCAGGCGGGGCCGAAGAGAACTCGGCTGGCAATCCGACCAACCAGCTTCTGGTGGTCGCGCCGATCCAAGTCGAAGACAAGGTCGAAGGGGTCATCGAGATCTTCCAGCGACCGAACTCGGCTCCAAACAGCCAGCGCGGTTATCTCCGTTTTCTGGAGCAAATGTGCGGGCTGGCGACCGACTGGTTTAAGTCTCGCAAGCTACGCGACTTCTCTGACCGGCAATCGCTTTGGTCGAAGATCGAACTGTTCAGCCGGGCGGTACACGAAAATCTGGATCTTCGCCAAACAGCTTACACGATTGCGAATGAAGGTCGGCGGTTGATCGGCTGCGACCGTGTTTCGGTGGTCTTGCGTCGTGGCCGCTGGAAGGTGGAAGCCGTGAGCGGACAAGACGTGTTCGACGCACGGTCGACCCAGGTGCAATTACTTGGGAAGCTGGCATCCCGCGTTATTGAAACAGGCGAACCCTTCTGGTTCAGTGGACAGACCGATGATCTGTCTCCGCAATTGGAAACGGCGGTCCACGACTATGTCGATGAATCGCACACGAAAACCATTGCCGTCATTCCGCTGCGTCGCCCCGAACATGCGACCGACAACATGAAGCGGGAAGAGGGAGAAGAAGAACGCCAATTCCAGGGCGAGATCCTCGGAGCATTGGTCGTTGAGCAGATTGAAGACAGCTCGCAGCAAGAGGAATTCTCGAAGGGGGTCGAGCTGATCTCCGAGCACAGCAGCCGAGCCCTGGCCAATTCGATCGACTACAACTCGATCCCGCTCACGCCGGTTTGGCGTTTGCTGGGCAAGTCGAAGGTCTTAGTCACCGCACGAAACCTACCCAAAACCGTTTTGGCGATCGCCGGCGTAGCGGCGGTTATTGCTGCCTTGTTTTTGATCCCTGCTCCGTTCAAAGTCGCTGGCGCGGCAACACTAACTCCAGTCGTGCAGCGCGAAGTGTTCGTGAACGTCGAAGGGGAAGTGATCGAAGTCCCGGTCGACCACGGCGACCACGTTGACCAGGGCCAAATGGTAGCTCGCCTGAGGAATACTGAGCTCGAACGGCAGTACAAACAATTTACCGGTGATCGTGAAAAGACCTTATCGACGCTGCAGTCGCTCGAGTTTCGCAAGCGTCGTCCCGAAACGATGCGAAACGCCTCTGATGCAACGCAATTGACCATCGACCTCGGTCAGGCCCGTCAGAAGTACGAACATCTGAACGAACAAGTGGCGTTGATTGAAGAGAAAATGTCGCGTTTGGATGTCGCCAGTCCAATTGCCGGCGAGATTGTGACGTGGGACGTGCGAGACAATCTGATGCAGCGTCCCGTTCAGCCGGGCCAGGTGCTGATGACGGTGATCGATCCGACCCAGGATTGGATACTGGAAATCCGCATGCCGGAAAAACGAATTCAGCACATTCAATACGCCTTAGAGCATCAGCAAGATTCCGAAGCACTTGAGGTGACCTACATCATGGCCAGTGATCCTGGTCGGCAGCTCACCGGTACTGTCACTGAGATTCAGCGATTGGCTCAGCCTGACGAGGAAGAGGGGCAAATCGTGAAGTTGAAAGTGGCTATCGACAAGCAAGACATTCATCATCTGCGAGCGGGGGCGACCGCAACCGCCAAGGTCCACTGCGGAACGGCTCCGCTGGGATACACTTGGTTCCATGAACTGTTTGAGTTCGTCGAATCGCGGATTTTGTTTTAACCCCAGCATCGAGCTCGATGCATTTCATTTCAATGCTTTATCGGCCTGCAATGAGTGTGCAGGATCCATCATCGCACGAGGTAAGAAACCCATGTCCAAGTCTGTGATTCTTTCGGTCGCCACTTTGCTACTGATTGCCGGACACGTTTCCGCTCAAACTTCCGCGACGCCGGCCCAGGTTGTCGTCGAACGCTGCCTGGTGTCGTTGATCGACGAAGTCAATGTTCCGGCCCAAGAAACCGGGGCTCTGGTGAGCATTCCTGTCGAACGCGGCGACTACGTCACCGTGGGAACTCAGATCGCTCAGATCGATGATTCTCTGCCGGTCAAGCAGCGCGAGATTGCGAAGCTGAAATGGGACAAGGCCACCGAACAAGCGATCAACCAGGTCGATATCAAATACGCTGCAAAAGCAGCCGAGGTCTCGAAGGCCGAGTTTGAACAACTGGAGGCCGCCAATAAAGGGGTCAAAGGTGCGATCGCCGAGATCACCATTCGCAAAGCCAAGCTTCAGTGGGAAAAGGCCCTACTGCAAGCCGAACAGGCCGACATGAATTTCAAGGTCGCCGGCATGACCGCAGGAGAAGCGGAAGCTGAAATGGAAGCGGCCGATATGATCATCGAGAAGTGCAAGACGACCACACCGATTGATGGCGTCGTCGTGCAGAAATATCGCCACGAAGGGGAATGGGTTCGCCCTGGCGATCCATTAATGCGAGTCGTGGGACTGAAACGTCTGAAGGTTGACGGATCGCTGGATGCTGATAAGTACGTGCCGGGCATGGTGATCGGCAAGCCGGTCACTGTCGAAGCAGAAACGCCTGGTGGTCTGGTCAAGTTGGAAGGGACCGTGGTGTTTGCCAGTCCGGAAATCGACGCGACGGGGAATTTCGATTTCTCGGCGGAAGTCCAGAACCAGCCATCGGCCAACGCGTGGATGCTTTTACCAGGCGACGTTGCTAATGTGACGTTGCACCTGGATCGTCCCTCGACACTAAGTGCTCATTTCGAAGGTAATCGTAAGTAAGCGTACGCGTTATAAGCGATTACGACTCCCCCCTTCCCCGCCCTGAGATTTAGCTTTGGTCAGTCTTCAAGACAGTTTGGTTGCCAGTAGCAGTCGTCCACTGCCGCTACGTGCACGTCCAGACCTCACCGCCCGGCAGCATACCTATCAGGGTCGCGGTTATTGGGTGGTGAAGGAACCGATTGGGCTGAACTACTTTCGCTTTCAGGAAGAGGAATACGCCATCCTGAACATGCTGGATGGCAAGACTTCACTGCAGGACATCAAAGAGAAGTTCGAGAAAGAGTTCGCCCCGCAGAAGATCAGTTTCACCGACTTGCAGCAGTTCATCGGAACGTTGCATCGCAGTGGGTTGGTAATCACCACGGCGATGGATCAGGGACGGCAGCTGAAAGTTCGCCGTGACGAGAGGAAGTGGAAAGAGACCGTCCAGTTGATGTCCAACATCCTGGCCGTCCGCTTCAAGGGGTTTGACCCCGATCGCTTGTTGACGACGCTCAATCCATACACGCGTTGGCTCTTCACGTTTCCGGCGATGATCATGGTGCTGCTGTTGTGTGCAGCCGCTGTGACGCTGGTGACGGTTCAGAACGACGTTTTCCGTAGTCGGTTGCCATCGTTTCAGGAATTCTTCGGTCCCTCGAATTGGCTTCTTCTGGGGGCCGTTTTAGGTGTCACGAAGGTCATGCACGAATTCGGCCACGGCCTGTCCTGTAAACGCTATGGTGGCGAATGTCATGAAATGGGTGTCATGTTTCTGGTCATGACGCCGTGTCTCTATTGCAACGTGTCCGATTCGTGGATGCTGCCCAACAAGTGGCATCGAGCGGCGATCGGTGCGGCGGGAATGTATGTCGAAGTCTTCTTGGCATCCATTGCCACGTTCGTCTGGTGGTTTAGCGAACCCGGTTTGCTGAATCACTTGGCGCTGCAGGTGATGTTTGTCAGTTCGGTGAGTACGGTGATCTTCAATGGTAACCCCCTGCTCCGCTACGACGGTTATTACATCCTCTCGGACATCATGGAAGTTCCGAACATGCGTCAAAAGGCGAGCAGCGTGCTGCATCGCTTCATGTCGAAATACTTCCTGGGAATGGAACTTCCCGACGATCCTTTTTTGCCGGAACGAAATCAGTTCTTTTTTGGTCTCTATACGGTTGCGTCCAACATTTATCGCCTCTTCGTGACCGCCTCGATCATGCTCTTTTTGAATCAGGTCTTCGAGCCGTACGGCTTGAAGGTCATCGGGCAGATGATCGCCTTGGCGGGTGTTTACGGTTTGGTGGTGATGCCCATATACCAGTTGTGCAAGTTCTTGTATGTCCCTGGGAGAATGTCACAGGTGAAGCGGAAAAATGTTTTGATTACCGCCTCGGTCGTGGCGACGGTGATCGCGGGGATCGTCTATATTCCCGTCCCCCAGTGGGTAAAGTGCCCGGTAGAAGTACAGCCGAAAAACGCTGAGAGCGTTTTCGTGGTGGTGCCAGGTCAATTGGAAAACATGCTGGTGAAGCCTGGTCAACAGGTTACCCGCGGTACCAAGTTGGCACGGGTCACGAACCTCGATTTGCTCTTAGAGCTTTCCGAGCTAGAAAACGAAGAAGAACGGCTGCAATTGCTTTCCGATGCTCTTAACAATCAGCGATTGCGGGCCGAGCAAGGTGGCGAGGTGGAGCAAACCTATCTCGAAGTCATTCAGCAGTTAAAGTCGATCCACGAGCAACTCGAAAAGAAGCGTCAGCAGGTTGCATTAATTGACGTGCCAGCCCCGATTGATGGGACTGTGTTCCCAGTGCCGGACAAGAAAAGTCGCGGTAGTGACAACGGCATGCTCGCGGAATGGTCCGGTTCGATCTTCGATGCGCGGAACCAAGGGGCGAGTCTTTCCATGAGCGACGTCGTTTGCCAAATTGGAAACGCGGACGAAATGGAAGCCGTGCTCTATATCGACCAGGATCAGATCGAGCTAGTGAATCCGGACCAGGAAGTCGCGATCAAGCTGGATGCGTTTCCTGGGCGCACGTTCAAAGGACGCATCGTCGTGATGGGAAGCAAAGAGGTCGAGTTCATTCCGCCGGCTCTTAGCACGCAGCAAGGAGGCGATCTGCCGGCCGTCACCGACCAAGAGACAGGACGGATGCGTGCTCAAAACGCGACCTTCCCTGCCCAAGTTCCTTTGGCCGGTGTCGAGGAAGAATTGAAACTGGGGATGCGGGGCCGGGCGAAAGTCTGGGTTCAATGGGAACCGATGGGAAGTCGCCTGTGGAGATACGTTTCGCGAACGTTCCATTTCTACCTGTAATCGCTAACCTGTGTAAAGTATCGGCCTTTCTTCCAGTTGTTTCGGTTTTGATGGTTAGGGTAGGTTGAAGCCACTCTTTGATGTGACAAACTATGCAGAGGCCATCTCGTAGAACCGGGGGCCATGACTAAACTAGCCCAATACCGCTAAGGTCTACACTAAATTCTAAGGAGACAATCTACATGTCGGACGCCCCTGAAAACCAAGGTCAAGCTACCCCACCAGCTCCGAAGCAAGTCGAATTGGACGAATCAGGTGCGATTGCCTGTTACGCCAATTTCTGCCGTGTGACCGGTACGCCAGAGGAACTGATCATTGACTTCGGTTTGAATACTCAGCCGATGGTTCAGTCGCAGGAAAAGATCAAAGTCCAGCAGCGAATCATTCTCAACTATTACACCGCCAAGCGAATGCTGGGGGCTCTGCACATGGCCGTACAGCGTCACGAAGCCGCCTTCGGAGCGCTCGAAACGGACATTCAAAAGCGAGTGATTCCATCGGCACAGCGTCCCGCTGGTGAATAGTCTCGCTTAACATCAAAGACAAACGCGGAACGGCTTGGCTGTTCTGCGTTTTTTATGCGCTATCCTGGAACGAAAGACGCCTGCTTAGCGTCCAAGGGGTTAAGGGAATGTCTATTTTAGGGGGTTATCAACGGAACTTCATTGGAAATGGGATAACCCCGTATGTACCATATAGGTTCGGGGTTGTTTTTCCCTGTTTTGACTATCTTAGCCGTCCAAACACCCGTCGGACTAAGTGCTTTCCCCTCTTAATTTCCTCATGCCTAACTTAGATTCCATGGCCATCGTCGATCCCACTACCTTTGCAGCTGTTGCCATCGTGCTCGGAATGTTGCTGGCTGTTTCGGTTTTGGCAGTGGTCCTGACGCGTATTCTCCGGCCAAAGCCATGCTATGCAGCTAAACGCCCCGGGGGCCAGTGGAAAGTCCAGGGGCAACATTTAGAGGCTCGCCAGCTTCTCGATGCGGGGATGGGCAACGAAGCGTTGGCCCTTGAGGGCGAATCACTCACCATCGGTGATGTCACCTACGAAAACGTCGATTTCAAAGCTTTGGCCAAAGCGATTGCCGATAGCGGGGCGATCTTCTTTGGCGCCGATTGGTGTCCTCACTGTACCCAGCAGAAAGCCTTGTTTGGCGAAGGCTACCTCAACTTGCCGTTCGTCGAAGTCACCAATCCGAATCATACCCTCAATCAAGTCGGGGTCGATAACAACATTTCGCAGTTGCCCACGTGGGTCTTTGGAGACGGAACGCGTGTTGTCGGTGTGCTCGAAATCGAAGAACTTCTCAGCTACACCGGCGTGACGATCCCGCAGGGCGAGCCCCTTTATTTGGAAGAGATCCCAGATCAAACCGACCTGATCGCAGGTCAGTCGTATCATATCCCCTTGGATGGTTACTCCCCCACCGGTGACCCATTAACGTACACCGTGACTTCCTCGTCCGGCACGGTCATCGCTTCGGTCATGCAAGGGAACAAAAGCCTGCGGATTTATTCGAGCCGATACGGGACAATGGAGTTCTACTTGTTCGAAGAGGAAGCGAGACTCGCCACCTCTCGGATCATTGACCTGGCCGAGAGCGGCTTCTACGACGGTCTCACGTTCCATCGGGTTTATGAAAGTTTTGTGATTCAAGGTGGCGACCCCAATGGAAACGGTACCGGCGGATCGTCATTGCCCAACTTTGACGACGAGTACAACACTAATCTACGGCACAACGGCACAGGGATTTTGTCGTTCGCCAAATCGTTTGACGATACCAACAATTCGCAGTTCTTCATCATGGAAGGGCTGGCCCCGCACTTAGATTTTCAGCACACCGTTTTTGGTTTTCTGACCGAAGGCGAGGTTGTCCGCGAGTCAATCAGCGGAACGCATACCAATGGTGGCACCACACCGTACTGGCAAGTCGTGATGGACGAAGTATCGACCTTTGTCGATTTGGAAAATGGCGTCCTGCGGTTGAAGATTCCCGAAGGGGCGTCCGGAACCGAAACTATTACCGTCACGGTATCCGACGGGCAAGGCAACACGCTCAACCGTTCGTTCGACGTCACGTATGCTCCCGATAGCAGCACGACCAACCCCTACCTGTCGTTCATTCCCGATGTCACGATGACACCGGAAGGTAGCTATACGTTTCAGCTAAGCGCCACGAACTTGGATGGGGACGAGCTGGTCTACTACGACGAAGACGATTTCGATCCAAGCAAGTCCAGCGAGTACATTCCTTATCGAGCTCCGGCAGGCCTTGTCTATTCGGTGGACAGCACAAGCGGGTTACTTCAGATCAATACAAGCTCGGGACTTGCACCGGGTGTCTACAATATCGTTGTCGCGGTATCCAATGACTTGGATGGAGAAATCATTGCCAGCGCGATCGACTACGAAGCGATTAAAATCATCGTGGGGACTCAGCCAGTACTGAACACCGATTCCATTGATTTGAACGAAGACGAGTCCGTCACCTTCAGTCCGTCGACAAATGATTCGGGCTCAGGAAGCACATTCGATCCATCCACGTTGCGTTTGTTGTCGCAGCCGGCTGTGGGTGAACTGAGTGTCAATCACACGACAGGCGAAATCGAGTTTACACCTCCGGCGGATTTCAGCGGAACCGTTTCGTTTCAATACGATATTGCGAATGAGCTAGGTCTCTACGGGACATCCGCCACGGTGATCTTGAACGTTGCACCGGTTAATGACGAGCCGGATGCATTCGACGATATATTTATCGCCGATCGCGATACGGCAACGCTTCTGCCGGTTCTTAAGAACGACGACAAGGGTGGCGTTGCTGAAGCCGATTCTACGGTTCTAATCACACTGGCATCGAGTGCTACGGCTGCCGGGGGAACCGTTGTGGTGGTGGGTGACAACGTGCAGTACACGCCCGCGGCCGGCTTCACGGGGTCCGATACGTTCACCTACACGATTGATGATGAAGGTATGGAATCGACCGCCACGGTAACGGTCGATGTTCGCGATGTTTCCAATATCATGATTACCGCCGTGCGGGATTTGACCGATGCCGACAGCAACGGCGTTGTGGATAGCCGACCGCAAAGTGACGAGATTATTGGTGAGTGGGATTCGTTTTGGGTGGAACTTTGGGTCACCCCTGTTGGAACCGGTGGTGATGCAATCACGGCGGCTTCTGTCACGCTGAATTTTGATTCGTCGATCTTTCAGGCGAACTCGATTGTTATCGATTCCGCATTCACTGTGTCCACAGGGACCGGCGTGAACAACGCTAACGGCACCGCGACGATCCAAGTGACATCCTCTTCGGTGAGCTTGAACGAAGGAGAGCGTATTCGCTTGGGACGAGTTCGATTTGGGGCAGTTGCCAATGGCCTGGATGCACCGCAGTTGGGTGAGACTCTGGGTACCGACTTCAATGACTTCCTGACGTCGATAACCAATGCCTCGCTGACTGTTGATGGAGTTGGCGTGGTCGATAGCCCGACGACCGACATCAATCTTCCTGCCCGATTGCTGCCGATGGTTTACGACTTGAACGACGACGGTCGCGTCGGCATCGCCGACTTCAGTGCGTATCTCAAAGCCCTGGAGCATAGCAACTCCGACGTGTTCATTGATTTCGATTTGTCAGGCGATACCCATGGAAGCGGATTCTCTTACTTCCGCAGTGCTGTCGGCGGTTCGCACGATGGTGTGAGTCGCACGTACGATTGGTCGCCGTTATTGCTTAAAGCAGCGATGAGCGACTCGATCCTCACTTCCCAGGTCCATGTGGGAAGCAGTGTTGATTCTCTTCTCGGAGAAGACATTGCCACCGTGACCACTGCCCTGCCGCCGGCGGTTGTGGCGACCAGTATCGGGAACAACACGAACGTTGTGACCATTCGCATCGTCGACTTACCAGGCAGTCAGTTGGCATCGACGATCGGGAATTCGATTTACCTCGATCATGACGCGGCCGGTTGGGGCTGGTTCGTCGATTCGACCCCGCTCGATTCGTCCGAGTTTAGCGCTCACAGCGAGAATGGCCAATTACTTGCGAACAGCACCTCAGCGGCTGCAGGCAAAATCGACTTGCTGTCGGTACTGATGCACGAGCTAGGACACGTTGCCGGCTTCGGGCATTCTGAGGAAGGGCTGATGAGTGCGACCATTCAGCCTGGCGAGCGTCTGATCGACTGGGATCAGGACACGTTTGAGGAGAACTTCTATATATCGGCTGTCGATCAGCTTTTCGGCAGCGAAGACGACTAGGTAGAATCTCATCGGAGAGTCGCTCTTCGTCTATCCAAGCATCGTGCCGCCCATCTCTTGGCATGGCGGCACGGCAAGTTGGGTTCGATCTCGTTTAGAACATCGTGATCAGGTCGAAGCCGATCGTGAATTGATTCTTAGACGTACCGTTGTCGTAGGCCCCGTTGATGCCTGGAGCGGACAGGTCGCTGTAATCCCAACGTGCTTCGGGTCGTAAGATGAACCAGGATGCCGGATGGTAATTGGCACCCAAGGTGAATTCATAGTAGTTGCCGCCGCTGGCGATGTTGTCGTTGGCCAGGCCAAAGACGCGTGCATTGTCGCGGTCATCAAACCACTCTAAGCGGGCCCCCAGATCTAAACAGGGATTCACGGTGTAGTAGAGATAGTTGGATATCCCGTACCAATTCGCCGTTGCCAATTCGCTGGTGGTGGTCAGGCGTGCGTATTCTTCGGTACCCAGATTGTGTTCCATGACGTAAGTCCAGCACTGGTTGATGCGCTGTTGGAAGACCAGGCTGTAGGTTGTGCGGTTGTTTTCGCCGGTCGGATCTTCGCTGCCGGTATGCAGCGTGAAGCTCAGCTTGGTGGCTTCATTGGGGCTCTCCCAGCGGAATCCGCCCAGGAACCCGACTTGGCCGTTGGGCTGTTCAAAGGTATTCCAGCCACGAGTGATACCGCCGTACCAGGTCATGCAAGACGAGGTGGGGTAGCTACCGAGAATGCCGGTATGCGTGAAAGGTTCTCCGTACTGCATCATATAAGAGTGCGAGTAGAAGAAGTTTTCAGGAGCCATGACCGACTCGTAACCCATGATCGTATAGAAGTGACCCGCTTTTAGGTTCAGACCATTTCCCCAGGGGACGTTCGCTTCGACATAAAATTGAGGAAGCGCGAGACCATACAAGGCTGCATCGCCCCCATCGCGGGGACCGTTGCCGCTGTTCCACTTCTGCGAGTTATCGTCGTAGGTTTCGAGTCCGGTCGATTGGATGAAGTAGTAGTCGGTACCATAAAGCACATCGACACGGCCGCCAATGTCCCACGTGCAGGCATCCTGGCTTACTTCTCGTCCGAAAGACAGATACAGCTGATTGAGCATGTACTCGTTGGCCTGATCGTTGAAAATCAGTGGGCCATTGGTACCCGCTGGGCCAATCAATCCGCCATCAGCGTTGGGGTTGCCAGTGAAACCTTGTTCCAACCATCCGTTGACGAACCACTGGTCGCACTCGTTCCAGCATGGTGCAGAGCAAACCCCGGCACACTCCACGCAGCCAGCGTCGCCGCAGCAGGAGCTAGAAGACGCTACCATCGCGTCGTCCATTTCCAAGGTGACAGAGGATGCCGGCATCAGCGCCGAGACTTGCTCAACCTGGTTTGCCGCTACACGTGGCGCAGACGCCATCGTGCGGGACTGTGCAAGCACTGGGGAAGCCAGAACAGCTGCGAGCAAGATTGAACTGGCGACGATATTGGTAATTTGATTGCTTTTCATGGTTGCCAATGCCGGCTTTAAGGCCGCGCAAACCTGTGAGGGGCGATTTTGCAAATCGTATCAGTCCTATCGGTATTTCCGACCCACCCAGTTGATAGGAATTAAATCGATTTGCGCGATTATGGTGCCAGCAGTGCTGGTGTCCCCTCGTTGATAGCAACCAGTCTCCTTTGCTCAGTGCTTTGTATTAGGCCTTTTAGAAGAACAGAATGATGTCGACCGAGAAGGTATACATGTCGTCTTTCATGAAGTCGTTGAACACGCCCGTCGTACCGGCCGGATTAAGATCGGACCAGTCGTACCGAGCTTCTGGGCGAACCATGACATGCTCGCATGGCTTCCAATTGGCACCCAAGGTGATGTTGTAATAGTTATGGCCCGTGAATAGCGTCTCGACAGGGACCTGCTGAATACGCCAGTTGTCTTCATCACAGAACCACTCGGCACGAGCACCTAGCGACAGCTGGTCGCTCCAGTGGTAGTAAAGGTAGTTGGTGAAGCTATAGAAGTAGGCGTCTTCCGCATCAAATGCCGCATCGAGAAACGCATCGTTTTGCACGCCAAAGTCGTGAACCAACGCATAGTCCCAGCGGTTGCTCAGCTTGCGAGTGTAAGCCATCGTGTGGGAATAACGGTTTTGGCTGCCGGTGGGATCTTCGCTGCCGGTATGCATTGCGTACGATAGGCCGGAAACACCATTGGACCAACTGCTGCCCAGTAGAAAGCCATACGAACCGTTGATGTTCTCGAAGTTGTCCCAGCCATTGGTCATACCGGCTTGCACTGTGAAGCAGGTCGTAGGACTGTACGAGGTCACAAAGCCAGTGTGTGTCTTGGGGTTACCGTAAACAAAGCTGTAGCTATGCGAATAGAAGAAGTTCTCAGGAGCCGGGACCGCTTCGTAACCTAGCAGCGAGTAAAAGTGCCCGAACTTGGCTTTCACGCCGGAACCAACCGGGATGAACGCTTCGGCATAGACCTGCGGTAATGCCAGGCCATTGAGCGCTCGCGTATCGTTATCGCGTGGCCCTTGGCCATTCCATTTTCGGGAGCCATCTCGTTCGCGTTCCAGGCCGTTTGATTCGACCCAGAAGTAGTCCGTACCATATAGCAGGTCGACCCGGCCGCCAAAATCCCAGCTGCAGCAGTCTTCGCTAATCTGCTTTCCCATCGTCAGATAGAGCTGATTCAGCTGATAATCATCGGCTCGATCATTGAAACCCATAGGGCCATTGAAATTACCGCCGGGGTGGTCGGTATTTGCGGTATAGCCCTGCTCGAGCCAACCGTCGACAAACCAACCGCCTGATCCACACGGATCGCAACACGTTGCACAGGTGTCTGACTGGCAGGCGTCGCAGTTGGCAAGTTGCATTTCCACGGCCTGCGTTGCAGCCTCTTCATTTGCGGTCGACTCCGCAAAGAGAGTTGGGGCAACGTCTTGCTCGGAATGCTGGACCTCGGTGTCGAGGAAATCCTGAGCTGGCAGCGGGGTTGTGTTGAGGCCTGCAATCAGGCCTCCAATTGCCAGTGTGACAGTCGTCAGGCGACGGAGCATGTTTCCCATTCCTTGTACTCATTTCCCCAAGACAAAACGCTTGGGTATCGGGTGAAGTACAACGTTTCGTGAATTCCGTTGGCAACGATCGATTGTGTTGTTCGTAATTTCCGTGCGGAAACGAACAGATGCGTTGTCTGTATTGGATTCGGTTTCCCGGCCATCAAAAGTTTGACGGAAGTGCCGGATATCACTAGGTTTACTTCTTTGGGGCTGGAAAAGTCGACGCAAATCACCCATCTTGTTGCCAGCTCTTTTGGGGTGCGAATACTCGTCCTTGCTGGTTAGGCAAACCGCGTAATTAATGCGACCTGTCTAAGCCGTTGGGCCTGCAGGGGTGTAGCGAAAGCGATCAAGCCGTTCTTGGATGGTGATTAGCCTGTAAAATCGCTTGTCTGTGCATTTCTCCCAGGCCTCTTACGTATCCTGGTTTGTGTCTGTAGTCTGCTTGGCTTAGAAGTTCTGTGCCGTAACCACTGGCTATATAGTGGGTTACAGAAGAATTTACCGGTTCAGAAGGCGATTCGCCTGAAAGCTAGTTGGTCGCATAGGTCAGAAATAATGCGCCGCCTAGGTAAAATACCAAGAATGGGCAATTAGATTCCTAGTAATTGATTGAAATTGATACAACCCCTGATTTTAATGGAACTACCTGATCCGGGCAGTCCTCTCTAATCCAGGTGGACTGTCTGTTCAGAACACGGAGTTTCAAGGCTAGGCTTACCCCCCTCTTCCTAGTCTTCGTATGCCCCACTCTCCACTTAGACTGCAAACCGACCATTCCCCGGGAACTTTGATTGGCCGTTGGTGCAAAGTATGAAAAACACTACTCTTGTTCGTAATCACTCCTCCGCTTCCAAAAATCCGCGTAAAGCTGTTCGCGGTTCTCGCAACATGCGGCTGGAAAGTCTTGAGATTCGCGACCTGCTCGCTGCGAACACTCTCGACTTCGTAGACAACCTTGAAATCGGATCGCCGGGCGAAAAGCGAGATCTGCAGCTGGAAGTCGACCCTGCTTCCGGCACTGCTATCGTTGCCCTTCGAATCCAAGGCACCGGCGGCAACCTGGACCCAGCGATTCCGCTCGTGTTCATTCAGGACACCGACCGCAACAATCCGGCCAATCATGTGCCGCTGATGCAGACCATGGCCGATGCCAATGGAAGCCTGGACAGTGTCGTAATGTTTGAGGTATCCGGCGGGTCGAACTTTACGATCGAAGTGGGGGGCACTTCGGGCTCTGGTGGATTCTTAGCCGAAGTGATGCTCTTCGGCTCCACGGATGCGGACGGTGGCGTTTCTGAAAACGAGTACATGCGAGCCGTTGCCGCTGAGCTGCAAGCACGCGGTGCTGGCAATCATAACACAGCCGCCTACTTCCAATCGGTCTACGGCATCAACTTTAACGAGTCGCAGTACAACGTTGCCTACGACGCCAACCTGAACGGCCAGGTCGATGGTTACGAGGTTGGTTACGTTGAATCGAACATGGGCAACGCTCCGGTCATTCTCGACTTGATCGGCGACAATGAAGCTCCTGCGGTCGAAGCGGCTGTGGTTGTCGATACCGGCAGCTCGACGAGCGACAATATTACCAGCGACACGACCGGCATCAGCGGGACGATCACCGATTTCAGCACCATCGTTTCGGCACAAGTTTCCATTCAAAATGGCACCGGCGGCAGCATTGATCTGGCCAACACGGTAAGCCCGCCTAGCATTTCGAGCCTGACTCAGACCGACAGCGAGATCACGTTCACACTTGATATTGATGACCTGGATGACCTGCTCGGTACCGGCACGGTGCTTAATTCCGGTAGCTACACGCTGGAAATCACCACCGAGGACGAACTGGGTAACGTCAGCGTGACGCCGTTTGAGTTGGTCTTCGAGTTTGACGACACAGCACCGATCGCACCAACCGGCGTTGATATGGCCGCCGCAGATGACTCAGGCGATTCCGATGTCGACGATCTGACCAACGTCACCACGCCAACTTTCACGGTCACGGCAGAAGTTGGTTCCACCGTGACCTTCTCGTCGAGTAATGATGGTGTCTTAGGATCGGTCGTGGCCGATGCTTCTGGCGTGGCTACGCTCACACCGGCGACCGGCCTGTCCGAAGGTGCGCACGATATCACCACCACGGCCACCGATATCGCAGGCAACACCAGCGTCGCATCGACTGCCTTGTCGATCGTGATCGATACCATCGCTCCGGCGGATGTCGGAGCCGTCGAATTAGATAACAAGACCGGAAACAACAATCTTACCGATCAAGTTCAAGCGACCTTCAGCGGAACGACCGAAGGCTTGGCGACCGTAGAGATTCTCGATAACAATTCGGTCGTCGTTGGGACGACGACCGCCGACGGGTCCGGCGACTTCACTTTCGAGGTAGGTGACAACATCGCGTTGGACCTCGGCGAAAATGATTTCACCTTCGTGGCGACCGATGCGGCCGGCAACAGCTCGACGCCCACTCCGTTTACCGTCTTCCGCAACACCCCGCCGAGCATCGAGCAGAGCATCTTCACAATCGAAGAAAACTTAGCGACGGACGCTGATGTTGGCGACGTAACGGCTGATTCGAATGATGGCGCGACCGATATCCTGACCTATGCCATCACCGGCATCGACGCAGGCTACGAAGGCACGTTCGCCATTGATGCCAGCACCGGGAAGATCACGGTTGCCGATTCTTCGAATCTAGACTTCGAAACGAAGAGTACCTTCACCGTTGAAATTCAGGTCACCGACAGCAAGGGAGATGGCCTCGGTGGTGCAGGACTGGTGACCACCCAGAACATCACGATCAACCTGAGCGATGTCAACGAAGCGCCCGTCTTCGACGAAGACTCGTACACGCTAACCATTGAAGAAAACTCGGCGGACGGCGTAGAGCTAACCGGTGGTCCGATTGTTGCAACCGATGAGGATGCCGACGATCAAGGGACGAACCTGACCTACTCGATCACCGGCGGCAACGGCGCGGCGCTGTTCGATATCGATGCCACCTCCGGGATCGTTACCGTTAAGGCAGGGGCCTTGCTTGACTATGAAACCACGAGCTCCTACACCCTCGAAATCACCGCCACTGATAAACTCGACGGTGATGGCAACGGCGAAGTCGGGGGCGTAAACTCGGTGCCCCAGATGGTCACCGTGAATTTGATCGATGTCAATGAAGCACCGGTCATTACCAGTGATGCTACGGTTGATGTCGCGGAAAACACTGCCAATGGAACACTCGTTGCGACGGTAACCGCAACCGACGTGGACGAAGACGATCCTCCGTTTTTGTTTGAAATTACCGGTGGTTCAGGCCAGACTGTCTTTGAAATTAATAGTGCCACCGGCGAAGTCACTGTCAGTGATCAGGCCGCACTTAACTTTGAAGGGGGCACGACTTCCTTCGAGCTGAACATCCAAGTTACCGATAACCTCGACGGCAACGGCCTGGGGGAAGTCGGTACGCAGTTGACTGACAGCTTTACCCTGACCATCAACGTCACCGACGTGAACGATGCCCCGGTGGTCGTTGTGGCTCCTACGCTGCAGATCAATGAAAACGCCTCCGCAGCGACGGCCGTAACCACCGATGGTTCCATTGTGGCCGACCTGACCGACTACTTCACCGACGAAGATTTGGACACGCTCACTTTCACCATCGACGGTGGAAATGGGAATGGGGCGTTTGCCATCGACGGAGACAACATCGTCGTTGCCGACTCGACGAAGCTGAACTTCGAGGATCCTACGCTCAATAGCTACACACTGACCATCGTCGCTACCGACGACGGCACCGGGATGTTGTCTGCTCAGCAGGACATCGACATCGAAGTTATCAACCTGAACGAACTGCCAGTGATTCCCGGCGGTACCGTTTCGCTGCCCACGATTTCGCTGCTGGATGTCGACGACCCGAGCGATGTCTCAGGATTCAGTCTCGATATCGGCCTGATCGATCCGGAAGGTGACATGCTCACCTACTCCATTGCTCAGGATGACGAGGACTTCTTCCAGTTGAACGCCGATGGCACGATTACGCTTTTGAAAGAGCTTACCTCGTCAGATCTTGGCGTAGACGGCGAGGGTACGTTTTCCATTACGTTCACGTTCGATGACGATAACACGCTGCTTACCGATGACGTGCTCAACAAGGGACCTTTCACCCTTAATTTGACCGTGGCCGACAACGAAGCCCCTGTCTTCACAACGCCAACCGACGCGGCATTCACCATTGAAGAAAACGTCGCTGGCAGCATCATCGATGGGGCCAGCCTCACGCCTGCAGTCATTCTGACAGCAACCGACGTAGAAAACGACCAATTCACTTTCTCGCTGGAAGTAAGCGACGCGAATTCGGGCCAGGATTTGGTCGACCTGTTCGAGTTGGCCCTGGTCGATGACATGGGCACTGCCGACCTGAACGACGACGTCTACGAGTTGGTCGTCGCCAATGCAGCGGGCCTCACGTTCGACAATGTGAACGCACTTGGTGCGACCGGCGGTGTCTTTGATATCGACCTGGTCGTCACCGACAGCGAGGGACGTTTCAGCACCAAAACGATCACCATCACGGTGACCGACGAAAACAATAGTCCGACGTTCACTGCCCCGGTCGGTGTGAATGTCAATGAATTCGTCGAAACCAAAACCGGCTCGCTTGGTGCCTCATCCGGCGACGTGGTTTATGACCTTAGCGGGGCGTTTGAAGATGTCGATGCCGCGTCAAATCTCACCTACACGATCGATGCGGCTGTCGTATCCGGGACTTCGGTCGATGTCACCGGTGCGTTCGACATCGTCAACGGTGAAATCGTCGTAGACATGGCTCAGCTACTCGACGTCGAAGGCATCGATCCCGACAGCATCACGCTGACGATCACTGCCAATGACGGTCAAAGCGAAGCGAACAGCACTGTCACCGGCGACATCGAGATCGCCATCAACCCCCTCAACGAACTGCCGATCTACGACACGCCGACCGATCCCTTTGAGATCTCGTTTGCGGATGTCGACGACGATTATGTTGCAACACCGATCGATCTGGGCAACATCTCGGAAGTCTTGACCGCGGTTGATCCAGAGGGTGACGCGATTGTGTACTCGCAGGTCGCCATGGGTGGCACCGGCTCTGACTACTTCTCGCTTAGCCCCGATGGCACCATCTCGCTGATCCAGAACGTTCCCGACGCAGGTTTCTCGAATCAGGAACGCTTCTTCACGCTGACGTTTAATTACGCCGATCAGCCAGGTCTGGAATCGGATGGGGACCTCTTGTTCGATCCGTTCGAGCTGACGATCCGCGTCTTCCAGAACCCACCGGCCACCTTCGACGAAGTCGACTACGATTTCTCGCTCGATGAAAACACGGTAGCCGACAACACGATCGTGCAGTCCGTTTCCGCAAGCGACGATGAGGGTGAAGACGTTACCTATGACATCGACGATCCATCGAATACTTTCGTGATCGACGAAATTACAGGCGATATCCGCATCGACAATAACGCAGCCCTCAACTTCGAGTCCAACTCCGAAATCGTCTTCACGGTGTTCGCCATCGATGAAGCGATGAACATGACGCCGATGACGATCACGGTGAACATCAACGACGTCAACGAAGCCCCTGTCATTGACAACAACCCTGGCCCATTCAGCATCGCCGAAGATGCCGTGGATGGAACCGCCGTGGGTACCGTCGCGGTCAGTGATCCCGATACGGGCGATTCGTTCACCTTCCAAATTGTCGGTGGTGATCCCAACGGCGTGTTTGCCATCGATAGCAACGGCAACATCACCATCGAGGACAACACCACGATCGACTTCGAGAACGCTGAGGTTTATACGCTCGAAATCAAAGTGACCGACAACGGCGGCCCAACGCCTGGAATGAACCAACTGTTCGACTCAAAGTCGTTCACCATCGACGTGGGTGATGTCAACGAAGCTCCCGTCCTGGTCGGCATGGACTTCGACCTGGCAACGGTCGATGAATCGGACCTGACCGCGCAAGAGATTGCCGATGGTGTTCCCGGTGCGACCTTTGTGCGACGCTTCGACATCGACGTTGCCAGCTTCTTCACCGACCCTGAAGGCAGTAATGTCTTGCTTGAGGTGAACAACGAAGCGGCGGTGACCGCCGGCGGTCACATCGTTAGCGTGTCGTTCGACAATGGTGCAGGGCAACTCGTCGTCGAGTTTGAATACTTCGGCGTCGGTCAAGATCGTGCCCCTGTCGACGTGGAACTGGTCGCCACCGAAGACACCTTGGACGCCTTGGTCGCAGACACACCGCTTTTGGTGAACATCTCGGTCACCAACGAAAAGGCGGTCGACTTCCAGATCATTCCTGTGCTCAACCTTACTCAGGACAGCACCCAGGGATTTGACGGGGTCGCCCCCGCCGGACTGCCTCAGGCAACCGATCGCTTCGCCGACGAACAAACCTTCTTCGTCGAAATCTGGGGTACCACCCTGGTTGGCGAAGACGACGTTCAGGCCGGCAACGCCTGGATTGAAGGGTTCCGACTTGCTATTCTGGGGCTGGACTACCGCGATGACCTGGTCAATGTGATCGACATTATCGCCCCTGGCAAGGCCCTGGGCGAAGGTAGTGAACCTGTCATCTGGGCCGACGGCTCGGTCGACAACTTCAACGCCTTCTTTGGTTCGGCCGACCCGCTTGACCTTGAACCGCCGGTCCCTGGGTTCGGCTCCATCGGTGGTAAAGGAAGTTATGTACGTTTGGGTTATCTGGAACTGCAAGCCAAAGCCGGTGTTGATATCGAGAGTGTTACCGATTTGGTATCGATCGACTTCAACGACAGCGAAACAACGATAACCCTGAACCCTGCCGACGAAGAGGACGTTCTGGTAGGGGGGGACCCCGAGACCGATCTTCCACGCAGCGATGAGATCAGGGCCGTAATCAACACCTCGCAGATCACCATCGAAAACACATCGGTTGAGATCGTCGATGCCGAGAAGTTCACCATCTCTTCCGCCGATAGTTCGGCTATTATCCTCGGTCAAGGTGCCAGCACCATCGGCGGCCTGGAAGCCCTGGGGCAAGGTGGCAATGGTGTCGGAAACGTAACTAGCTTTACCGGAAATATCTTCGTCCTGTTTAGTGGCGACGAAATGGATCCCGACTCGTTCGAGATCATTGGTACCGAATTGATCCTGACCGAAGAGGGCTCGTACACGCCGGGCGAACCTGACGAACTCGGCGGTAACCCGGAGATCAATGGAGACAGTTCCGCTAACTTCGGTTTGGAAGCTCATGAAACGATCAATGTGGGCGGAGCTTCGGTCGAGACCGACCACTTTGTCGCGGTTCGCGAAACGGTGATCCGCATCGCCGGTAGTCCCGAAGTCGTGCTTTCTGGAAATGCCTATACCGGAAATGTCGGTTTTGATTCCTCCTCCTTCGGAATCGACATCGCCACCGGCTTCGTCGATGTGCAAACCAAAACCGCAGTAAATGGTGGTGGTGCATTTGCCGCCGAGCGAGAATTCCTGGGTGGCATTGCCTTGGGTGCAAACGGGGCGGAAGCCTCGAGCATCGAAGGGGATGGCCTCGGTGGTTATATCCTCACCTTGGACCTCAACCGCTTGATTCAGAACACCTTCGATATCAGTGGTTCGATGGTAGGAATCAACCTGAACTTCGAGGGTACGATTGTAGCCGCGGCCGGTGGTGCTGTGCCTCTGCAAGGGACGGTCTTCGCCAAAGATGGACAGCCTCTGGAAGATGGTTCCGGTATCTTTGTGACCGTCAACAAGAACCGCACCGGCATCGATGCCAGTGGTCAGGTGGCCGAACTGCCGGATAGTGCCGACTGGGCCTCGGAATGGGACTCGCTGTGGGTCGAAGTTTGGGGCAACACGGCCGATGCAGCCGGCGTTTACGGTGGTTCGCTGGACCTGGGCTACGACACCAGCCTGTTCACGGCTACCGAAATTGAATACGCCTCGTCGATGAACGTAAACCGTACCGGCACGATCGACGATGCCAACGGCATGATCACCGGGCTGGGCAGCCAGAGCGAACAGACTGACCTGGGTAACGGCTCGTTCGTCCTGCTGGGTCGTGTCAAACTCGAATCGCTGCCAAACGACGGCATCGACGTCTCGGTGGGTGGCGACTTGACGGCCGAATCGCTCGGCTTAGAAGCGACCAACACGAAGGTCATGCTCAGCTATATCGGCGAAGTCGACGCGGATGTGACCGACGTGGCCGATGTCGATATCTGGGCGGTCGCTTACGACGCCAACGACGACGGCAAGATCGGTCTCGCGGACTTCAGCCAGTTCATCAGTGCTTACGGGAAGTCGACGTTGACAGCCAACAACGCCATGACGGCCGCGTTGGACTTCGACAACGACGGTAAGGTCGGCCTGGGAGACTTCTCCGCGTTCATCGGTAACTACGGCAAAACCAAGCTGAATGTTAGCAGCATCCAGTACCCCGAAACCTTCACCCAAATGTGGGTTGGTAAGGGTGTCGAGCTGAACGGCCCTGATACGATGCAGGATGTCTTCGACAGAGCCGTCACCGACTGGCAAGAAGCGTTAGGTTGGGAAGAACCCATCGACGTCAAGCTGGTTGTGAAGGACTTCGGCGATGCCCAACTGGGTGAAGCCGAGCTTCTGGGGCTCGACGAAAATGGCCTGCCGCAATTCGGTATCCTCACGCTCGATGACGATGGTGCCGGTCTAGGTTGGAGCTCTGACCTGGAAGGTGGTCCGGCAGAAGGCCAGTACGACTTGTACACGGTCATTCTGCACGAACTGGGTCACTTGTATGGCTTTATGTCGCACTACGCAGGATTCTCGGACAACGTCGTCACCGACCATGAAGGCAACAAGGTCTTCATCGGTTCCGACTTCGTCGCTGTCTTGGACGACTACGCACATCACCTTGACTCGACCGAGCATATGGGCGATGTGATGAACGCCACCCTCGACCCAGGTCAACGTAAGATGATCTCGGCTCTGGATGTCCAGATCCTGGAAACGGCTTACGCCTCGGCCACCGCAGGCCAGACGCTCGTCGGTGGTTCGGCTGCTCTTCAGGCCGCCGTGACCACAGAGTCGATCGTCGAAGAAACGATCGCCCCGGTCGAGACCCACAACCCGGTCTCGTTCGTGTTTGATAAAGTCGTCGATGTCGAAAGCATCAGTGGTCGTACTGGCTACGAAGCGGCAATCGCACCGATGGTTTACCACGAACTAATTCGCAACGGTGTAAGAGTGACGACCTCCTCGTCCGCTGAAGTTCAACAGCAAATGGAAGACGTCGACTCGGTCGTTTCCTCGCTGGCCGTCGAAGACTCCTCGCTGCTGTTGGCCGACTCGGTCGAAGATGCCAACTACTTTGCCATCGAAGAAGATTCGGACAGCGTCGACGATCTATTCGCCGACTGGGATTTCAATTCGGATCTCGAAGGTTAATCGCTCGATAAGAGAGTGAAGCCATCAAGATCGCAAGCAAGGGCCGCGCCTTCCCGGGGGCGGCCCTTGTTTTGCGCGCTGCAAACCATGCCGCCACTTAAAGATGGGCAAATTGCCGTGCGTCCATACTTTTCAGCATAGCGCCTGGCTGTTAGGTTGTTCTCCGCATTAATCCTACCCCCACCGTCATCATCGTAGCGGAGCACTGTCATGCTGGGAATCGACATCGACGCTTGCCGTAGTCGCCAGAAACGCTTGTTAAACGCTTTGGAAAGCCACTCGCTCGACGCAATCGTCGTCACGCAAAACGAACACGTGCAATGGCTGGCAGGGCCTCGCTACGATTTCAAGTTTTCGCCAGCTGTCGTGCTGTTTGCCGATGGTCGCCTGGCCTTGGTCGCTCCGAACGAGGCCCCCGATTCGGCCGCTGCCGATGACGTTCGCACCTACGAGGCTCAGTGGCTCTCGACGCTACGAAACGACCAGCGAGCCGCATCGAGCCAGGTTGTCCTCGATATCTTGCGAGAAGCAGGCTCGGCCAAGCGTTTGGGCGTCGAGTACTCGAGCTACCCGGTTCACGTGTCGAGTCAGTTCAGCGCCGAGCTGGTCGATATCGAGCCCGAGATTTATCGCCAGCGCCGCAAGAAGGACGCCGACGAAATCGCCAAGATTCGTATGGCCATCAGCGGCACCGAGAAGATGTACGAAAAGGCCCGCGAGATCATCTGTCCGGGGATCAACGAACTGGAAGTCTTCAATCAACTGCAAGCGGCCGCCGTTTCCCAGTTTGGCGAAGCGTTAACGGGCACCGGCAACGACTATGCCAGCGGCGAGATGGGGGGCCCTGCCCGGGATCGTCGCGTGGAAGATGGCGAGTTGTACATTCTCGATCTTGGTCCGGCCTTCCGGGGTTACTTTGCCGACAACTGCCGTGCGATTGCTGTTAACGGAAAACCAACCGACGAGCAGCAAGAAGCATGGACGCACGTCATGAAGGTCTTCACGCACCTCGATTCGGTCGTGAAACCTGGCAAGAGCTGCAAAGAGCTGTTTCTGGAAGTTCAAGGGATTCTCAAGGGAGCCCCCATTGGCGAGTTCCCCCATCACTTGGGACACGGCATTGGTCTGTACCCGCACGAAGCTCCGCACCTGAACTCGAACTGGGACGATACCTTCCAAGTCGGCGACGTCTTCACCTGCGAACCAGGCCTGTACGATGCCCGGCTGAAGTTCGGCATGCGTCTGGAAAACGACTACCTGATCACTGAGAACGGCATCGAGAATCTCTCGCCGTTCAAGATGGAATTGGCCTAATCGCTCTCTGCGTGTAACGCCTGATACGCCGCGGATCCGACTTGTTACCCTGGGGGTGGCTCAGAGATTCATCTCTGAGCGGCCCCAGACCACAAGCGGCTAATACAACGGGCCCGAACCCAGAAGCAAGTATCCATCCGCAGGGCCTCACGCGAACGCGTGTCACGAAGCTGGCACCCGGTATCCAACCCACGCCCGCGCGAATCTAAAAAAATTTTCATTTGAGCACTATACATATGCTACACCAGGCTGATATATCTAAATCATGCCCAGGGGACGCTTCCCCGGCATCATGCCTATTTTCTTTTTAGGCATACGAAAAACAGTACCCAGTTTCGCTGCTAGACAAGCAGCAAACCGTAGGGCCCGCGTGTCGCGGGTCGTATACCGGGTACCAGCTTCGCGACCCGCGACACGCGGGCCCTACTAAACTAACCCATCACTTTGCACACAAATATTTACGAGCACCATTATGTCCCATCACCACGAAAAACCTGAAAAACACGAACCGGGCGCCTCCGCGCACGGTTCGCAGGTTGCCGTGATCGATGGCAACCGACTCCTATGCCCTTTCTGCGGAGAAGTCCTGGCAATACTGGCCGACGAGCCTCCCCAAGAGCCACCCGAGGAGCCACCATTCGAAAACCCCATGCACCGGGCCGAATACGGCAACGATCCGCTGGGCCGCCCGCAAGGGGCAACCTTGAGCGCGATCACTCGAAGGCAAGAAGCCCAAGAGGCGATCACGCGTGAGCCAGAAGAACCCCCGCAAGTAACCGAAGAAGAACACTTCACGCGAGTAATGGACGAAGCCGGTCCCAGCTACCGGGCAGACCCCTTGGTAGTACCCATCGATCCCGAGATCGAAGCGTACGAATTTCCCAAGGAAGATCCGCCCACAATCGCAAAACCGAAGAAGTGCCAACCTCCTAAGCTTCCACCGCTGGAGCCTCGACCAAAACGCGAACGCCAGCTTCACCATCGTTACCGCGAGCGGGAAATCCGTCGAAGCAAACAACCAATCCAAGAGCCGTTGTCCTACCAAGAGAAGCGGTTCTTCGCCTGGACCTTCTACCGCATGAAGGCGCTCAACCTGCAACTGCAGGGAGAAATATGCGCCAAGCAGGAAGAGATCGACGCGTTAGAGCGCGAACTCAACCGCCCGCACGAAACGCCATCCAACAAAGAACACCCAACCACCCTACCAACAAAGCGCCGGGTGCCATGCCCACGTCTTCGTGGGCATGCGAAAAAGGTCGTCCAGAACAGAAGACGTGACCGAGTACGTCAGGCGTTAGAAAGAGCTTCCCAAACCAAAGAACGCGGTCCACCCTAACAACGCGACCCTTCACCCAAGGTAGGGTGTGAGCAGTGACGCGAAGCGGAACGTATCGCACCAAATGCGGCCTCCATCCCATGGCAACGCGACAACGTTGTGCATGGTGCGATTCGCTGCGCTGCTCAGCACCCTACAGCAGAACAGGACTCTCTTCTCCTGTCCCCTCGCCCCCGGGTACGGGGGCGAGGGGACAGGAGAGCGGTGCGCGTACCAGAAGAACCCCCGTGTTAGTTCACGTTGGGGTCTTGCGGCATGCGTTTTAGGTTCAGCGAGTCGCGCATGATGTTCGTGCCGACTTCGCCGGAGACGCTTTTCCAGAGGGCGTCGTTGTTGGTCTCGAAGACTTGTTCTTTTTTGGCCGCCAGGGTGAGCCAACCGCCGACTTCCATTTCGTCTTCCAGTTGCTGATCGCCCCAGCCAGAGTAGCCGAGGAACAAGCGGAATTCGTGGCGGCTTTCGCGAATGAGTGGCTCGATGTTTTCGCGCTGGCTCGAGAAGTAGACCCCGGGGATGACTTCCAGTTCGCCCAGCTTTTCTTCCTGGTGCAGGGCCATCAGCGGTCCTTCGACCGGGCCGCCTTGGAGGACGCTTTCAGGGGCATCGATGCTTTCGCCAGAGATGTTTTTCCAGATCTCTTGAACGGTCAGATTGATCGGGCGGGTAAGCACCAGGCCCAATGCCCCTTCGTCGTCGTGCTGAACCATCAGGACGACGGTCCGCAGAAAATTGGGATCGGGAAGATAGGGGGACGCAATCAGAAATTGTCCGGCCAAAGACTGCATCGCTGGCGCAACTCCTCGAGGTCAAAACGAACGGGTCAATCGCCGTTGCCGAAATGATCGTGCCAAATGCATCCGCCCCAGGACCAACCGACCCCGAAGCCCACCAGAAGATGTTTTGCTCCTTTGGTCAGTCGATTTTGCTTTCGCAAGTCGTGAATCATGAGGGGAATCGTCGCCGAGACGGTGTTGCCAACGGTCTCTAGCGCGATCGGCATGCGATCGCTATCGATCTCCAAAGCTTCCTGCAACTGCTCCAGCATTTTACGGGTCGCTTGATGAAATAGATAGAGTTTCACGTCCGATTTCGGAATCCCGGCGGCCGAGAAGATATTTCGCACCAACTCGGGAATGGCACCCACGGTAAAGTTGATTAGGGCTGGGCCATCCATGTACAAGCGGCTATTCCAACGCTTGCGATGCCGGGGCTTATGGGCTTGGTCAGCCGGTCTCGCCCCGCCGTCGGGGACCATCAGCGTATCGGCCCCGCTTCCATCGGTGCCGAACTGAAACCCGCCGAGCGTTGGTTCGGGGGCCGCTTCAATCAAGGTCGCGGCTGCTCCGTCGCCGAAGATCGTGCGCAAGCTCCGGTCGTCGGCATCGATGTATTTGGAGTAGGTCTCGGCCGTAATAAAGAGGACTCGCCGAGCAATGCCAGCTCGGATGAGACCCTCGGCCAGCGACAATCCGTAGATGAACCCCGAACAGCCCAGGTTGAAATCCAATGCCCCACAGGAAACCCGCAGGCCCAACCGCTGCTGCATCAGGCAGGCCGTCGTGGGCAATGGATAGTCGGGCGTTTGCGTGCAAAAGAGCAGAAAGTCAATCGACTGCGGGTCGATCTGGTGTTCGTCGAAGAGACGCTCGGCCGCTTTCACCCCTAAGTCCGACGCGCACTCGCCTGGCTCGGCGATATGTCGCGATGCGATCCCCGTTTTGGAATAGATGAGGTCCATATCCCAGCTGGGAAATTCGTCCTGCAATTGCTGGTTGGTCTCAATCTTTTGAGGAAGGTAAGTAGAGATGGGACCGATAGATGCGTATTTCACAAACGACACTCTTCACTTCGAATTGACAGCTGGAGTCGGCCGACAATCTGCGTCCTGTCAGAGCGGCCTTCCGGAGCGACCAAGCGCACCATTTGAGTCCTCGAAGCTTATCAATTCCAGGAAACGTGCGATACCCGTGCGTAGGAATTCCCTATTTTGGGCGGTTTGCCGAGTTGACGTGAAACGTCTCATCGACAGGGCAAGCATGGGGCATGCAAGTTGGTTTAGGTAATCTACTGAAGGTTTAGGGGACGCGGATAAACGCTTTTCAGGTAGCCACGAAAAAACTACGGACAGACCGCACCTAATGCCGAAAAAATGTTCGTGTCATTCTACTAAAAGTATGGGCGTCGTTTTGAAGGGACTCAAAATTGGCTGCCGGGCGTGTTCTTCGTTATTTGCTGAAGTCGTGGTTTTCCAAGCCGGTTCATCAGCGTGAAATTTACTCTTGGATTCGCCAGCAAGCTCCGATCGTTAAGATCGCTGAGGTTGGTCTGGGTAAGACTCAACGCGCTCAAGACCTGATTGAGTTCGCTCAGCTTTATGCTGACGATCGACCGATCCAGTTCCTGGGCATCGACATGTTCGAGGGTCGCCCAGGGGAAGACGGAGTACCGCTCAAGTCCGCCCACAAGACACTCAATGCCCTGGGAGCCAAGGTTCAACTGGTTCCCGGCGACGCTGCCAGTGCCCTGCCCCGCGTGGCGAATGCTTTTCGCGACGTGCAGTTGCTGATTATCTCGGCCGATCAAGACATCGAGAGCATCCGCCGATCGCTTTCGTGGATTCCTCGGATGCTTAACGAGAAAAGTCTGGTGCTGTGGGAAGTTAAAGACGCCCAGGGAGAGCTGAGCTTCGGTCGCTATTCGATGAGCCAGATCGAAGCGATGACCACCAGCCCGGTACGTCGGGCGGCGTAGGCTTCGCCTTAGGAAGAAGCGGTCCGCTCGATGGCGATCGCATAGGTGACATCGCGTTCAGGATTCGACGCGAAGTCACCGTCGTCGTCGTTGACCTGCAAGATGATCTTCTCGAACGTACGATCGGCCGTCCAGCTGAAGGGATTGCTGACGGTCTCGCCAGGAACGAGCGTTAACTTTTGAAGATCGCCATTGTCGTGCACGGCGCAGATCCCCATCCGGCATTTGTCGCCACCGGCAGGCGTTTTGTCATCGGGCGATGCGGTGGCCAGTCCGCCCCAGGTTTTCCACTTGCCGGAAACATAACGCAGCTTGAGGATGTCCCCTTTATTCATCGGGCCAACCTCGTAGCCAATCGGGTCCTTCGCGGTGATCTTCACGTTTTTGAAGTCGAACGAAGAGAGATCGTCGGAAGCCATGTCGTCGTCATCGGATGAGTCCTCCATCGGTTCGCCGGACATGGGCTGCTCTTCCCCCTGAGGGCGAATTTCGACAGCGGGAATCCAGGCAGACTTGGGCCGACCGTTGACGCTGTACGAAACGAAGTAGGCGTTGTCGGCTGGCCGTCGGGCAAAGACCTTGCCGGGAAACCACTCGCTGTCGACCAGTACGTCGATTGCCGTCCCAGGAGCGTAGATCTTGTCGGGGTCTCCCTTGCCTGGGTCGGCTGGCTTGGTGTCCATCGGCGTTTTGGTTTCATCGCCTGGGGGCGTGCTCGATGAACTGTC
Source organism: Bremerella alba (assembly GCF_013618625.1). Taxonomy (NCBI): domain Bacteria; kingdom Pseudomonadati; phylum Planctomycetota; class Planctomycetia; order Pirellulales; family Pirellulaceae; genus Bremerella; species Bremerella alba. The sequence goes on along the minus strand of NZ_JABRWO010000005.1, from coordinate 275,304 downwards.
GTCGGGTTTATTGGCCATCTCCCCGCTTGCTGGGCCGCCAGTCGTTGGGCCAGTCGTCGAGCCGATGGAAGAAGGATTCATGGGCGAATCGGTGACGCCGGTCGGAGCCGGGCCTTCGCCGCTGAGGTACTTTAAATAGTCGACGCTTTCGCTGCTCAAGTATTTGACGGGAAGCCAGATTTCGGTTCGATCGCTGGCCCGAAACGAAACGTAGTCCCCTTCCCTCTTGAGCGCCTTGCCGGTGAACTCGAAGCTACCGTGCTTGCTGGTGAAGGTGTGGTTAGATTGGCTCTGGTTGTACGAAGTGGTTTGAGCCAGGGCCGGGCTGCCGAAAAGACCGAGTCCCAGCAAAACGGCGGTGAGCGAAATATGCATGAAGTGAGCTGACATGAATAAGTCCGTTGGATATGTCGAACGCAAGTTAGACCTACTACACAGTATACACGGTTGCTGGCTCGTTACACGGCTGCAATTGGATGCTTGTCATCGCTCGCAGATAGGTCGAGCTACGCCTTACGAATATTCGCCCGCTCGGTGACCCCGCTCATTGCGTTGCGGGTATCGATCACCAGTTGGGCATGTTGGGCAATGAACTCCCAGTCATAATCCTTGTGGTTGGTGACAATCAACACGGCGTCCGCTTCGGCCAGCGTTTGGGCGGTCAGCTCGATGCTTTCCTTTTGCGAGAACTCGAAGCTTCGCATCGACGGGAGCTTGGGAATATACGGATCGTTGTACTTAATCTCGGCGCCGAGCGGTTCCAGAAGTTCCATGATGGCGAACGCAGGACTTTCGCGGGGGTCGTCGACGTTGGGTTTGTAGGCCACACCGAGCATCAGGATCTTGCTGCCGCGGACCGCTTTTTGATTGTCGTTGAGGGCTAGCATCAGCTTCTGCACGACGAACTGCGGCATGCTGGTGTTGATTTCGCCAGCCAGTTCGATGAATCGCGTCGGCAGGCCTTCCTTGCGAGCCAGCCAACTGAGGTAGAACGGATCGATCGGGATGCAGTGCCCCCCCAGCCCTGGCCCCGGGTAGAAGGCCTGAAAACCGAACGGCTTGGTCTTGGCCGCGTCGATCACTTCCCACAGGTCGAGATCCATGCGATCGAACAGTACCTTCAGTTCATTCACCATCGCGATGTTCACGGCTCGGTAGGTGTTCTCGAGGATCTTACAGGCCTCGGCCACTTCCAGGCTGCTAACCGGGATGACCTCAGCGATTGCTTTTTCGTACAACGCGCAGGCCAGCTTCAGGCTATGCTGTTCGAGCCCGCCGATCACTTTGGGGATGTTCGCCGCCGAAAATTGAGGGTTGCCGGGGTCTTCCCGCTCGGGGCTATAGGCGACGAAGAAATCGACGCCGGGGGTCAGACCGCTCTTTTCAAGAATCGGTAGAACCACGTCTCTCGTCGTTCCGGGGTAGGTCGTACTCTCGAGAACAACCAATTGCCCTTGGCGTAGTGAAGAACGGATCGCCTCTGCGGTTCGTTCCACATACTTCAAGTCAGGGTCGCGAGAACTGTCCAGTGGGGTCGGCACGCAAATAAGAAGGACGTCGGCTTCGGCCATGCGAGCGGTCTCGCAAGTCGCCGAGAAACGCCCTATTTTAACATTCGAGGCAATCCACTCGCTATTAATGTGCTTTATGTAGCTTTCACCACGGAGAAGTTTCTCGACTTTGTTAGGATCCGTATCGAAGCCCAGGCATTGATAGCCGCAGTCGGCGAACGTTTTGACCAGCGGGAGACCGACGTAACCCATTCCGATGACACCCACGACGGCCGTATGATCGTGCAGCTTCTGGCTAAGGGATTCGTAAGAATGCAGAACTTTTTCAGCCATCGGCGTGTCTTTTCGAGTAAGCGTTACTAAAAGGAATAGGATCACAAACCAACTTGGTGGTCGTTTTCCCTTGAGGGTAGAACGGCGACCGGTAATACTGGTTCAAAGGTGTGATTAGTTGGTTTCCGCGAGTGCACCGTAAATCGTTGTTTGCGGCTATCTGAAAATTAAGATCGTGTATTGGTTTAAGATTCGCCTATTGATATCGAACACGTTACTATAAATCGACGGACGGATGCTCCGCTAGAATTCCGAAAGGCTTTCTAAATTACTGTATGACAGATAATACTCCACCAAATTCGATGAATCGGCATTTTGACGAGACCGTTGTTGCGCCGAGTAACTCAGGCGTTCAGAAGACGAGTTCGTCTGCGCCCCATATTGCTTTGGTGGAAGGTTCGTCCAGCCCGCACTTTTCACGGGTAACCCAGTCGCTGCTGCGACTTCGGCTGCGGGTGGCCACGGCGGTCATGTTCGGTATTTTCGCCGTCTTTTTCGCGTGGCATGCTTACGAGCATTTCTGGGGAAACAATCTTGTAGCTGACAAGAGCCCTGTTCTGCTTTACATGCACGCAGCGTTATTGCTTTTGCTGGCCTCGACGGGCTATTTGCTCTGTCCGAAGTGTGATGTTCGACGGGGGCTACTCCGATCGCAAGAGATTGTGACGTTTGGGCTTCCCGCGTTATTTCTACTGATGACCCAATATCATTCCATGCAGATGTGCGCTCGCGATCACGGCGTGCTCTTGAGCCCTAGCTCGGGCTGGATTTTGCTGATCTTTATCTACGCTCTGTTCATTCCCAACACCTGGCATCGGGCGGCTGTCGTCATCGGGGCCATGGTGATTGCTCCGTTAGCACTTTTGGGGTATGCCTGGGCGACGAATCAGATGTGCTACACCATTATCTACGACAATCCCGAGCAACTGGCCGAGATCGGCCTGAAGATGGTGATTTGCGGCGCGGTTGCTGTGTTTGGCGTGTACACGATCAACGTACTGCGAACCGAAGCGTTTCAGGCTCAGCAGCTCGGCCAATATCGCCTGAGCCGCAGTCTGGGGACCGGTGGCATGGGCGAGGTCTACCTGGCCCATCATTACCTGATGAAACGCCCGTGTGCGATCAAAATCATTCGCCCCGAGAAGGCTGGCGACTCGAACGTGCTGGCTCGATTTGAACGCGAGGTGCACGCTTCTTCGAAGCTTTCGCACTGGAACAATATCGATATCTACGACTACGGTCGTACCGAAGACGGCACGTTCTATTACGTGATGGAATACTTGCCGGGGCTGAATGTTTCGGATTTGGTCAGTCGGTTTGGGCCGATGCCACCGGGACGCGTGATTCACTTGCTACGTCAAGTTTGCGAGGCCCTCAACGAAGCCCACTCGCAGGGCATGATCCACCGCGACATCAAGCCCGCCAATGTGTTTGCGGCCAAGCGTGGTGGGTTCTATGACGTGGGCAAACTGCTCGACTTTGGCTTGGCCAAGCCGATCGCCTCGAACGAAGATTCCAATTTGACGCAGGAAGGGATGATCACCGGGTCACCCCTGTTCATGTCGCCTGAGCAGGCCAGCGGCGAAAGCGAGCCTGATGCTCGAAGCGATATTTATTCAGTCGGCATATTGGCCTACTTCATGCTGACCGGTCATGCTCCATTCGAGTACGACCGGCCGATCAAGGTCATCATTGCCCACGCCCACGAATCGGTCGTGCCGCCGTCGGAGCATGTTGCCTCGATTCCGCACGATCTGGAAGCGATCGTCTTGCGTTGCCTTGCCAAAGATCCAGACGACCGCTATCAGTCGATCCTGGAAATGGCCGAAGCGTTGGACAAGTGTGCCTCGTCCGGCACCTGGCTCCAGTCCGACGCCGTACAGTGGTGGACCGCAAACGAAACGATTGCGGAATGCCCTCAGCCTGAGGAAGAACTTCAGCCGACCGACGAAACACGCATCGCTGAAATTCGCGGGTAATTCTTCCCACGGGACCGGGCTTAGGCTCCCCCCACTTGTGGGTTGAGCTGGCTGCCCCTCCCGTTTTCATGATTTCCAGATATAATGCTGGTCTATCCTTATGCCCTGCCCCCCACATAGTTTGTAGGGGGCTTTGGCAAACCGAGCGGGCCTGTTCTCGCTTGTGTATCTCTTACGGACCTAAGTCAAAGCTGTTTGGGGAATGACGAATGATCGCGGAAAACGCCCCCCGTACGATGTTCCAGAAAATCTGGGACAACCACGTTGTCGATGCCGAACCTCACAAGCAGGCCCTGCTATATATCGACTTGCACCTGGTCCATGAAGTGACCAGCCCTCAAGCTTTTGAAGGCCTGCGTCTGGCCGGTAGAAAGGTTCGCCGACCGGAACTCACCAAGGCAACCCCCGACCACAACGTACCCACCACCGATCGCTCGCTGCCAATCGTCGACGAGATTTCGAAGCAGCAGATCGATACGCTGCGGCAGAACTGCCAGGATTTCGGCGTTCAGCTGTACGACCTCAACGATGCCAAACAAGGGGTCGTCCACGTGATCGGCCCTGAACTGGGGCTAACGCAGCCGGGCATGACAATCGTTTGTGGCGACAGTCATACGGCCACGCATGGTGCTTTTGGGGCGCTCGCATTTGGTATCGGTACGAGCGAAGTCGAGCACGTGCTCGCGACGCAGACGCTGATTCAAACTTCGCCCAAGACGATGGAACTTCGCGTGAACGGCACGCTTGGTCGTGGTGTCACGGCAAAGGACCTTGTGCTTTTTCTTATTGGCCACCTGACCACTGCCGGCGGTACCGGCTATGTGCTGGAATACACCGGCGAAGCGGTCCGCGCCCTGAGCATGGAACAGCGGATGACCGTCTGTAACATGTCGATCGAAGCAGGTGCCCGAGCCGGTATGATTGCTCCGGACGAAACGACCTTCGAATATATCCGCGGCCGCGAGTACGCTCCCAAGGATTTTGAAGCGGCCGTCGAGCGATGGAAGAATCTTCCCTCGGACCCCGGTGCCAAGTACGACAAGCTGATCGAGTTCCAAGCCAAGGACATCGCTCCGCAGGTAACTTGGGGAACCAACCCCGGCCAGGTTTGTGCCGTCGATAAGCCGATTCCCGCCCCGGGCGATTTCGCCGACGCGACCGAACGCCGCTCGACGGAACTGGCTTTGGAATATATGGACCTCAAGGCCGGCGAGCCGATGTCGGATGTCAACATCGATCGCGTCTTTATCGGTTCGTGCACCAACGGTCGTATTGAAGATCTGCGTGCTGCGGCGAGTGTCGTCAAGGGTCACAAGAAGGCCGATCGCGTGCATGCGATGGTCGTCCCTGGTAGTGGTCAGGTTCGCCTGCAAGCCCAGGAAGAAGGTCTCGACAAGATCTTCATCGAAGCGGGCTTCGAATGGCGTGAAGCCGGCTGCAGCATGTGTCTGGCGATGAACCCAGACAAACTCGAACCGGGCGAGCGTTGTGCTTCGACCAGCAATCGCAACTTTGAAGGGCGTCAAGGACGCGGCGGACGGACCCACCTGGTGAGCCCCGAAATGGCTGCCGCAGCAGGTGTCGCCGGACATTTTGTCGACGTTCGTCAGTGGGACTTCAAGTAAGCCATTGATTCAAAGCTAACGATCAACCCTCTTTTTTCCAGTCCAAGATCATGCAACCATTCGTCAAAGAGACCGGCGTTGTCGCCGTTATGGATCGGGCCAATGTGGACACCGACCAGATCATTCCCAAGCAGTTTTTGAAGCGGATCGAGCGAACCGGCTTTGGTCAGTTCCTGTTTTTCGATTGGCGTTTCATGGACGATGGCCAACTCCACCCTGAGTTCGAGCTGAACCAGCCGGCCGTTGCCGGGGCTTCTATCCTGGTCACGCGCCGTAACTTCGGCAGCGGTTCGAGCCGCGAGCATGCGGTCTGGGCGATTGATGACTACGGTATTCGCGCGGTGATCGCGCCAAGCTTTGCCGATATCTTCTACAACAACTGCTTCAAAAACGGCGTGCTGCCGATCGCTTTGAGCGAAGACCAAGTAGACGAGTTCTTCAAGCGATTTGCCAAGCATCCTGGTTACAAGTTGACGGTCGATTTGGAAGCGAAGACGATCAGCGATGCCCACGGGTTGCAGGTCTCTTTCGACGTCGACGAGCATCGCCGCAACAAGTTGCTGCAAGGCCTGGACGATATCGCCAGCACGCTGGAACTGGAAGAGAAAATTACTTCCTACGAGAAAGCCAACGGAATTGGTGCCTAAGCTGCCAACCCAAAATGTAAGGCGAACTACAGTTCGCCTTTTTTTATGCGCCTATGGTTGGAAACGCATTGCCAATGGGCCAAACTAGACAGCTAAGTCGCTTCCAGAACACATTAACGAGGACTACTATGCTTCACCGAGTTGCTCTGCCCTGCGCGTTGGTTCTTTTCCTGGCTACAGCCACGCAAGCTCAAATCAAGCCAGAAGTCATTTTGGAAGGGCTCAAGTGCCCGAGTGGTGTCGCCGTTCAGCCTGAGACAGGCACTGTTTTCGTCGCCGAAACGGCCGCCTCGCAGATCATTCGCGTGGTCGATGGCAAAGCGGAAGTCGTCGTGAAAGAATTCCCTCACGATGAATACGGCAAAGGCCCTGTCTATCAGATCGGACCGCTGGGTCTCGCATTTATCAACAAAAGCCGCCTGGTCGTCGGCGACGGAAGCCTGAAAGATGGCGAAGAAGTCGTTCGCGTGTACGACGTGCCTGAAAATGGCAAAGAGGCACTCTCGGCCGATGCCGGCAAGAAGACCAACCCCTTGGCGGCCGACGGTGACGTGCCCGGCGAAGGTAACTTCTATGCCGTGGCGGTCGATGCCGACGATGTCTATACCACCGCCAACGGCGACGACAAGAAGGGTTGGGTCGCTCGTTTGAAGCTCGAAAAAGAAGGGCTCGGCAAACTAGAACGCTACATCGCGACGAAGGAAAGCGTCGACGTCGATGCCCCCGCGGCGATCACCATTAGCCCGCGACGTGAAGTTGTGGTCGGCCAGATGGGTGAAATCAACGATCAGAAAGACAGCCTGTTGACCTTCTACGATCAGAAGTCGAAGAAGCTGTTGATGAGCCTGCCGGCCGAAATGTTCGACCTGGTTGGTTTGGCATACAGCCCCAAGACGGGTCGCCTGTACGGGGTCGATTACAGTTGGGCTGATCCGAAGCAAGGGGGACTTTACCGCCTGGACGCCGTTCGCCGCGATGGCAAGCAAGTGGTGAAAGCGACCAAGCTGATCGACCTCGACCAGCCCACCGCCCTGGCCTTCAACGACGCCGGCGAACTGTTCGTCACGGTCTTCGGCAACGGCGACGGAGCCGATGAAAGCAAGACGCCAGCGACCGGCAAGCTGTTGAAGATTGGCGAAGGCTTGTAGGCCCGATCGGTTTAGGAAAGCTCCGTATGGGATTCGATTCTGGGGTATTCATAATTCGCCCATTGTCGAATCAGCTCGGATGTTTTCTTAGCCCCGGCGGGGCGATCGAAAATAGCCAGGGGCGAAAGCCCCTGGAGCATGGGGTTGGTAAATGCTAAAGCCCTGGAAGGGCGACCGAATTTCAACCAAGATAATTTCGGTCGCCCTTCCAGGGCTTTTTTTTTCTTGTTGTCTGCCAGGGGCTTTCTCCCCTGGCTATATTCGGCTGCCCTTTCAGTGCGTAAGAGGGACCGCGACACGGTCTAACCTTGACTGGAACGAACTGGTCAGACCGCGACAAGGTCGAACTGACCAAGCCTCGACACGGTCGAGCTGACTGAATGCACGCACGAGCAGCGTTTGCTTTGCTGCTCGTGTCTTACTTCGCGTCGCCGTTTGCGACTACGCCGAGCCTACCGAGACTTCTTCGGTCTTAGTGACCGTGAAGCCCAGGTCTTCTAGCATCTTGTAGTCGTCGTCGGCGGTCTGGCCTGGCGTGGTGAGGTAATCGCCGAGGAAGATGGAGTTCGCCGCGTACAAGCCCATCGGTTGCAGGCTTCGCAGGTGGATCTCGCGGCCGCCGGCGATGCGGAGTTCTGCGCTGGGGTTGGCGAAGCGATAGATGGCCAAGATTCGCAGGCACTGTCGTGGGCTCAGGTCTTTGCCCAGGCCTTCCAGGGGTGTGCCGTCGATCGGGTTTAGGAAGTTCACCGGAATCGAGTGCACGCCCAGGTTGCGAAGTTCGAGGGCCATGTTCACGACGTCTTCGTCCGACTCGCCCATGCCCACAATGCCGCCGCTACACATTTCCAGGCCGGCGTTTTTGACAGCGTTGAGCGTGTCGATGCGGTCTTCGTAGGTGTGGGTCGAACAGATCTTCTGATAATACTCGGCGCTGGTGTTCACGTTGTGGTTCACACGATCGACGCCGCAGGCCTTCAAGCGGTCGGCCTGATCGGTGCTTAAGAGTCCCAAGCAGGCACAGATTTTCAGGCCGTACTTTTCTTTGATCTCTGGCACGATCGTCTCGACGGCCTTCATCTCGCGTTCGTTCGGACCGCGGGCCGAAATCACGATGCAGTAGGTCTTCACGTCGCGTTCGGCGGCGACCTTGGCCCCTTCCATCAGCTTGTCGCGGCTGAGGAAGTTGTATTTGGGGATTTCGGCGTCAGAGACCTTCGATTGCGAGCAGTACCCGCAATCTTCGGGGCAGAGGCCGCTCTTGGCGTTCATCAATTGGTACAATTGAACCGTTTTACCAAAGTGTTGGCGGCGTATTTTGAACGCGGCGGACATGACGTCCAATAGTTCGTCATCGGACGAATGGAGGATCGAAAGACCTTCTTCCAGGGTCAATTGATGGCCACGCAAGACTTCTTCGGCCAAGGCGGACCATGATAGCGTCGACATTGACATCGGCGGCGTTCTCTTCTTTAACTGTCGAGTGGGCATGAGAATTCGGCGGTTAAACCAAGTGCCCATTCTAAATCGGTTGGCATTGAATTGTAAGGTCAGTGCCAGACGACACTTGGCAACGTCGCGGTGATCAGCGAAAATGAGGGTAAGGAGACCATTTTGATACAACAAACCGCCATTGGGCGTCATCATTTCGTTCGCGTCAGCGTGCTGGGGCATGTCGGAAGGTTCACATCGGTCGATGCGATTGCATACGGTCGGGGGATGCGCGTTATCTGTCGAACCTCGCGCGGGCTGGAAGTCGGGGAAATTCTCGGCCCGGCGGGCGAGTCAGAGGTGAACGATTCAGACGGCTCGATCGTCCGCGGAGTGACGGTCGAAGACAATTTGCTCCTGGCCCGTCTGGAACGTAATCGCCAAGAAGCGTTCGCGGCCTGTGAACAAGAATTGTCCCATCGCGGCATCCATATCCCCTTGCTCGAAGTCGAGCAGCTCTTTGATGGGGGCTCGCTCTATTTCTATTTTCTGGGGGACGTGCCTGAGGAAGTCGCCGAACTCACCAATCGCCTGGCCGAAACTTACAACGCGGCCGCTGGCATCAGCCAATTCTCGGATCTATTGGAAACCGGCTGCGGTCCCGGCTGCGGAACGGAAGAAAAGGCCGGTGGTTGCGGTGGTTCCTGCGCCGGATGTTCGATTGCTAAGGCGTGCAAGAAGTAGCTCACGCCGGCAACAAAGTTTGACGGCCCCACGCTCTAGGCTTATGCTTGGCGTCCGTATACCTGCCAGACTTTTAGCTTCAACGAGGCATGTGACATGGCCAAGGGAATCTTCACGCAAGGGGTATGCGTGCTCGTCGATCGACCCATTTCGATTGAGCAGATCGCGTTGGCTCTGAGTGACTTCGATGTGCTGGGAACCCGCGAAGATAGCGAAGAGTGGGCCATGGGTGGTCCTAGCGCCCTGGTCATGTTTGACGAGACGACCGGTGGCACGGTCACGGTCGATACCGTCGATCATGTTTGGCCCGATGATATGGGCGACCCCCAGAAAGAAATCATGGTCTTCGGGGCCTGGTCGATGGGGCACTTCGGACCCTTTGCCTATCCTGGCGGGCTCCAGCGCGCGGCGCAGCAGTCGTGGGGTTGGCGAGAAGGTGCCGAGGTGGTTGAGCGTCACCAGGCATTTCTTCGCCTGCGGACAAGCTACGTCATCGGAAAAGAGGAAGACACCAATTGCTTTCCTGAACCGTACGATCCTATCGCCGAGCTTCAATTCAACATGAAGATCGTCGAGGCGCTGCTGGGCATGGAAGGGACGCTGTGTTACTTCAATCCCAACGGCGAAATTCTGTTAGATCAAGATGGCTTCCGCAATAGCTTGAATTTCAGCTGGGCTAACGAGTTGCTTCCGCTCGACGTCTGGTCGAACGTGCGGCTTTTCAACATTGATGAAAGCTGGGCGTTGATGGATACCGTCGGCAATTGGCAGTTGGAAATTCCAGATATTGAAGCCTGCTTTGTCACCGACGACTACGAAGTTAACGAGGTCGCTAACTTCTTACGCAATGCCTCGAATTATCTGGTGCAAAGCGGAGCCACGATCAACGATGGCGAAACGATGGATGGCCCCGGTGACATCCACTGGGCGGCCATCCAATTCGAGAACGGTATCTGCGATCCTCCTCGCGATACACTTCGTTTTGTGCCGCTGGACGATCACGATGTGCCGGAAATCGTGCAAACTTCCGGTCGATCTGCAGAAGAAGATCAAACCGACGACGAAACGTCCGGCGATTGAGCTTGAATACCCTTCAGGTCGTGCATGAATCGCAGCTTTTCGACCACTGGTTTGGTGAAGACTTCCGGCACGAGATCCAGCAGGCCAATGTCGCGGTTGAACTCGTTGGCCATCACCCCGATTTCTCGATACGCTTTCAGCCGGGCATCGAAGTCATCTGGCGGAACTTCCGCGTAGATCCGGGGGAAGTCCTGAGCCGTGCTGACAATCGAGGTCATATCCAGGTAGGCCGCAAAGCTCTCGGCGAAGTCTTCCCACGGATGCATGGTCGCATATTCAGAGATGAAACTCTTCTGCCAGTTAGGCAGTGGGCCGTTGGCGTAGTAGGCCGTCTGGGCATCGGCATAGGTCGGGTCTTCTTCGTTGCCAAACAGTTTCCGAAAGGCCTCTCGCTTCGAAGGCTCGACCAGCATATCCCAGTAGTAGTGCCCTAGCTCGTGCCGGAAATGGCCGACGAGCGTGCGTTGGGGTTCGCCGAATTCGACTCGGGTTTGTTCCCGCTTAACGCTGTCGGCCTCTTGGATATTGATAGTGATCAGGCCGGCAGCGTGCCCTGTCGAAACGGGCTCGACGTCGTCGGCTTTGAATTCAAACATCAGCGGTAAGAAATCGTTTCGGCTAGGATCGCCAATGGGAAGTCCAACCGATTCGACCCCATACAAAACGCGTCGTTTCGCAGCTTCCAGGCGGACCCATTTTAGCAGATTGCCTTCGATCGAAAGGTCAGGGATTACCTGATTCAGTCGGCAATAGGTGCACAGCGGCTCCTCTTTTTCTTCGATAGCGACGGTACAGTTGCAAGCCTTGTAGTCGATCCGATTTTGGCAAAGCTTCAGCTTCTGCCCGCACACCTGGTTGGTGCACTGCCACTGATCCTTCCCCAGCGACTTCAAAGCGGTCACCTGTCGACACGTGGGACACATGCCGACGGTCTCTTTGCAGGAGAGACAGGAAGTGCTTCCAAAGAACAGCTTATGACCGCATTGGCAGCGAAACGTTTGCATCGAAGTAAGACCTGAGTAAGGGGACGGGTGAAGTTTTGTAGGGCGAACCAATCATAGAGCAATTGTCGGACCGATTGCCGCTGTAGGCAGCCTGGTAGCGGCAATCACGAACGCACCTTGCGGAATTGAGACCGGTTCCAACGATGTGGGCGCGTGGCTGTGGATTGTGCAAACCTCCCCGGATGGGGCCCATTCTGGCGAAATGCGGGGTTCAGGGTGTTATCGTTTTGAGAATTCCATGCCCCTTTCTTGCGGATTTGTGAATGTAAGGGCGGGACCCCTACCACAAAATCGGGTGAATCTGATAGGATCTCCGGTTCTTGGACGGGAAGCTTAGGCCTGCTTTATAAGCACGAATCAGTATGCGACGCGACGACCTACGAAATATTGTTATTATTGCCCACGTCGACCATGGTAAAACGACCTTGGTGGACTGCCTGCTGCACCAGAGTGGTCAGTTTCGGGAGAGCCAGCTTTCGAGCGAGCGGATCCTCGACTCGAACGACCTGGAAAAAGAGCGTGGCATTACGATCTTGGCGAAGAACATCGCCCTGCCCTATGAAGGCGTGAAGATCAACATTGTCGATACGCCTGGGCACGCGGACTTCGGCGGCGAAGTCGAACGCGTGCTGAGCATGGCCGACGGTGCCGTGGTTTTGGTCGATGCGGCTGAAGGCCCCATGCCACAAACGCGGTTTGTGCTTTCCAAGGCATTGGAAGTCGGACTAAAGCCGATCGTCTTGATCAACAAGATCGACAAGATGGATGCCCGACCACACGAAGTGGTCGACGAAGTGCTCGACTTGTTCCTGTCGCTGGGTGCCGACGACGAGATCGCCGAGTTCCCTTACCTGTTCGCCAGTGCCAAGGCCGGCTTCGCGTCGCCGGATCCTGAGGTTCGCGAAGGGGATATGCGTCCGCTGCTGGATCTCGTTCTAAAGCACATTCCCGGTCCCGACGTCAATCCGGACGACCCCCTTCAGATGCGTGTGACAACGCTCGACTGGTCGGAATACACCGGTCGAATCGCGATCGGCCGCATCAAGTCTGGCAAGATCAAAAAAGGCCAGTCGGTGATGATCTCGAAGCCAGGCGATACCTTCCAACGCGGAAGAGTGGTGGCTTTGCATGTGTTTGAAAACCTGGGCCGCGCCGAAGTGGAAGAAGCCGATGCCGGTGATATTGTCGCCGTGACTGGTTTGGAAGACATCGATATCGGCGATACAATTTGTGCCATCGATAACCCCACGCCGCTACCTCGCGTGGCCGTCGACGCGCCGACGCTCGAGATGATGTTCACCATCAATACGTCTCCGCTGTTGGGTAAGGATGGCAAGTACGTCACCTCGCGTAACCTCCGCGAACGTCTCGAAAAGGAACTCGAACGCAACGTGGCCCTGCGTGTTCGTCCAGGCGAATCTGGCGATAGCTTCCTTGTCAGCGGACGTGGCGTGCTGCACTTGGCCGTGTTGATCGAAACGATGCGCCGCGAAGGGTACGAACTTTCGGTCGGCAAGCCTCAGGTCATCATGCGTACCGTCGATGGCGTGAAGGAAGAGCCGTACGAACAATTAGTGATCGAAGTGCCATCGGAAAAGATGGGCCCGGTCATGGAACTGGTCGGTGAACGTCGTGGTGAATTGGTCGAAATGCAACCACGTGGCGACTACAGCCAGGTTGTTTTCACCATTCCTTCGCGTGGTTTAATCGGCATGCGAACCAAACTGCTCAACTCGACCCAGGGCGAAGCGATCGTCAATCACCGTTTCGAGTCGTACCGGCCTGTTTCCGGCGACGTTCCTCGCCGAGCCAACGGAGCGATGATCTCGATGGTGCCTGGCAAGGCAGTCGGTTTCGCCCTGTTTGCGTTGCAGGAACGTTCCGACATGTTCGTGCGTCACGGCGACGAAGTGTACGAAGGAATGATCGTCGGCGAGAACTCGCGTAGCGACGACTTGACCGTGAATCCAACGAAGGAAAAGAAGCTGACCAACATGCGTGCCTCGGGTTCGGACGAAAACATTGTGCTTCGTCCGCCAAGAGACATGAGCCTGGAAGTCGCCTTAGAGTACATCGAAGACGACGAGTTGGTCGAGGTGACTCCGAACCATATCCGTCTGCGAAAGATCTTGTTGAAAGAAACGGATCGTCGTCGACAGAGCCGTAAGTAATTCGGCATCAACAACCAAGAGGACTGGTGCGGAACTGTCCGCACCAGTCATTAGATACATGCTTTTGGCTTAGACTCGACCTGGGGGACGATTCTCTTTCCCCTTAATCTTTTGGTGCGAGTCCCCCAGCTTTTTACGAATGCCATCGGCCATCGTTTGCAGCTGTTTGACAACGTCCGGGTGTTGATCCGCGACATTGTTCTGCTCGCCTGGGTCTGCTTTTAGGTCGAACAGGGCCAGTGGCGTGGTCGCTTGCGTGTAGCCGTTGGGAATGCCGTCGGTACCGCCAGGCTTGCCGGCCATCGTGCGGTACTGGTGAGGAAAGACAAGCTTCCACTTGCCGCTGCGGACGGCTTTCAAACCGCTGCCGTAGTAGAAGAAGTACGCTTGGTGCGGCGATTTGGCTCCTTCGGTTCCGGCGATCAGCGGCCAGATGTTCTTGCCGTCGATTGGCTTCTGCGGCAGATCGGCCCCAATCAACTTGGCCACCGTAGGGAATATGTCGATCGTCATCGCAGGCGTATCGCAGGTTGTGTCAGCCGGAATTTTGCCAGGCCAACGCATGATGGTCGGCTCGCGACAGCCCCCTTCCCACATGGTCCCCTTCCCTTCGCGAAATGGCCCGGCGCTGCCAGCATGGTTGCCATAGGAAAGCCAGGGACCATTGTCCGACGTAAAGATGACCAGCGTATTGTCATCGATCTTGTTTCGCTTCAAAGCTTCCAAAACCTGACCGACCGACCAGTCGATTTCCATCACAACATCGCCGAACAACCCGGCACCTGACTTGCCTTTAAACTTGTCGGAAACGTACAACGGCACGTGTACCATGCTATGCGGTAAGTACAGGAAGAATGGCTTGTCTTTGTTTTGGTCGATGAACTCGACGGCCTTCTCGGTGTACTGAGTGGTCAATTGTTCTTGAGCTTTTCCATCGACCTTAGGATTCACGACTTCGTTGCCGTCGTACAGTGGAAGATGAGGCCAACGCTTCACGCGATCTTCTTCCGACAAATGCCGCACACCCGGATGGTAAGGCCACATGTCGTTCGAGTAAGGCAGCCCGAAGTATTCATCGAAACCGTTTTGCAGCGGCAGAAAGGGCTTTTTGTCGCCCAGATGCCACTTGCCAAAACAGGCTGTCGCGTACCCTTTTTGCTGACATAGTTCAGCCAGGGTCATCTCTTCCGGGTTAATGCCAATCTTGGCGTTAGGCCCGAGCGCCCCTTGAATGCCAACGCGAACGTTATAGCACCCGGTCATCAGCCCCGCACGCGATGCCGAACAAACTGCCTGGGTCACGTAGAAGTCCGTAAACGTGCGGCCCTCAGCGGCCATCTGGTCGAGATGAGGCGTCTGGTAATCCTTCGCCCCAAACGGACCAATATCGGCGTAGCCCATATCGTCGATGAAGATGAGGACGATATTAGGTACACGGTCTTTTTCAGCTGAATGTGCCTGGTTTATCGGGTACAATGCAACTGTCGAAAGAGTCAGTATAAAGATAAGTGTAGCAAATATGTGTAGTAAATTCGGGCTAGGGTTTTCCCGGGTCGGTTTAATCAAGCCATGCATAGTCTAAGCGGCTCCATGAGATTTCGTGTTCGGCGGGATGGGTGATAGGCAGCACTAGTATCGTCGGCAGCGAGGACAGGGTCAACGATTGTGCGGACATGCCGTCGTTTAGAGGGATATGATTTATGGCCAGAAAAACGAAGCAGCGACGTCAGTCTCACGGATCGGCCTGGCACTGGAAACAAACGGATTGCTGGTATTACACGCTTCCAGGGACGAAGAAACGCATCGCCCTGTTTGATGAACAAGGAGAGAGGATTCGGGGAAAGGAAAACAAGGAGGCAGCCGAGATCTAGTTGGCACGGGAGAAACTAGCCTGGGATAGCGAATCGAATGATGGCCCTGCCCTGGGACAGCCCTGGTTGGTCGCCCGCGTTTGTTCGGACTACTTGGTGTATACCGAGCGAAGCCAGAACGATGGTTCTGTCAGCGAGGGATATCATCGGAATGCGACTCAGTGGTTCAACGATCTTTGCAGCTACTGCGGTGCACTGCCAGTTAGCCAACTCAAACGGGGTCATATTCTGGAATGGGTTGATCAGCACGAATCATGGAAGAGTCCCGCGACGCGTCGTTGCATTATTGCTGTCGTCATGGCAGCCTTCAATCGCGTTGAGGAGATGCACGGTATCAGTAACCCGATCAAGGGAATCAAGCTTCCCAAGGCAGAACCTCGGCTTACGTCATTCTCTCCGGAAGATGAGAAGGCAATTTACAAGGCCACGGAACCTTGCTTTGGCAATTTCCTCTTTGCCGCGATTCACACAGGGCTTCGTCCATTTAGTGAGCTCGCGCAACTCAAAGCGGAAGATGTCGAAGAGACGCCACGAGGAATGATGTGGCGCGTCTACGCGAGCAAAACCAAAAAGACTCGCAAAATTCCCGTACGACCCGAAGTGGCAGAGCTGACTCGTCAACTCATGAAGTCAGTTCCGCGCGGGTCAGGCTTACCAATCTTTCGGAATACATTGGGAAAGCCTTGGAAACGAACGACCGGAGTCGTTCGTTTTGTCGACTTGAGGGAAAAGCTCGGCTGGAATGACGATCCGCTCAGGAAGAAGTATTCGTGTTATACGTCGCGCCATACTTTTGCCCATCGGATGTTATCCGGCTTTTGGAATAACGGTGCCGGATGCACGATTGAAACCTTAGCGGAGTTGATGGGAGACACGCCAAAGGTGGCTTACGATCATTACGGCAAGGAGTGGGGAAAGCATTATCAAGATCCTCTTTGGAAGGCCATCGGAGAATCGACGCCACTGGCGAGTGCACAGGTAAAGCCTCCTCCTACGAAGCGAAAGAAGAGTACCGCGTCGTCCGCCACAAAGACAAAACCGAAACGAACTAAGGCATCCGCCAGCAGGAACAAGCGTCATGGCTAAGGCAAACACAGGACGCAAGCGTCGTTCTCGCGGACGTGCCTGGTATTGGCGTCAGACCGACACGTGGTACTTTACGCCACCGGGAACGAAGCGACGGGTCCGGCTCGTGGATGAGAGGGGCAATCCGGTTCGCGGCCAGAGTAGCATTGATCAGGCGGAACTGGCCTTGGCACGTGTTAAGGCCGCTGGAGACTGGCGTCCCGAAGTGAAGCCGGCGGAGGAAAGCGACTGGATCGTGGCAAAAGTGTGCTCCATCTACATTGAGAACTGTGAGAAGCGATCGAGAGCCGGAGAGATCAGCATCGAGTATGAGAAGGAAGTGCGACGTTTCTTGCAGGACCTCTGTAAGTATTGCGGCGCATTGCCACTCTGTGACTTACGCAAGACACATGTGCTGCATTGGGTGGAAACGCATTCCACGTGGAAGTCTTCGGCAACCCGTCGTTTCGCCATTGAAGCAGTTATGGCAGCGTTCAACCACGCTCAAAATTCTTATTCAGTTTCCAATCCGCTTCGCGGCTTAACCAAGCCTGCACATTGTCCTCGGCTACATTCCTTCAGTACCGAGGATGAACGGGCACTTTACGACGCTACGGATGAGCCCTATCGCGATTTTCTGTTCGCGGCAATTCATACTGGCCTGCGGCCATTCTCGGAATTGGCTCAGGTAACGGGTAACGATGTCGTAGAGAGCGACCGCGGCATGATGTGGCGGGTTTATGCTTCTAAAACCAAGAAGACACGCGTGATTCCGATCCGAAAAGAGGTTGCCGAGTTAACGCGGAGCATCCTTTCCAGGGACAATTCTGGGACGGACGGTGTGATTTTCCGGAACTCACAAGGTGATCCGTGGAAGAAGGTCACTGGGGGCTCTCGATTTCGGAATCTCCGCCAAAAAATCGGATGGATTGAGGATTCGAAACGGAAAAACTACTCGTGTTACACGTGCAGGCACACATTCGCTCACCGAATGCTGGCT
Organism: Bremerella alba; assembly: GCF_013618625.1. Lineage (NCBI taxonomy): Bacteria > Pseudomonadati > Planctomycetota > Planctomycetia > Pirellulales > Pirellulaceae > Bremerella > Bremerella alba. Next base: position 257,695 of record NZ_JABRWO010000005.1, on the reverse strand, counting down.
GGCTATTGGACGGACGGCGTTGGTTGCTCGATTGAAGTTCTTGCAGAACTCATGGGAGATACACCCAAAGTTGCCTTCGACCACTACGGAAAGGAGTGGGGACAGCATTTTCAGGATCCACTCTGGGCGGCGATCGGAGTGGATTAGGCATCGCAATTCGTCTTCCGCCAGGTTGCACAATTCGACGATGAATGATTTCATCGTACTGGATTGTCAGGTCGCCCCAGCGGTACCGTAATACCTGGGAAGCTCGTCCTATTGCTTGGTATTCTCTGATAACGAACATTCGGTCGAACGCGCATCGCCTCCTTCAGACGCTCTACTTCGGACGGCTCGATCTTGATTCGTCCCTGCCCTCGTTTTCCCCCTTGTAGGTAGTTAACTACGAACGGGATACCACGTACTTCAAATTCTCCTGCATCCGATTTAGACAGCCATTCGTAAAGCGTGGAGGTACGAATTCCCAAGAGTTGGGCGGCCTCTTTTGCGTTATATAGATTCGACATCTTCGAGATTTCCCAAGTTGGAGTCTTTCCAACCCCGGGAAATCCGGTCGCCATGATAGTGGCTGTCTAGTGATTCGCGATGAAAATGGGGAATTGCTAAATTTCGTCTGTTTTTGCGTCAAGTAACGTGGGGGAATCTTAGCTATTTTGATCCGACACTTGATGCTTATTGGTACACCTAAATGTCGGAACCATCGAAGCCCATCGCCTCTGCGATTTCAAAGAGTTCTCTCTGTGTTGTTTTGATCATTCTTTTTCCGCCATGTTCCGGACAGTGGCAAAAAAGTTTGAAGGTATCAACCGAATCTTCCAAAGGGGATTTGGTGAGGTCAGCTTCCAAGGCACCGTCGCAAGTCTTGCAACGAACTTCTCGCCTCTCAAGGAGCTCATTTATGATCACGGCAACACTTTCCGTCGCGAGAGAAGAGCACTGCGCGGCGGCAAGGCCTTTGACGGATTCGCCAATAGTCGCTTCAATTCGGCCGTTTCTTTGCTTACTAAGGTTGTCAGATTCACGGCGACTTCTCGCCATTCTCGAATAATAATCAAGGAGTCGGTGAAGTACTCGGATATCGTCAGGGGCGCCCGGATTCGACCAAAGACGATGAATCATGAGACCAAGAACTTGAGCTCGTTCCATGAATAGAATAAGTGGAAGGCCACCCAGATAGGATTGCGGTTGGAATGTGTGGGCGAAAAGCTCTCGCTCAAGTTCGTCCATGCGGTTAGGCAAACACACTGCAAATGCTTGGCAGAGATAACTGATGCTTCCAGAAACGTATTGGTACGATTGCCAACCGAGTTCTAAGAAAGCAGCCCGGACCTGCGACGGAGCAATCGCTCTACCACCAATTGATTTGAAGAGATTGCTGTTTCTACCTTTAAGCCAGTTGTCAAACTCGTCATTCGTATCAGCGTGATGGGAATTCAGCCGATCTGTCATTCGATCATAAACCTCTTCCAAGAGGTCGTTGTTTGGCGCAGGGATGGCATCCGGTATTGCAAAAAGAGCTGAACGAACGAGAGATTCAACTCTGGTTTCAGGAATTGTTAGGGGATTGAGCTCAGCAGCTCGAAGTAGTCCATACGAAATCTCCTGCTGCTTATTCGGGCGAGTAAGACCGTTACGGTGGGCTCGGGCACGCCCTTCTTCACAAAGTCTGGTAACATTCCATGTTCGTCCATCTCCGTTGGAATCAAATCTCAGATCCATCGGTAGGATGCTGCGGTCCTCGTCGGACTGTCTCCCAGACCGTCGAATATACAGATCGCGAGAGTGTGCAAAGGAACGCTCCATATGCTCTTGCATGACAAGTACGCGATCGAATATCAACTTTTGTTGCCGATAGCAAGCCACCATGTCTGATGTCAGACGTCGATCTCTCGCGAGGAGATGGAGCCCGGCCAGAAAGGCGTTGTCGATAAAGGTCTTGGGGGGAACTCCCGGCAGGAAACGTCTTGTTCCGTCTTCTTGGGAATAGACGTCAAAGGCGATGTAAAAATCAGAATGAAAATTCGACGCAAGATCTTCCGGTGGCCTCCAGCGAAGACTCGCTTTCGAAAGGTGCAAGGATGGGCGACCGCCTGAAAGCGGCAGTTCTGCTACGCCAGCATCACTTTCTTCGACATTTCCAAATTCTAAATTTCGTTCGGAATTCACAGGAAAGCCTCCGTGTAGACATTCTTATTTCAGCGTCGATTATCGCCTACTTTTGAGGCGCGAATCAATGCTCATCTTAGTAAATCGCATTCTCTTTCACGTGCAAGAGATCGCTTGTAGCCCTGGCTCACACGATTCATTTTTTGTGACCGGATTTCCCTGGGTTGGGCATAACCAACTATCAAGTCGCGCTACAAGGAAACTAGTCGTTTCCGGAGCAGCGCGACTCAGAAGCAAGAAGGAGAATCAAAATGACTCACATTTATTCTCAGGAGGGAGCCCTGAGCGAGGCACAATGCGACAAGATGCATGCCATCTGGCTTCAGGCAGCCCAGGCCAATGGGATTGACTTGTCAGGCTTCAATCCGAGAGCTCCACGCACGTCTCGCCTAGCGTGGGCGGCGAGATTAGCGCTGACGGTCGGAATGATTTATGCCCGATTTTCCACGAAGATGCAGCACTCGACGGAAGACCAGATTCGCGAGTGTCTCATCTGGGCTGCCCGCAACGGTGTCTATGTCCTGCCAGAATCGATCTGCGTCGATGAGGCTGAGAAAGGCAAACGTGATCGACGCAAGGGACTGAAACGCGCCAAACAAATATTAGAGTCGGGGCTCGTTTCGACTTTCTTAGTGTACAAAGCGAGCCGATTATTTCGCCATCCTTACAAGGGCTTTGAGCTTATCCAGGAAGAGGTTGTCGAAGCCGGTATGCGGGCTGTCAGTGTCTCCCAAGGGATCGACACGGCCGACAAGAAGGCCTGGAAGATGCAGTTGCAAATTCATGGAATCATGGATGAAATGCTCTTAGAGGCGATTGCTGACCATGTCCGGGCAGGTTTGACGGGGCTGTTTCTGGCGGGCTGGACAACGGGTGCATTAGGGGTCGGCTACCGCCCCCGCATTCTCCCCGACGCGCCATTGACCAACCGCGGGCTCCCCCGCACGGCTCCCGAGGTCGATCCCGAGGCAGCCGAACTAATTCGCGAGCACGCTTTGCTTTTGCTCGACGGCATGCCCCTCAATGAAGGACTTCGCCGTTGGCGCGCGGTGGGAGGACCCTGTGATCCACGGGCATCAACGGGCCAGATGAACTATGTCCCGTACCGCACCCTCTTCTCCAATATTCGCCTCACAGGTTGGTGGGAGTTTGGACGTCGTAAGAACGACTTCTCCAGCAAGCTCGATTATACTCGTCAGATCGTGCAGCCCGACTCAGAGGTCACACGGTACCAATGCGAGGAACTGCGAATCTTGGACGACGACTTGTTCGTTGCGCTGCAGCGGAAACTGCTTCAGCGCAAACATGGCCCTCGTGGTCCTCGCAAGGACAAATCCAAAAAACTATGGGATCTTACGACGGGCATGTTCTTTTGCGCTGCCTGCAGTGAGCCGGATGACCATGTTCGGTTTTACCAGGTCGGCGCGGGAGGCGGCGGGATGCAGTGCAAGCATGGGGACCAATGTCCCTGCAAGTCTGCTGTTCGCCGTGAAGAGGCGGTTCGCGCCGTGTGCAAGGAACTAGCAGCGGCGATTCGTCGTGATACGGACTTGATCGAGCGAGTGATCTGCCAAGCGACCAAGATAGACGAAGAGGTTGCTGAACGTCTGGACCAAGAGGTCCAACGCCGACAACGACAAGTGCAATCCATCACCAAAAAAATTGATGGTCTATACGACCTCTTGGGTGAAGTGGATAAGAACGAGCACAAAGAGTTGAAGGCCAAGATCAAGGCTGTCCAGTTTGAGCGAGCCCAGACGCAGGATGAGGTTCTGCAGTTGCAAAAGCAACTGGAGAAAGCATCCTCCACGTTAACTCCCCAGGGTATCCGAGACGTCCTGTCTAATACCGAGGAACTGTTGATTTCGGCAGGCTCGGGCCAGCTAAGCGAGGACGGCGTTTATAAGGCTCTTTCTATCTTTGAGAAGTTGACCGGCGGACAAATCATGGTGCATGTGGAACGCCGTGCAGGTCGCAAACGGACCAGCGTGCGGGGTGTGTTTCGTCTGCAGTTTGTGGATGTATTTCCGGAATTGCCCCTGGCGGGCCAGGATCTGCCATTGAGCGATGAGGTCACCGTCTGGCTACGCAAGCCGCCTCGCCTGGACTTGATTGCCGAACGCGTCCATCAATTGATCGACGTCGAGGGAATGAGCCATCGCGAGACCGCAAAGCAGTTGCAGCGTGAAGGGCAGAATGTGAACGCCGGAAACGTTTGGTATAGCTACCATCGTTGGTATGAGATGCAGGGTCTCGAGCCACCGAAAGTGCCCTACAACAACGGCAAAAAGCGGCGTTCCCGTTAAGTTGGCCATAAATAATTTTTAACCAACGCCTCGTCCTCGTGATGAGGCGTTTTTCATGCGCTCACAAATTCTTTAACGATCACTCTTATGACAGGAGAGTAGATGCCATCCACCTCAAACCCGGACAACTCTCAGGAATCCGAGAGGGATTCGCAGCGAGCTCAACTAGCGGCTAATCTCGCCTACCTCGTCGTGCAAGCACATCGGCGGGATCAACAGGAGGTCGACTCTTCATCGAATAACGCCGAGGCTCCCGAAAGCTAAATTTCTGCCCAAAACGGGGCATAAATAGATGGGGGAGGTCTTATGCCTTCCATGGTCACCACCATCTCCAGCGGAGAGGTGATCACAATCTACTTTATCCAACACAGGAGGCTCTATGTCACATGTCGTCACCATTGAAACCGAAGTGCGTGATGTTACGGCGATCCGCCAGGCAACACGACGTCTTCAACTTCCCGAGCCCACGTTCGGTGAGGTTCGCTTGTTCAACGATCGCAAGCGGGGCTGGGCGATCCAGCTTCGAGATTGGCGTTACCCGGTCGTCGCCGATGTAACGACCGGTCGGCTCGATTACGACAACTACAACGGCCATTGGGGCAGCCAGAAAGAACTTGATCAGTTTCTGCAGCGGTACGCCGTTGAACGGGCGACGATCGAGGCCCGCAAGCAAGGCCACACCGCCATCGAACAGTCGCTTCCGGACGGAAGCATCAAACTCGTCATTCAAGTTGGAGGGTAAGCTCTTGAAAACTATTGAGATTATCGTCGGCCCCACTGGCGAGTCACGCCTAGAAACGTGGGGCTTTCAGGGCTCAGAGTGTCGCGAGGCAAGTCGCTTCCTGGAAGCCGCCTTGGGACAACACACGTCCGAGACGCTCACAGCCGAGTTCCACGCCTCGGAAATCACGCAACAAAATCAAATCGAACAGAAGGAATAACTGCCTATGGATCCCATACCCGAAACTCCCACTCACGGAACGATCGACCTGGCACGCGTTCTGGTGATTGTCGAGGGAACGAACGATATCGAGTTCCTTCGCCGGATTTCGTTAACGCTGCACGCTCATGATCAAGACCTGCCGAATCTGGCGGAAATGGAACAGCAAGGGCACTTGGTATTCGTTCCCTTCGGGGGCAGCAACTTGCCTAGTTGGACCTATCGATTCGCTTCCCTTGGCAAGCCGGAGTTCTTCTTGCTCGACCATGAGGTGCCGCCCGAAACGGAGCAGCGTCAGGAATTGGCCGAGGTCATCAACCAGCGGCCGCAATGTCGTGCGGTGCTTACACGAAAGCGTAGCTTGGAAAACTATCTCCATCCGGCAGCGATCCGTGAAGTTACACCAATCGAGATTGCGTTTGGGGATTTTGATCCGGTGGCCATCCTCGTCGCCAAGCAGCTCTATGAAAGCCGTCTCCACGACAGGCCTTGGGAACTCTTGTCGCGTCGCTCTCAGAATCGACTGTCCAGCCGCGCTAAACGTTGGCTCAACACGCAGTGCGCAGGCCACATGACGGTAGACCACCTTCGGGACCGAGATCCTGAAGGCGAAATCGCCAGCTGGCTGACCACGATCGGGCAACTCGCCCACTCTGTCTAAAGCTCGCTCTCCCGAGCTTTTTCATTTCCATACTTCATTTACAAGGAATCGGTATGCGCTTAGCAGAAGAAATTCAGGAACTGGTGCGGGCTGGCTTCAGCGGCATCTGGGTTCGCAGTTGCGAACAGGATGATGCCATTGCCGAACTGGCTCAGCTTTGCCGCGACGAAGACTGGCGAATGAACACCTGGGATATTGACGTCGGTCTCAGAGGTGCCCAGACGGACCAGGTAGATTCGCCGGCGGTGTCAGTCACCGATCCCTTAGGGGCCGTTCGATATCTCGAATCAATTCCCAGTAACGGACAGCCCTCGCTACTGGTGCTGTCCAATCTCCATCGCCTCCTCGGTTCGGCGGAGGTGGTGCAGGCGATCTTTCATCAGGTATCCCAGGGGAAAGCTCATCAACGTTTTCTCGTGATTTTGGCACCGGTGGTTCAGCTTCCAGTGGAACTCGAACGTGTGTTCACCGTAGTAGAGCATGAGCTGCCCTCTCGGGAACAACTCACCGAAATTGCGACGGACATTGCAACCGAAGGGGATGAGTTCCCCACAGGTGTTGAGCGAGAACGAATACTCGATGCGGCCTGTGGCCTGAGTCGCTACGAGGCGGAAAACGCGTTTGCGTTGTCGTTGGTGAGACATGGCCGACTGGAGCCGTCGGCCATTTGGCAGCTCAAGTCGCAGACGCTCATCAAGAGTGGCCTGCTATCGCTCCATCGTGGCGGCGAGTCCTTTGCCGAATTTGGAGGGCTGGAATCACTCAAGCAGTTTTGCTGTCAGGCACTGCGATCGGATGAATCCCGCTCCGTCCAGGCAAAGGGCGTTTTACTGCTGGGGGTGCCGGGTACGGGCAAGTCGGCCTTCGCCAAGGCTCTTGGGCGTGAAATTGGCAGGCCGACGTTGACGCTCGACGCCGGTGCACTCATGGGTGGCATCGTCGGCCAAACTGAGGAGCGAACTCGCAGGGCGTTGGAAATTATCGATGCGATGCAGCCTGCGGTGCTCTTCATCGACGAACTGGAAAAGGCCCTCGGCGGCACCACCAATTCCGGACAGGCCGATAGCGGCGTGGGCTCAAGGATGCTTGGCACGCTGCTAACCTGGCTGGCCGATCATGAATCGGACGTGTTCGTGATTGCTACGAGTAACGACGTCTCCAAGCTGCCGCCCGAGCTCACCCGAGCGGAACGCTTTGATGCGATCTTCTTTCTCGACTTACCTGGGAAGTCGCAGAAGGAACCCATCTGGCAGATGTATCTGGAGCGATTTGGTTTAGATCCGTCCCAGGGTCTGCCCAACGACGGATCGTGGACGGGCGCCGAGATCCGCGCGTGTTGCCGGTTGGCAGCCCTCTTGAATGTTCCCCTGGTGCAGGCGGCGCAGAACGTGGTTCCGGTCGCCGTCACGTCGGCCGAATCGGTTGAGCGGCTCCGGAACTGGGCGAGCGGTCGCTGTCTCTCTGCCGAGTCCGATGGCGTGTTCACCACAACGACTCAGGCTACACGAAAGCCGCGGCGACGACTAACGCAGAATCCTGAATCCAATTAGCCCAAAACTAATCCATCTTCATGTGAGGTATTTATGACGGCAACAACTTTAGAACATCCAACTGATCGCAGCAGTCCCTCCGGGAGGCTGCGATCCACGATGTGTGCGACCCGCGTCAACTTTACCTGGTTAGGCACTCAGAAGACGTTGACACGAGATCAACGGGCCCAGGCAGCCTTGTCCTTCGACGCTCAGGGCGAATTCTTGAGCGCAGGCAAGAAGCTGCTGGATACGAAAAATCCACGTTTCAAAGCGGTGACCTCGGAACGGAATCGGATCCGCTCGTTCTGGACGTCCATCAGCCTGCCTTATCCGGAACCGGCCGTACGATTGATCCGGCAGGATCGGGTCGACACCTTTCAGGACTGGATGAGTGAGCATCGCCAGGAACTAATCAAGGCGGTCGAGGAGCTCGACGAAGACTATTACTCGTTGAAAGAGGCGGCACGGCAGCGACTCGGTCGCCTCTACAACGAGGCCGACTACCCGATGTCGTTGATCGGACTTTTCGATGTTTCCTGGGATTTTCCCAATGTGGAGGCTCCGTCCTATCTGCGGCAACTCGACCCTCAGCTGTACCAGGAAGAGTGTCGTCGTGTGCAGGCTCGGTTTGATGAGGCAGTTCAACTTGCCGAGTCCGCCTTCGTGGAAGAGCTTTCGGGCTTGGTAACACATCTGACGGAACGACTCTCGGGCCAGCAAGATGGTCGCGCCAAAGTCTTTCGGGACTCGGCAATTGGCAACTTGAATGCATTCTTCGAACGATTTCGTTCCTTGAATGTTCGATCGAACGATCAGCTCGACGCGCTCGTTTCGCAGTGCCAGGACATTGTTCAGGGCGTGCAGCCTCAGACGCTACGAGACGACGCTCAAGTACGACAGTCGGTCAGCCGTGAACTATCGAGCGTACAGGCCACCTTGGACGAATTGTTGGTCGATCGGCCTCGTCGGCGGATTATCCGCTCCCCGAAGTGAGGTGCCCTATGCAACTTGTCATCACACCCATTGGGAAAATTCGCTGTCTCTATGATGAGACTCTCGACCTGCATAAGCTCGGCAAACCGTCGATCTCACGCGGTTCCCACGTCGAGCCGAACGAAGATGGCCAGTGGTTCGCAGATCTTTCGCCCGTCGGCGGGCCACAACTCGGGCCTTTCGTTAGTCGTAGTGCCGCGCTAAACGCTGAAGTCCGTTGGTTGGAAGAGCATTGGCTCTCTTCAAGCAACGACTAATGCACCCAGTTTATCACAAACCTTCTCAAGCCCTTGCTGGATTGCGATCCGGCAAGGGCTATTTCTGTTTCTTGACCTAGGGAGATATGAATCCATGCAAACTTCAGAGTTTTATCGAGACGTTGCCAAGGCAACTGGCGAGAGCGTTTCCACGATTCGTCAACTTGGATTGTCGCTAGTCGAAGAACCTGCGGACGACCTCGATGACGAAGTCTGTTTCGGCCCGAACGTCATCGACTGGGACGAAGTCGAGTTTTTGAGAGCACGGGAGTCTTCGGGGAGCGAGTCTTATGAACCGAAAGCAGCCTAACTCTCACATTTCGGAAACGGCAGTCTTGTCACGATCGACGCATCCTCGGAATGCAGCGGATCAAGTCGATCTGCGTTTGATCCGAGGTGGTCAGCAGCGAGGGCGGCGTCAGCATCGGTACCATCCTCGTTGTGCGAATTGGCGACGTTCGGACAGGTAGTTTTTGTTACTTCGAGAAGTGGGAGGATCTATGGAAACCATCGTACAGGCTGCATTCTGGGCCGTCGTTGCCTGGGCTTGCTACAAGACCGGTAAGCAATTGGGAAGCCGGAAAGGATTTCACGCCGGTCGTCGGTGTGGGCGTTCTTCGCGACATTAAAATGTGATTCTGAAGGGCCGCCCGACTGGGCGGCCCTTCGTTGTTTTTCTTTTAGCTATCACACTCCCAATCAATTCAAACTTAAAATACGCGTTTGCGTACTTCCTGCAAGAAGACGGTATCGGCAACATGTCAAGAGTTGGCATTGACCACCGTTTTATTTCATCATTACATCTGCTACAAAACACAATTCTGTCAAGCTCTTTTTCCACTCCATGGCGATACTTATCGATGGAATACTATCTCGCTTACTCCAAAACACCTGAGGTGCGGCACTACTCGACCTCTGGCGGATTCACGAAAGAGGTGCTTGCTTATGCCCTGCGAACGAAGCTGGTCTCCAAGGCTGTTTTTGTTCGCATGAACGGAATCAAGTCGGAAGTTGTCGTCACGGATGATCCGCAAGAGCTTTTCACGCCGGCCACCAATAGTATTTACGATCCCATTTCCCCTCTGGCAGGACTTAAGCAACTTGGCCCCGAAGAAACCTGTGCGACGACCCTCTTGCCGTGTCATGTGGAAGTCGCCCCGCGCGACAAGTGCAAGCTGATTATCGAACTGCTTTGCGGCCGGACGCCTCTTCCTGAGTGGACTACCGAAGTGCTGGATGCCCAAGGAGTCAAGCCGGAAGAAGTGCGAACGTTTTACTACCGAACCGGGACCTGGCCAGGCTATGGAGTCATCGAGCTGCACGACGGACGATCCGGTGAGTTCTCGTTTGTGCATGCCTGGCCGACGGGCGAGAACGATACGCAGCCTGCCAAATGCCTGACTTGTCGGCGAATTTCACTGGGGCCCGATATCGTCGTCTCCGATCCGTGGGGCCTGTTCAAGCATTTTGATCGCAACGAGCCCGGCAAGACCTTGGTACACGTGAAAAATCGGGACTTGCTTCCCTGGTTACATCAAGCCAACATCGTGTTGGAGCCAATCAGCGAGCATCTTTATCAGTACTCCATCCGTCCTCACGTCAATCGAAAACGGGCCCGCACGTGAAAGTCATTGTTCATCATTGGCAGACGGGGCTCACGCGGGCCAACTTTGGCGAGGCGATCGTTCCCCTGTTAGTTCGCCATCTCGGTTACGAGTACTTGCCGAACATTCGCCTACACTCGACACTGCCTCACAAACGGTTGCTGATGATCGGAAGTGAACTGAACGAAGACTTTTTGCCGAGGGTACACCCGGATCGCAGCAAGATCACCGTGTGGGGGTATGGTTACTCGCACGGAACACCTCCCAAGCCAGGCACGCTCGATGTGCGTGCCGTACGGGGGCACATCACGCGGGAAGCCCTGAAGCTACCGCAATCGACACCAATGTGCGATCCCGGCTTCCTCCTGCCGGCCGCGTTTCCCAAGCCTGACCTGCCCACATCCAAGTGGCCCCTCTACGCCCCGCACTGGAACAATCGCCGACACGGCGCCGAAAAAGCGTGGCAGGCCGATTTCTTCAATGTCGAAATCCGCCGCTCGTCTGACTACCTCCAGCAGGCCATTGCCCGCTTGATCACGGCTCCGTTTGTGTACACCAACAGTCTCCACATCGTGATCACCTGCCTGGCCTACGCAGTCCCCTTCGCCCCGTGTCTCGGCCCCGGCGACAAGATCGACAAGTCGCTGAAATGGCGCGACGTGTGGTCGACTTTGGAAGGGGAAGAAAAGGATGTCCGTTGGTGCCAAGATGTCTCCTCGGCGCATGCCTGGTGGGAAAACATCGGCCAACACCTTCGCCCGCCTGACCCGACCCGGCTGATTGAGGTGTTCCCGCGAGACATCGGGTTTTAGAGACCGTATCCAGCTGCATGGCTTCAGCCCCGTAAAACGAACCAGGCTGTAGCTACCAGGCGGCTATGTCGTAGAGGACCTTCACGCTGCCGTGGCCGTCGTGGCCGAAGATTTCTGTGTGCTTCGCAGTGACTTGGCCAGCCGCATCATATTGGGTGACGGTCTGGCCGTTTTCGTCGTAGACCGTTTCCTTGATCACCTGCTGGTAGCCGGTGAAGTTTTGGTGGTCTACCAGGTACTCGGTGTTGGTGGTCTCGTCCCAGGTGCCGTTGGCGTCGGTATCGACCTGTTGCAAGGCACTGACCCGGATGCCGCTGGTGCCATAGTCGTAGGTTAATGTTTAGCAGACCCAGCATTGAAATGGCACCAAGGCAACTTCATCTATAGCAGAAACGGCCATTCCACCTACAAAGCGCGACAACTGACGATGGCTCTGACCCACAATGCACGGCAATCGCATTCAAAACCACGGAATGATTGTTGCACCTAGTCTTGCCCAAGGCAAATGTGGGCCACGATGGCTAGCATGTTGATCGCTCGGAGTCGGCGAAGATTGTTAATTTCGTTTGGGCATGGATGGTAATGATTACAAAGCTTCCGGAAGGTTTTACCGTTTTTCAAGATCTTGAAGATCCTCGTGCCGAGGGCGGCAACAAGCGGCATTCGCTGTTTGACATTCTCTTCATCACGCTCTGCGCGACGGTCGCTGGGTGCGAGACCTATACCGAAGCCGAGCAGTTCGCCGACGAGCGGAGTGATTGGTTTGGCAAGTTTTTGCCGCTTGAAAACGGCATCCCTTCGCACGATACGATCGGCCGTGTGCTGGCCGCGCTCGACTCCCACAGCTTTCAGGCTTGTCTGCACGATTGGGTCGAACACTTGTGCCTGGACCTCCGCGGCCAAGGCGTGCACATCGACGGCAAGACGTTGCGGCACAGTTTCGACACGGCCACCAATCGCCAGGCCCTGCACATGGTGAGTGCCTGGTCGAGCGGGCTGCAAGTGTGCCTCGGGCAAATCGCGACTGAAGAGAAGTCGAATGAAATTACCGCCGTACCAATGCTATTGGAACTGCTCAACATCGAAGGAGCGGTTGTCACGCTCGACGCGATGAATTGTCAGCGGAAGACGGTCGCCAAGATTCGTGATCGGAAGGCTGATTATTGTCCTTGCGATGGGTCAAAAACCCTCGCCTTCAGGCGAAACCTTTAGGTTCTTCCGTTTCCGGATAAAATCAGGGTATGGAAAATTACCGTACCAGTTCTCACAGTCGTTTTGATATCAAGTTTCACTTTGTGTGGGTGACCAAGTACCGCAAACCGATCCTGACCGGCGAGGTTGGCGTTCGCCTGCGAGAACTGGTTCGTGAAGTTTGTCGAGCTAACGAAATCGAAATCTTGGAGGGAGCCGTATCACGAGACCATGTTCACGTACTGTTATCGTGCCCGCCCAATCTTTCGCCCAGCAAGGTCATGCAATACATCAAGGGGAAAAGCTCCCGCAAACTGATGATGGAGTTCGGCCATTTGCAAAAAACGTATTGGGGCCGTCACCTTTGGGCACGAGGGTACTTCGTGGCCTCCAGTGGCAACGTCACCGATGAGGTGATCCAGGAATACATTCGCCACCAGGACGGAACGGAACCGGGCGATGGGGGCGACCACTTCCGAATTACTCCTTCGTGAGTTGAGGACTTCAGTCCGAATCTCACGAAATCTTCAAACCTGCCGGCTTTAGCCGGAAGTTGTTTAGTTGATCACGGTGAAGAAGAATCAGGAAACGCTATTCAATCATATCGCCAGCGAATTTGAAAAGTTCGGCGAAGAGAATTACCGTTCTCCCAAATGCCGGGCTCATTGGGAAACTCGCAAGACGCGCGGTCGTCTAGAAGAACGCATCGTCTATGTGGCCGCCGCGCCGCGAAGCTTGAAAGAGACAGGCCAATGGGCCGACTTGAAGACGATCGGGATGGTCTATCGGCACCGCGAAGCGGACCCGAACAGCCAGCGGCAAGCGCCGGAACCGACGTCGTCCCGGGTAACGTTCTTCATCAGCAGCTTGCCTCCCAAAGCGAAGCAAGTGGCGAAGTACGTCCACGCACATTGGAGTGTGGAAAACAGCCTGCACTGGACGCTGGATGTAACTTTTACCGAAGACAGCAGCCGGGTTCGCCAAGGCAGCGGCCCGGAAATCCTGGCCAGCCTGAGACGCGTGGCGCTGACCCTGTTAAAGCGAGACACTTCGAAGCGAAAAATGAGCATCCGACTCAAAAGAAAGGTCGCCGGCTGGTCGCAGCAGGCAATGGAAGCGATTATCCTCGGGAGTTAGAAGGGTTTTCGAATGCGATTGCCGTGACCCACAATGTTCTAATTCTCTGATGGGCTTGAGTCTTCCACAGAGCCCGGAAGACTGGTTTTCAACAGGGCAAAACAGCTTCTAGACTGGCCCTGCCAAGGTTACCACAAAAAACACGGCAACAATCAAGAGCTCAAATACAGCTATAACACACACCAATATCCCTATGACAAGTGCTACACCACTGCTTTTGTTGACCCCAAAATACCCGCAAAAGATTGAAGCCACTGGAAATGCAATGTAACAAAATACACCACATGATTGTAAGGGAATAGCAAAAGCGGAACTACCATAAAAATGGCCGCTAGTATGCAGTTGCACCATCGCTGGCGCAACGACAAGCATCGCAGCTCCGACCATTACACTTATCCATGGCAATGTGTGCCACTCAGGTTGGCCGCGATCCTCAGGGTGCAATGGTGACGTGTAGGGATTTTCTTCCATTCTTGCATGACCACTAGAAAATTTACTGTTGTCTATTGCCGTGCATATTTTGCCCGCAGATTAGCTTCTTCTACACTATAGAAGTTTTGAAGGTCCATTGATGCACCTGGAGGCACATTCCCTGCGAGTATATCGACAATAATGTTAGGGTACTTTGCAATAAGCTGATCTACCGCTGCCTGCATGGCATAGCCTTCGATTTCTGGAATTGATTCCCTGTAGCCATATGCTATTGTTTCCGCAAGATAGTAGATGCCAAAAAAGTGATCTAATCCCCAGCTATTAGCCTGGAGGGAGTGTGTTGTCTCATGCGCAAGCAATGACACGTTGTTCGCACTCCAAGCGCTGGGCACCCACTCCTTGCCAACTGTATAACTATTTGAAAAATATATATCACCGCCTATAGTTACGGCGCCTGCCTTCGAGAAGTTAATTGCACAATATGCAAATGTACCAAAAACTGACGCCCAGTCACCTATGCCAAGCGAGCTGCCTTCTGCCAAATCCACTGAGTTTAGCACAGAAGAAACATCTGAGCGTGAGTATGGATGATTCGCGTTCTTATGCAGCCACTCAAGCACCTCCTTCTCGTCTGCTGTAAGTGATCGGTTTTTAGAACTAGTCAAACCTATTGCCCAAAGTGTCTTTCGTGTCCACGCTAAAGCCAAGTAGTCGATTGCTGCACCGGCTACAGCATAGCCGGTCAATGCTCTTTTCGTATCCGCTTTTCGCACGTAATTCCCTACGGCTAATCCAGCTAATGCTCCAATAAGTATTTCACCACTCGGATCAACCCCCATCACAGGGTTCCCATGCGTATACAAATACTTATGGAAACTCTGCGGATCTGACGAGTTACCCGCAAACGGATCCAGCCGATTAAACCGCCCGGAGTTCGGATCGTAGTACCTCGCTCTCAGATACTGCTGGCCGATGCGTGAGTCAAACTGCTCGCCGCTGTACTGCAGTGAGGTGAGCGCTCCGGTGCTGACCACTGCCGCAATGGCGTTGTGGATGGCCAGCATCTGGCCGTAGGCTTCGTAGGTATAAACCTGCAGAATGGCGGCGGCTGCGTCGTAGAGAACCTTCACGCTGCCGTGGCCGTCGTGGCCGAAGATGTGGGTTTCTTCGCTGGTGACGTTACCGCTGCCGTCGTACTGGGTGACGGTTTGGCTGATTTCGTCGTGGCCGAAGTTGTACGTGATCGTCTTGATCACGTTGCCGTTTTCGTCGTAGACCGTTTCCTTGATCACCTGCTGGTAGCCGGTGAAGTTTTGGTGGTCTACCAGGTACTCGGTGCTTGTGGTTTCGTCCCAGGTGCCGTTGGCGTCGGTATCGACCTGATGCAGGGCACTGACACGGATGCCGCTGGCGTCGTAGTCGTAGGTTGTCTTCTCGATGCGGGACTCGACGCCACTTGTAAACGACGTGACCGTTGCAGTATAAAGGCGGCCTTGCAGATCGTAGGTGAAGCTCGTCTGCGAGAGGTCTGCTTGGGCCAAATTGTCAAAGGCCGATTTGGAGGTCTGCTGCGTGTGGTCGTAGTCGTACGTGGTGGTGACGTCGACCGTACTGTCATTATTGACATCCCGCTCTTCGGTTTGCAAGCGATCGTTGGCGTCGTACAGGTAGCTGATCGCCTCATCGACGGTGCCGTTGAAGTCGCTGTCGAGTTCCTTCTTGGTACGGCTGCCAACCAGGTCGTATTCAAACCACTCGGTCTGATCGAACTGGTTGTCGAAGTGATCGATCGATTCTTCGACAAGTCGGCCTAGCTCATCATACGTCCAGTCGATATCGACGACATGGGGCTCCGGCGTTCCGTTCTCGTCGGAGTCGAGCCAGTACGTTTCGGTCACGCCGGTCCGCTTGCCGTCGGCTCGCACTTCGTAGTCAAACTCGGCCAGCTTGTCGTTATCGGACAGATCCTCCGGCGTGGCATCGGGGGCGTAATGGGTCAGCACGTCGAGACGGTTGAGTTCGTCGTAGACGTAGTCTTCGATCACACCAGCGAATAACATATGAACAAACGATGTGTGCTGTATGTTCAGCAGCACATAAAACCACTTTGGCTGCGAAATGCTTTGCGGGATCGTCGGTTCTTAGTAAGTATAATCCTGTCTTGATCAACCCTAGCGACATGTTGATGGGCTTCAAGCAAGCATGTCGATAGCAACTCGCATTGAACATCAAAGTCATGGGTACGGGCATTGTCACACTTACTCATATCCTCAAAGCAGCTCCATGCCAAGGTGGCATCCGACCACCCGATGGTCATCTGGCGTGGTCTGTATAGCAAAAGATCGAGGGCGTGACTGCGAAGTAACGATCGATGACATGAAATAGGCATTAAGTTAAATCGAGAGTCATTCATTTCCCATACTAGTCGCGGTACTTCCGAGAACCAAATCTGAACTGAACTAGCTATGGCAACATTGCTTGAACATTGTGATTCTGCCACAACCTCAAATTCTGCCAGTGGCAGACGTCGTTTCGGGAAGCTGAAATCCGAGAATTTTACAAGGCAGTTTCTAAGTTCGACTCCACTGGGCCACTGAGTTAGAGTGTATCCACGCGTTGTCAGGTACTCGGCATATGCCTGTTTCCACTCGTATATGGTTGATGCTATATAGTTCTCGTCTGACGTCCGCAGCAGCTTAATCCCAAACCACGAGATCACGATAATCTCCTGTTCATAGTGGCAGGGCGGAGAGTGCTACAGCTGTAACTGAGGCGCTTCCGACCCATACGGTACAATTAATTGCCCAAGGCGGAATGGCTGGCCCAAAGTAGCCAAATGGCAATGTTAGTTTAATGCGCTGTGTTTCATTGGCTATTACGCTTTCAGCAGTTGCGGCAAATGCGAACCACGCAAATAACGCATCACTGTGTTTAGCTATCGGCAGTAGGCGATATCCTTTTGACCTAAGTCCATCCGGCGTTATTGTGGGAGTGACTTTGAGTTCGCTTACTCCTAAGCCAGAGTACGCAAGCCAATCACTGGATCTTGTAACTACCTCGAATGTGATTCCTGCAGGTGCTCCTTTTCTGTATGCGTAGATTCCGACGTGCCATGGAATACCCCCATGCTTCAACAGTTCGGCATCAAACTTGCCATAGATATGAATGGTCCACGGTCGGTTCGCATAACGCCGAGCAAAGAAACCTCCCTTTTGCTGCGCCTCTTGTCCTCGCGAATTGCTACTAATCGACATGCTAGATAGCGTCCCGACTATCGTAAACAGCCCCGTTGGATCAATCCCCATCACCGGGTTGCCATGCGTATACAAATACTTATGGAAACTCTGTGGATCCTGCGAATTACCCGCGTATGGATCTAACCGGTTAAAGGTCCCCGTCTGCGAGAAGTAGTACCGTGCCCGCAAATACTGCATGCCGAGCCAGCTATCGAACTGCTCGCCCGAGTAAAGCATCGTGGTTAATGCTGCGATCTGGTCGAAACCGATCGGGTTGCCGTAGGCGTCGTATTGGTAGATTTGGCTGCTGAGCCGGTTGCCAAGGGCATCAACCAGGCCGCGTGTCGAACCGTGGCCATCGTACAGAAGTGTTAGCGAGCTTTCGCCCACATCCGCTTGGGAGAGCACGTCGTGTCCCAAGACATACGAACGCTTCAGCGCTCCGTTGACAATCTCTTCCACAATCTGCTGGTAGCCAGTGTGGTTGTGGCGATCGATCAGGTATTTGGTCTCGGTGACGTTCGTGCCGTCATTGACTGACTGCAGAGTACGGATGCCGGTGTGGTCATACTCGTAGTCGATCGTTTCATCGACAACTCCGTCACCGTCGCTATCGATTTCGACATGCGCTAAGCGGCCTTGCAGGTTGTAGGCGTAGGTCGCCTCTGATAGCAATGTGCCGCTATTGTCCAGGCCTGCGAAGATTTGTTTGCCTGTTTGTTGGTCGGCGTCGTAGCTAAACTCGGTAAAACGATCTTCTGCGTTGTTCGTGCTGTTGAGTGTCTCGGTCAATAGGCGGTCATTGGCATCAACGACATAAGTAGTCACGTGTTCGACCGAACCATCGCTGCCGTTGTCGACCGTCTTTTCCAGGCGATTGCCGACTAAGTCGAACGTATAAGTTGCCGTGAAATCGAGGCTATCGTCATGGCTGTCGAATTCCTCTTGGATCAGGCGGTCGGCCGCGTCGTAGGTCCAATCGATTTCCGTCACCAGCGGACTTCCACCATCGTAGCGCGTTTCCGTCACCCCGGTCCGCGTTCCATCGACATCCAAGTGATAGTCGAACGACTCCAGCACCGGATTATCGCTCAAGTCCTCTGGCGTGGCGTCGGAGCCATAGTTGGTGAGCAGTTCCAACCGGTTCAGCGAATCGTACTCGTGGTAAGCGATCATGCCGTTAGCATAGTCGATTCGTTCGAGACTTCCCATCAAAGTATAGGAATAGGAAGTCACTTCCGGGGTCGCCAAGACCGTGTCGTTGATTTCGACAGCGCGGACTTCGCTCAGCCGACGCAGGTCGTCGTACACATAATGGGTGTCGTTGACCGGATCGGCCGTGCTGCCGGTGTACATTCGGGTCAACTGCCCAGTGACTTCGTCGTACTCGCGGAAGATGGTTCCTTCGAGCAAGATTTCCTCGATCAGTTGCCCTCGATCGTCGTAGATCATATCAATCGTGCCCCGGGCATCCTCTACCTGAATGGTGCGACCGAACGCGTCATAGTCGTAATCAACCACTTCGTCTGCAGGGACAACATCAGGATCGATACCTGCCGCAAAGTATTCCATTTGATCAAGGCGACCAAACTCGTCGTAAATGGTGTCAATGGTCCGTCCATCGAAGGTCGTTTGGCGGACTTGCCGCCCCATGTCGTCGTACTCGAAAGTCTCGGTCCAGTTCCCTTCCGGCAGCGTGCTGTCATCGGCCGTTCCTTCAATGCCGTCTGCCCCGTAGCCTAGCGGCAGGGTGCGGCTGAGCATCCGGCCATCTTCGTCATAGGTGAAGCGGGTTTCGCGGAGTTTGGGATCGCGGATGACCGTTTGGTTGCCGCGGGCATCGTATTCGTATTCGTAGCGGGGGCGAGTCAGCGTGCCGCCGTTATCGGGATCGGCGACGGCGGGTAGTTCGACCGCGGCGAGGCGTCCCTGGGCGTCGTACTCGTAAAGCTTCGTTTCGACGTGTTCGGAGGAGACGTCGTCGATGAAGCTGCTTTCTGCTTCGCTCCAGACGGCGTTGATACTGCCGTCGATCTGCGTGCTTTCGGCGATCGTGCGGCCGAACTCGTCGTACCGCATGAGCATGTACGAGCCGTCGGTCAGCGTCGTGCGGGTGCGCTGGCCGAACTCGTCGTACTGGTAGGACGTTTCCTGGACCTGGCTTTCGTCGACCAGGGTGTTGCCGTCGGCAAATTCAACCTGGATGAGATTGGCTCGCTCGGTTTCAACGCGGCCTTGCTCGTCGTGGATCGTTTCCATGCGATAGCGGACCATCGCCCCAGGGTACTGATCCCCCAGACCAACACTTTCGGCAGTGACTGCGTGGGTGACGGTGGCGACCTGGCGACCGAGATCATCGTACTCGTACTCGGTTGCCTGGCCATCGGCACTGACCGACTTCTCGACCTGGCCTTTTTCGTTGTAGATGGTTTTGCTTGAGGAAATCTCGGTGCCGTCGGCCGCTAGACGGGAGCCAAGGATCGCCAGCCCGGCGGCGACCGGGTCGGCGACGGTAGTGTCGTCGTCCGGATCGAACATCTCAATATTGAGTCCGGACAGGCGGATCGATTGGACGGCCCGGCCTTGCTCGTCGTAGATGGTGCGGGTGCCGTAGATGGTATCTCCGGACCCTTCCTGATAGGTATCGGTTTGGTAAGTGACCTGGCCCTTCTCGTTGTAAAGGGTGCGGTTGACGAGCCATACGGTATTGCCCGTTTCATCGACCGCTTCGCGGCGCGATTCGACGGTATCCCCAAACTGATTGTAGAACGTGAGACTCTCGAAGCCGTAGTTGTCGATCGTTTTGACGACTCGTCCGGCGTTGTCGTAGTCGGTGCTACTTTCGTAGATGGTGGTCCCAGCGTCGACTAAAACGGTGGTGCGGAAGACGCCGGTGCCGAGGACGTCGATGACGATATCGTCGACCTGCTTGCTCGACGTGACCTGGCCGGCGGCATCGTAGGTGGTAAAGCTGCCGGAAATGGGGTCGGTGGTGCCTTGTTCGTACTGCGAGGTGGAGGCAATCTGCCGTCCGGCGGCGTCGTACACGCTACGGCTGACCAGCCAAACAGCATTTCCATCTTCGTCGACCGATTCGGTGCGGGATTCGATCAACTGACCGCGGAGGTCGTAGATGCTTTCGCTGGTGAAGCCGAACTGGTCGGTGGAATGGGTGACGTTGCCATTGAGGTCGTAGGTGGTGCTGGTGGTGTAATCGACGAAGGCGGGATCGATGGTGACTGACTCGAAGTTACTGGTGACGAACTCGCCGGTCGGTAGTATGGCCCGGGTGGTGCCGGTGGCCTGGCGTGAAGCATCGTATTCCGTTAAATCGAGAATCTGGATTTCGTTGGCACCGGTGCCAACGAAGTACCAGGTGGCGGTTTGATCGCCATTGGTATCATACTCGAAGTAGACGGTCCGCCCACTCGAGCTCTTGGAACTTGTGACGTCACCAAATTGGTTGTAGGTGGTGGTGAAGAGAAGCTCGCCATCGTCGTTGCGGGCGGAGGTGAGGTTCCCCGTTTCATCGAAGACGAAGCTGGTGCTTTGGCCATCGGCATCGATGATAGAAGTGGGCAAGCCATGGCTATTGTAAATGGTACGGGTGGTGTTGCCGAACGCATCGGTCGAAATGGTCGGCTGACCGTACTCGTTGACCTGCGTCTTGGTAACGTTGCCACGCGGATCGGTTGTTTCGAGGAGATCGCCTTTGTCGCTGTAGACGTAGAAGGTGGTGAGGTCGTTAGTCTCGCCGTTTTCTGGTGAATCAATTTCACCGATGACGACTGTTTCGGACGTTTGATTATCATCTTCGTCGTACGAACGAAGCATGATGGAACCTTCCGGGCCTACCTCTTTGATGACATTACCGCGGGCATCGACCTCAATGATGGTCGTGTTGCCGAGTTGATCGGAAATGTGCTGAATCTTCGTGTTGCCGTCCCACGAGTATTCGATCGTTTTGCCATCGGCATCGATGGTTTGCTTCAGGCGGCCTGATTCGTCGTAGACGTTCTTAGCGGCTGCGCGGCCGTAGGGGTCGATGACCTGGTCGATGTAGTGCGGCGGTGCATTTGCCCCTTCGAGATAGGTGAACTCGGTGGTGGCATCGACTCGGTCAGTCACGCTGACAAGGTTGCCGTCGGCGTCGTAGCTGTACTCGATACGGTTACCGGCGGGGTCGATAATTGCCGAGATGCGATTGGCAAAGTCTCGTTCAAATTGTACCCCGCGGCCCGTGGAGGAATGGATGCCGTAGTCATCGATGTAGATGGCGTTGTTGTTGGTGTCGTAGATGGTGCTGAGTTCGCCCGTTTCGGCATCGATAATCAGGCTGTTGCCGTTTCGGAGCTTCAGTTCGTACGATCCACCAAACGTCGGGTTGGCCGGGTTGTAGGCTTCGCCGGTACCTTGGTAAACGTATTGATCCCCTTGCTTGACGAGCCACTTGTCGGTGTCGACGATCAGCTCGCTGGTAACCCCGTAGTCGGGGACGAATTTCGGAATGTAGTCGATCACGATACTGAAGACGGTCTGGTTGGGCTCGGCGTAGAAGGTGAACCCTTCTTCGGTCCCGTCAGGCAAGGTGATCACCACGCGGTCTCCGTCGCGGAACGCAGGGTAATTGCCGTAGCCAGAGAGGCTGTCGTTTTGCAACGTCAGGTCGACCTTGGTGGTCGCGATATCAAGATTCCAGCCGTAGCCGAAATCACCTTGAACGTCGGCGTCCAGGGTGTCGTAACTGCGGGTGATCGTGATCGGAATGCCTGCGACGGGAACTTCGAGGTCGACGAACGACATGTTGAAGTTGCCAAGCTTCAGGGCCCCATCAATGGTGATGATCCGCTGCGCCGACGATGTGTTGAGGGACGTATCGGTTGCTTCAACTCGGACAACGTAGGTGCCGTTGACCAAGGTGGTTGGATCGATAACCGTTAGTGCTTGCTGCTGGATATCGGTCAGCGTTTGACCCGAATCGGCACTGACGCTTTCAATGACGCGGAACTCGCCGCCATCCAAGCGGCCGATCGAGACCTCATAGGAAAACAGGTCGTCTTCCGGATCGATAATAGAGCCGAGCAAGGCCGTTGGCTCGGTTATCGTGCCATTCGAATCGGGGGACGTGATACTGATCGTCGGTGCCGCGTTGTTCGGATCGCGAACGACAACGCTACCGTTGGCGGTGCCTTGGTTGCCGGCATGGTCGATGGCCGTACCAACGAGCGTGACCAAGCCTGGATCGGATAACGTAATGCGGGCAATGCCGTCCGAACTCAGTGGCACTTCGTTTCCGTCGACCGTCAACTTGAGACTTGCCACGTCCTCGTCGTCTGATCGCACTTGGATGGTGACCTGATCGCCAGGGGCGATCGCGGGTTGGCTCACCAGTACGGTAACGTTCGGAGCGACCGTGTCGGCGTCCACTTCCAGGTCAAATGTCTGCACATCCGCCGACAGGCCGCGTTCGTCAGTCACGGTGACACTGACAGAGTGCGTGCCGATATCGGTCTCCTGGGTTTCCCAGGTAATTCGCCCATACGAATCAATGGCCATGCCTTTGCTGACCGACGTTGCGTCGAGTTGATACGACAACAGGTCGTTGTTGGCATCGGTCGCATTGACGTCATAGCGATAGGTGCGTCCGGCGGTTACTTCTTCGATCGGCGAACTGTTGATCACGGGGGCGACATTGGCGTCGCGCACCGTGACGTAGAAGAGTTGGCTGGCGAATGCACCCGCCGCATCCGTGGCTTTGATCCGGAACGCAAATGTGCTGCCAATTTCAGCTGCGTCCGGGTTCCAGTCAAACTCACCGGTCGAGGTGTTGAATGATAGCGAATTGGTAGGTGTCGTACCAACCACGTCCAAAGTGTAGATGATCGTATCACCGACATCGGGGTCTTCCACGACGGGGTTGTATTCGAATGTCGTCCCCACCTCGGCGAAGCTGTCGGGGCTGGATGTTAATACCGGGGCATTATTGGAAGCCGTGTTACTGATTTCCAACTGATAGACTTGCTGTACGCCCAAGCCAAAATTGTCGGCGATACGCACATTGATGACGTAGGTACCTTCGGTGGGATTGGCCCACTGCAAGAGGCCGGTGTCGTAGTCGACCGTGACTCCCATCGCTTGGGTGCTTTGATCGAGCGTAAAGTGGACGGGATCGCCGTCAGGATCAAACCCTTCGACCTGGTACGTGTAGGTTTCTCCGGGCTTTCCGAAGATAGGTGGATCGGAAGTAATCATGGCCGGTCGATTGGCCCCGCGTACAGTCACCGTGAAGGTTTGCTCGTCGTATCCTCCCTGGAGGTCAGAAACGCGTAGCGTGACAAGGTGACTACCAACTTGGCTTCGCTCTGGTTTCCACTGGACGCGCCCCGTATTGGGGTCAACCAGCATGCCGCTCGGAGCATTGGTCAGTTGCCAGCGCAAGAAATCGTTATCAGTATCCTCGGCTGTCGCTTGATAGGCATAGACCCAATCGGCCAAGGCACTCTCTACCGCTTCGCTTGTTATGGCTGGTGCCGCGTTGTTTGACTGATTGATGACGTTGATGTCGTAGGTCGCTGTGGCTGTTAAAGCTCCGTCTGAGACTTCGATAGAGACCTGGTACGGCGAACTCGGGTTGTTGATCTGGCTTGCCGTCGGAGTCCACTGAATGAGTCCCCGACTGTCGATCGTCATCCCTGTAGGCGCCGAGGTTAAAACAAAGGAGAGGGGATCTCCATCGGCATCAAGGGCATCCACCTGGTGCAGCAGGAGATGCCCCGCCTGAATGGACGATCGCATGACGGAATCGATCGTCGGTGAGGCGTTGCTGCTGGGGTCGGCCACTCGTAGATCGAATACCTGCTGAGCGACGCCACCGGCGGAATCGAACGCCAACACCGTAATGGAATAGAGCCCAGTTTCCGTTGGCGTGCCTGCGATAGTGGCAGTTCCGGCACTGCCAGGCGTAAAGGTCAGGCCAGCCGGCAACGCACCGACATCCAAGAGGCTAATCGTGACTTCGTCTCCGGCGTTTGCATCACTTGCCACGATGGAATAGGTGTACGCGGTACCAACATCCACTGTGCGTACCGGCGTGCTGGTGATGGTCGGAAGTGTGTTATCGACCACCGCCAAGTCGAACGACTGCTTCGTGGCAAGTTGTCCATCGGAAGCGGTGATTTCAATGTGAACCTTGTCACTGGTCGCAGGAGTCCAGGTCAGAAGTCCAGTCTGCGAGTCAATCGACATGCCAAGTGCGATCGAGGCAGCGTCGAGGGCATAGGTGATCGCCTGGCCTTCAGGATCGGACGCCGCGACTTGATAGACATAGGCCTTGTCTCGCACCGCCGGACCGGTTGGGCTCGAAGTGAACTTCGGTGCGAGGTTTGCGGCAACCGGAGACTGGACCGCGATGGTATACGACTGAATCGCCGAATTGCCATGTCCATCGGATACCGTGATTTCAACGTCAAAACTACCCAATACCTGGGGTGACCAGGTAACGCGGCCGTTCTCGTCGATCTGCATGCCTGCGGGGGCACTCGTCAGTTCGTAGCTCAGCGAGTCGCCATCGGGATCGTAAGCGTCGACCTGGTAGGAATACCCTTTATTCAGACGAACGGAACTCAATGGTGCCGAGCGAATAACCGGGGGATCATTGGCTGGCGTCGTTGCCACAACCGGCAAGATGAATTCTTGCTCGGTCACTCCGCCGTTTCCGTCGTCGACGGTGATGGTGACAGTGTAATCACCGGATGTCGTAGGCGTCCAAGTAAGCAAACCAGTCTCGTTGTCGATCGTCATGCCTGACGGCGGCGAAACGAGCGTGTAGGCAAGCGCATCTCCATCGGCATCGGTGGCAATGACCTGATACTCGTAGAGGCTGTTTTCCACCGCAGGGCCCGTCGGCGTGGAGGTAATTTCTGGGTACTCGTTATTGGGAAGTGGATCAACGACCGGAAGTGTAAAGCTCTGCGTGGTTGTGTCTGTGCCATCGTTGACGGTGATCGTGATCGGATAGCTACCGCTCGAACCGGGAATCCATGTCAACGCACCTGTCTCGGAATCGATCTCGATTCCGTCGGCCTCGGCGGCGCTATCGATCGAGTAATTTAGCACATCACCATTTGGATCATGAGCGGCTACCTGGTAGTGAAAGCGTTTGCCAGTGATTGCCGGGCCCGTCGGAAACGATGTGATGACAGGTGGGTCGTTGCTCACTGGCGGAGCGACCGCAGGCAATTGGAAGGTCTGCGTCGAATACGCACCGTGTTGGTCCTCTACCTTAATCTCGACCGATTCGCCATACGTTACGGCAGAGGGAGTCCAGGATAGTGTGGAACCTACCAGGCTCATTCCGGTAGGACCATTCCCCAGGGAGAAAGTAAAGCTATCTCCATCCGGATCCGAGGCCGTCAGCTCATAACTCCACGAACTGCCAACCCAAGCAGGTCCGGTAGGAGTCGAGGTGAACTCGGGCGGCTGACTCGCTACCGTTTGGGCAACGACCGAAAGGGTAAACGTTTGCGTGTAGTATGCGCCACTATTATCGGTCGCGGTGACGGCTACCTCGAAATCTCCCAGCGAAGTGGGCGTCCATTGAAGTTGGTCCCCCACAAGCACCATACCTCGATCTTGCGAGATCTGGTCGAGTGAGAGCGTCACGACATCACTCTGGTTTGGATCGTCGTAGGTGATGTCGTAGCTATACGGCTGTCCAATGAACGCAGGCCCGGTGGGAATCGAAGTAATCGTCGGAGGCGCGTTCGTATTTACCGAGAGAATGAATTCCTGAACGGCTTCTTTTCCGCGTCCGTCGCTGGCAGTAATCGTGACGCGTTGGTTTCCGCCGGTGGGGCTGGACCAAACCAGTAGACCGCTGGTAACACCGATGGAAAGACCAGCCGCAATCGAATCGGCATCGAGCGAGTAGGTAACCACGTCACCGTTGGGATCGATGGCCTCGGCTTGATATTGGAAGGCCTCCCCAATGGCCGCTCCACCTTGGGGAACCGAGACAAACTGAGGAGCGTCGTTGAACGATGCTACGGTGACATTAAAGGTCTGTAAGTCGATCCCGCCTTGCCCATCTTTGACACGCACATAAACGGTATGGGAACCGATCTGGTCGCTGGTCGGAATCCAGGCGATCCGACCGGTAACGGGATCGATGGCCATGCCTTCGGGGGCATATGGCAAATCAAATGTCAATGTATCGTCGTCCGCATCCACCGCAATTGCGTCATAGCGGTACGTTTCGCTTTCGATGGCGGCCAGCACAGGCGTCGACGTGATCTCTGGACGCTCATTTCCGTACCCGTCAGGCAGCGAGACGTCGATGCTCAGCACGAGGGTTGCCGAACCGCCCCGACCATCGATCGCTTGAACCTGGACCTGGTGCGTGCCAACCTGGTCGACAGTGGGAGACCAGGTGATTCGGCCGGTAAGCTGATCGATGGTCATCCCACTGGGCAGCGGCATTCCGCCAGATTCATTGTCGACCAGCCGATACAAGACGGTGTCGCCGTCCGCATCGGTCGCGGTGACGTCAAGAGTATAGTCTCGATCCGCATCCCAGGTTTTCGCGGGGACCGTCTGGAAAACCGGATCTGCGTTGGCCGCCGAAGGGGACAGCACGTCCACGGTCCAAGTCTGCAGGTCCTCGCCACCACGCCCATCGGTTACCTTCGCGGTAAATTCGTACGAACCGGGCGTTGACGGCTGCCACGAGAGTTTTCCGGTAAGCGGATCAATCGTCGCGCCATGTGTTTGACCAACCAGTTCGTAAGTAAGTTCGTCCAGATCTGCATCTACGGCGTCGACGTCGTATCGGTAGCCGGTGGTGATCGTCACCGGAATCGAGCCGATAACGACCGATGGGTTTGAGGCCCTGACAAACTGTAGATCAAATGCGTGGGCATTGCCATCGCCAGTAATAAGAACATCAAACGAAAGTATTGTTTCGCCAGTGGCCGACTGAGCGCCGGTCAAATTCACGACGGAAACGCCAGCATCGGTTACCAGCAGATCAATCGTGAGATCTTCCAGGACCGTGGTCGTCATCACGTCGACGAAGGCGTTCGTGAATGAGACGGCCGTATTTCCTCCTTGAGAGAGTTCATACAAGCTCCAAACGGTTCCGTTATTTTGAAAACTGAGATCGATGTAGTCGATTTCCGTGTTTTCGGACGCGTATGCAACGTCGAGTCCGACACTTTCAGTGAATGTACCGCTGGCTCCTTCCAGATAGGCAGTTCCGTCGGCGCTGCCGCCCAGTGCGACTTGTGAATTTCCGTCCTCAAAGTCCGCACTGACAACGCTATGCAGGGTGACACCACCTTCTTCTAAATCGTCTAGCAGAGAGCCGAAGGTTATCGACGAGATAATGTTGTCTCGATCCTCGTCTGTGATCAGGATGACGTGGGAGGATGCGGCAGAACGATAGCTAAGACTATTCAAGGCCGTACTGATTCCGGAGTAACCGTCTTCCGTCCCGCCACTGATTTCCAGGCTACTGGTTAAGTCTGAGATCTCGGAGGCAGAGCCCCATCCGTCACCAGAGGTGGTGGAAAAGACGTGCCCCAGGTACGGATCGTGGGGGCCACTGTCGGCGACATATGGATCGTATACTGCGTTTTGCGCGGAGGAAACTCCGATATAGTACGTCCCTGTCGACGGAGCCTCGAACGTCAACTGAGGATCGCTATAGCCCGTCGCGACCCTGAGGTTGGAAGCAACTTCGTTACCGGAGGCGTCAAAAACTCGTAAGAGAGTGTCGATCCCACCTCCGTAGCCGCCATATCCGTCAGGATCATCCAGGGAGTCGATGTCGATAACGACTCTTTCTCCCGAAGTGAGATCCAGCGAATACATATCGACATCGTTTTCGCCGTAGCTTCCATTGCCCTGGGTACGGTGAGCGATAATGCCGCCGTCGCTCGGTTGACTGAGAGCCTGAGCCGCGGAGGTGGTGTCTCCGATGTCAGTTCCCGTTGAACCTTTCACCGATAGCAAAATTTCATAGTCGCCGGTGCTGCCGCCGTAACCGCTGGCGTCCGTTGAAGGATCGTAGTCGTAATTCTCTTCGCCCGAGATGCCGATGTAGAAATTGCCAGTACTTCCATAGTTGGTAAACCGGAGGAAGTCATCGTCGCCATCAGGGACTCCTCCGTAGCCACCGTAACCACTATAGCCGCCATAATCATCCGAGGACGAAGCTACCACGTCTCCCTGATCATTAAAGACGCGAATGGTACCGTCGAAACTGCTGAGCGAAGTGCCATCATCCAGGGTCAGCGCGTCCAGGTCGATGAACAATTCGTCGTAGGAGTTCAGCGTAACCTGGAACATATCGACATCCAAGCTACTATGCGAACCATCCCCAATATCTCCGGCTAGTCGTAACCCACTGCCGGCCGAGACGGTGACTCCATAGGCAGTTGAAATCGTATCGCCAAAGTCGGAAAGGCTAGGCATTGTTTCTGGTGAAACATGCAGTCGGTACTCACCTTGACTGCTGCTTCCTCCGCCTTCCGCTTCTCCGTATCCAACCAACGAGTAGCGATTGTCGGTAACGCCTTGCGCTACAAGGAACGAATCCAGGCTTAGTACCATGTTCTGCAGCCAGTCGTGGTAACTTGACATCGAGCCCGACTCATCGACGACAAAGACAATATCTGCGCCGAGCACTCCTTCCTCATCCAGTACGAGATTGACAGTCTGAGTAATGGTTTCTCCATTCTCCAGAGCAATGTCGATGCTGATGGGGGACACGTCTCCGGTGGAATTGCCCGCCATGATTTCCGGCAAGATCAGCTGAGTTGATGGCTCGCTGACGATGACAGGGGGCGTGTTGCCTGGCTCAGGGTTCACGTAGACATCGAATGTCTGGAACGCTTCGCCACCGTTGCCATCGCTCACTTTGACCATCACGGTATGAGTCTGGTCGACTTGATCGGCCGTGGGCGTCCACTTCACTAGGCCACGCGTTGCATCTTCGAGCGTCATTCCTGCGGGGAATTCCCCTTCGACGAGTAAATAGGTCAACGGGTCGCTATCGGGATCGGTCGCCGCAAGTTGGTACCGATAAGGCGTATTCACGTAGGCGTCGGTTTCAGCAAACGATGTGAAGCGCGGTGGGCGATTGCCGGTCTGGACCACTTCCAGCGTGTACTGCTGATCGGTATAAGCGCCGAACGGATCGGTTGCGCGAATGACGATCGGATAGGTCCCCTTGTCTCCGCTGGCCGTGTCCCATTGAACGATGCCGCTGGACGCGAACACCGACATCCCGTCGGGACCAGATACCAGCGAATAGGTGACGTTGTCTTGATCGGGATCCATCGCATCGGCGTGGTATTGATAGGTGGCCCCTTCGACAACTTGCGTTACCGGGGTCGATACGAACTCGGGAGCCTCGTTCAGAAGCGATAGGAAGACCAACTCGTAGCGGAACTGTTCGCCGGATGGGTTGTAGAACTGCAGTTCAAGCCCGGCAGCGGTTTCTCCAGGTTCAAACTGATCAGATGCGTCATCGACGACAAGATCCGTGATGTTGTAATAAGGAATTCCACCTGGCGAGATGCCATTATGCCCCTGTACGACAACATTCGGGTTGTCCAGGTTTTTGACGCCAAGCAGGACGGGGCCACGAATGGCATAGGTCCCGACGTTCTCCAGATCCAGTCCCGCGTAAAGCATATCCTGCGATTTATGGAATGACGTCTGGCGATAGTTGACACCCATGCTTGGGGTAACATCGGAAAGACGATCCCAGTCGATCTCGAGGCTCGACTGGGCAGATTCTGGAGCCGATAGGGTTACCGTCGAAGTGGATGTATTGCCAGCGGAATCGGTGATCGTGTATTCAAACGTTTCGCCAGTGAACCCCGCTTTGGCCTGGTAAATCAGATAACTTCCATGGACTTCGACATAGCCTTGGGTTGAACTTCCAACGGAAGAAATCGTGATTTCATCTCCATCCGCGTCGAAATCATTGTCGAGCACATAAAGATAGACCTCCATACCTGCCTCGATGCCGGTGACGACATCTGCTTCCGCCGTCGGGTCCAAGTTGGCCGTCAGCGTGACGGTCGCCGTTTCGGTCGTGAATCCGTCGGAAATCGTATACAGGAAAACGGCTTCCTCGAAATCGGCAGGGGCAATGAAATCGAGAGACTTGCCATCCGCAGCGATCGTGACCGTCTCGCCGTTGACCGCCGTGACGGAGGTGATTGTCCCGTCGATGTGAATGTCATTGCCAAGGACATCCAACGAGATATTCGAGCCTGGAACAATGCCGCCGATCGTATCGTTGACAGCGTCCAATGCGGGTGGATTGATGAGGCCCGTCAATGCAATGGAGTACGCCGCTTCATTGGAATCATTGCTGTTGATGACCAATGTTCCGTTGCGCGTTCCCGGCGTGGTACCTGAGAGTTCCAGGACCACAGCCCGCTGCGAGTTGGCTGGAATCGTGAGCGGTTCACTGGTGCCAACCAGGCTATACCCTGACGGAGGCGTGAATGACGATACCACAAGTTCGCCATCACCGATATTTTGGATGTAGAAAGTGCGGCGACTTGCGCCACCGACAGCGACATTACCGAAGTCAATCGTTCCGATGCCATCTTCAAGTTCATACGAACCGGTGACATCACCAAGGACAACAATTTCACTTGCAGCCCCACCACCGTAATCTCGGTTCAGTTCCAACTCGTACTGGAACGTATTCCGGCTGGTGCCAGAGCCCCCGTAGTAAGCCTGGTACGCTTCGTTACCATCCGAAGAAACGCCCAAATAATAAATACCCCCAGAGGTCGAGGTGTAATTCAACACTGGATCGCCACCGTAGCCGGAGTCAGGATCGCTGCCGCCGGCATAATCGGCGTTGGCGACCTGGTTGCCGGAGCTATCGAACAGGCGAAGGTGCGCATGGCCGCCGTACGCCCAGAAGGAGCCGTCATCCAGTTGATACGAGTCGATGTCAGCCGATAGCGTTTCTCCAGCACCAAG
>NZ_JABRWO010000005.1:0-226321 GCF_013618625.1 Bremerella alba | reverse complement strand
CGGCGTTGGCGACCTGGTTGCCGGAGCTATCGAACAGGCGAAGGTGCGCATGGCCGCCGTACGCCCAGAAGGAGCCGTCATCCAGTTGATACGAGTCGATGTCAGCCGATAGCGTTTCTCCAGCACCAAGAGTGATCTGGAACATATCGACGTCGAGTCCACCATAGGCGCTATCGCCGATCTCCGAATCGATCTGTGTTTCAACCCCTATCGTGAGATTCACCGATTGAGCGGAGCTGATTGTGTCGCCGATATCGTTCGACGATCCGCCGCCGTAATCTCGGTTAAGTTCCAGCTCGTATTGGAATGTGTTGCCCGTAGAGCCGGAGCCGGTGGAATAAGCGCTATAGGACTCGTTGCCATCGGAAGAGACACCCAGGTAATACGTTCCCCCGGAGTTCGAGGTGTAGTTCAGAACGGGATCACCGCCGTAGCCGGAGTCCGGGTCACTGCCGCCAGCGTAATCGGCATTGGCGACCTGGTTGCCAGAGCTATCGAACAAACGAAGGTGCGCATGGCCGCCGTACGCCCAGAAGGAGCCGTCATCCAGTTGGTATGAGTCGATATCGGCCGATAGCGTTTCTCCAGCTCCGAGGGTGATCTGGAACATATCGACGTCGAGCCCGCCATAAGCGCTGTCGCCGATCTCCGAATCAATCTGCGTCTCGACCCCATTGGTGAGGTTGACCGTCTGGGCGGAGCTGATCGTGTCGCCGATGTCGTTGAACGAACTGCCGCCATAATCTCGGTTGAGTTCGAGTTCATACTGGAACGTGCTGCCGCCGTAGCCCGAACCGGTGGAATGGGGATAGTATGACTCGTTGCCATCGGTGGAGACGCCCAGGTAATACGTTCCGCCAGAGGTCGAGGTGTAATTCAAGACTGGATCGCCGCCGTAGCCGGAGTCCGGATCGCTGCTGCCAGCGTAATCGGCATTGGCGACCTGATTGCCGGAGCTGTCGAACAGGCGGAGATGCGCATGGCCGCCGTACGCCCAGAAGGAGCCGTCATCCAGCTGGTACGAGTCGATATCCGCCAATAGCGTTTCGCCAGCGCCGAGAGTGATTTGGAACATGTCCACGTCGAGCCCGCCATAGGCGCTGTCGCCGATTTCCGAATCAATCTGCGTCTCGACGCCAATGGTTAGGTTGACTTCCTGGGCGGAGCTGATTGTGTCGCCGATATCGTTCGACGATCCGCCGCCGTAATCTCGGTTAAGTTCCAGCTCGTATTGGAATGTGTTGCCCGTAGAGCCGGAGCCGGTCGAATACGCGCTGTAAGACTCGTTGCCGTCCGAAGAGACGCCGAGGTAATACGTTCCCCCTGAGGTCGATGTGTAGTTCAGAACTGGATCGCCGCCGTAGCCGGAGTCCGGATCGCTGCCGCCGGCGTAATCCGCGTTGGCGACCTGGTTGCCGGAGCTATCGAACAGGCGAAGGTGCGCATGGCCGCCGTACGCCCAGAAGGAGCCGTCATCCAGTTGATACGAGTCGATGTCAGCCGATAGCGTTTCTCCAGCACCAAGAGTGATCTGGAACATATCGACGTCGAGTCCACCATAGGCGCTATCGCCGATCTCCGAATCGATCTGTGTTTCAACCCCTATCGTGAGATTCACCGATTGAGCGGAGCTGATTGTGTCGCCGATATCGTTCGACGATCCGCCGCCGTAATCTCGGTTAAGTTCCAGCTCGTATTGGAATGTGTTGCCCGTAGAGCCGGAGCCGGTGGAATAAGCGCTATAGGACTCGTTGCCATCGGAAGAGACACCCAGGTAATACGTTCCCCCGGAGTTCGAGGTGTAGTTCAGAACGGGATCACCGCCGTAGCCGGAGTCCGGGTCACTGCCGCCAGCGTAATCGGCATTGGCGACCTGATTGCCGGAGCTGTCGAACAGGCGGAGATGCGCATGACCGCCGTACGCCCAGAAGGAGCCGTCATCCAGTTGGTACGAGTCGACGTCGGCCGAGAGCGTTTCGCCAGCACCAAGGGAGATCTGGAACATGTCGACGTCGTAACCACCGTACGCGCCATCACCGATCTCTGCTTCGATCTGTGTTTGGACGCCATTGGTCAGCGACACGGAATAGGCCGTGCCGATCGTGTCGCCGGCTTCTATGATCGGATCGGCGATACCCTGGGCGTCGAAGTTGCCCATTCCCAGCTCAAATGTATCGGTGGCGGACAAGCTTCCGCTGGTTACCGTCGTGGAACTCCCATAGTGGTAAACGATGTTGTCGTTATAGTCGACGACCCACAACGAGGTAGAACCACTCTGAGCACCAATTGTGATTCCGCCCGCGTTTGCGTTGCTACTGTCAAGACTCCAGCTTCCTTGCAGGGAACCGCTCGAGGCAGAATAGACAAAAACCTTGTCCGCCCCATCGTCGACAACCCAAATCGTTGTCCCGTCGGTGGTGATGCCTTTGGCGGCCGAGTTTGCAGCGTCGAGCGAGAAAGAGCTTGTGGCAGATTGAGTACCTGAAAGGAGCTCGGTGGCCGATCCGATCGAGGCGGCTCCGGCAAAGTACAGGACCTCGTCGTTGGCGGTATCGACAATCCACAAGTTGGTTCCGTCGGTGGCGATCCCTTCCGGGGAAACCGTCGCGTCAATCGTCCATTGGCCCAGCTTGGCTCCTTCGCTGTCATAGACGAACACATCTCCGCTGTCGTCGACGGTCCAGCGATAGTCGCCGGTCGATGTGCTGGTGATGCCGCGAACGTTCGCGTTGCTGGCATCGAGTTGCGGTTGGCCTACCCAGGTTCCGTCCGACGTGTAGAGATAGGTGCGATCGGCGTTGCTATCGGCGACCAGGAACTTGACGCCCCCTGAGACTTCAATAGGAGTCGTACCGACAGAAAACGATAGATCGTTGTAGTCTCGGTCGCCACCTCCATCCAGATCTTCGACATCGTACAAGAGCTTGCCGTTGGCCAACGTACTGACTCGGAAATGCTCGAACTCGATGCTGGAGTTGTTATCGTCTTGGTCAGGGTTGGCATCTTTGAACGAGAAGAAAGCATGCGCCTTCGAAGAAACATTGTTGGTGTTGTTGTTGATAATGTTCTGAGTCGTCGTATTCTGGGCCAGATAGAATGCGATCTGCGAACCACCTGGGACGATCACCTGGTAGGTTTGCCCCTCGAGATCCTCATTGTCTTCCGGTTGGGCGAAGACGACTTGCCGAGTCGCATCGGTTAGCGCCGCATACGCGTAGCCGTTACTTTCGTCCGGCAACAGGCCACCCACTTCTCCTTGGGCATTGTTGACAATGTACAGCCCTAGCTCGTTGTGGTAGGAAGCACTCAGGTTGACCGCTTCGATCTCCACTTCAAACACGTAAAGTTTCTCGGGATCGCCGGGGACAACAAAGCTGCCAGGCCCTACCTGAATCGTCACTTGGGTGGTTTCGGAATAGGCTCCGCTGGCATCTTTGGCTTTATAGGTGAACGTGTCGATTCCCGTGAATCCAGAATCGGGAACGTAAGTGAATGAGCCGTTACTGGAGAGCGTCAGGGTACCATCGCCGGTCGTCTGTACCAGTTCGGCCGTCAGCGATTGCGATTCGGTATCGGTATCGTTCGACAAGACGCCGTCGGTCGAGGAAACATTGAGGGTCACTCCTTCGGTTGTGCCGTAAGTATCGGCGACGGCAACCGGTGGATCATTCACCGCCGTGATCGTCAAATGGACGGTTGCCGTTGCGGAAAGCAGATCGGCGGCCCCGTTGGTTGTGCCGTTATCGGTAACGGTATAGGTAAAACTGTCCGAGCCGCTGTAATCGGCTTCCGGCACATAGGTAATCGTTCCATCGCCATTGAGTTGAACCGAACCATGCGACGCACTACCGACCGAGGTAATGGTGAGCGTCTGGCTGCTTTCATTGGCAGGCCCCGTGGTGTCGTTGCTGGTAATCTCTGCGATGGTGAACGTGCGCTGCTGATCTTCGTCAATCGTGAAGCTATCATCCGCCGCCGTCGGAGGGGCGTTGACTTCGCTTACCGTGATGGTGACCGTCGCCGAATCCGTGCTACCGGGCGTGCCGTCGTTGATCGTGTACGAGAACGTTTCTGTTCCGTAGAAATCGGCCAGCGGTGTATAGGAGATCTTGTCCCCTACGATCGTGATCGTTCCCCCTTGAGAACCCGCACCGACGCTTTGAATGGAAAGCGTTTCACCTGTATCAGGATCGATCGAGTCGTTGGCCAATACTTCCAGCAGGTTCGCCGAGGAATCTTCCGCGACGGTGTAACCATCGTTCGTGGCCGTGGGCGGATCGTTGACGGGTCCTACGGTGAAGTAAACGGTCGCGGTGGAGCTCTTCGCGTCGGCAACGCCGTTGGTCGTGCCGTCGTCGGTGGCGGTGTATGTGAAGCTATCGGGACCGACGTAGTCTGCATCCGGCGTATATGTGACGGAGCCATCCGGGTTTAGAGTCACCGTGCCGTGCGAAGCGGTACCGACGGCAGTAACGCTCAGCGTTTGGCTCGATTCGTTGGCCGGGCCCTTGCTGTCGTTCCCAGTTAGTTCCACGCCAGTCAGCGTTCGGGAACCGTCTTCATCGACGTTAAAACTATCGTCCGCTGCCGTTGGGCTATCGTTGACCTCGGTCACCGTGACTGTGATCTCGCCACTGTCTGTGTTGCCGTTCTCGTCAATGAGGGTATAGGTGAATGTCTCGGTACCGAAGAAGTCACTCGCTGGCGAGTAATTCAGCTTGTCACCCACGATCGACAGCGAACCGCCAGCAGAACCAAGACTGATGTCGGAGATCGAAAGCCCTATGCCGGTATCGTTTGCCAGCACATCAAAAACGTTGTCGATGCTATCTTCAGAAACGGTGAATGCGTCGTCCTGGGCCACAGCCGGAGGCTCGGCACCGACAAGCGTTACGGTTGTCGTCGTGTCATCATCGTTATTGACCAGGCGGAAGACGACGTCATAGGTACGTCCCACGGCTAGGTCCGAGATATCGAGTTCGACCGTTTGGCCCACATACGAGGTCGAACTTCCGGCAGCGGCGGTTTCATCCTCAGTCCAGTTGAAAAAGGCATCACGATTGCTCTGGAAGACGGGAACGACTGGCATTCCGTTCTGATCTACCAGTGCGACTTCGAACGCGTCGTTAATGAAGTCATCGTCGGCGCTGTCAAACGTGGCAATAAAATCGAACGTCAATACTTCCGGGTTTTCTGGAATCACGACACTCTTTTGGAGCGTCACCAGGAACGAATCTCCTTCGGTCAGCACGATATCGCCGTCGACTTCCTGGACCGTTCCGGGGGATTGAACGCCACCACTTTCCGCAACCGTCCAACCGGTCAAGACGCTGTCCGCCAGGCCAGGTAGCGAAATGACACCGTCGTCGATGCCTGGCCCGCCTGGGTCAACGATCACGCCGTTCGCAATGCCATCGGCATCGCCTCGACCCCCATCCTGCAAGTAGAGATAAATCTTGTTTCCATCGATGATCGCACCCGTCGTTCCATCAAAACCGAATCGCTCCCACTGGCCGGTTGCCGGATCGGTCTTGTAGTAGCTACTGGGTCGTGCATCCTCTGGCAGCGTTAC
Source organism: Bremerella alba (assembly GCF_013618625.1). Classification (NCBI taxonomy): domain Bacteria; kingdom Pseudomonadati; phylum Planctomycetota; class Planctomycetia; order Pirellulales; family Pirellulaceae; genus Bremerella; species Bremerella alba. The sequence continues at coordinate 220,749 of NZ_JABRWO010000005.1, read as the reverse complement.
CTCGACCACCGTGACACCACCCACTTCGACGTCCTCGACGGTGAAGTCAAAAACGCCGTAAGGAAGTGAGACTCGCTCTGCCGGTTTTTCCGATGCGAGCGTGGTCGACACGTTCTTCAGTTGGCCTGCGGTGGCGTCGATCGTCACAACAGAGCCGGCCGTACCTGAAAAGAAGCTGGCGACATGCCCCTGGTCTTGGTCGGCAACGCCGTCCTGGTTGCCATCACCATTGTTGGCAGCAAGCGACTCGATCAAGCTGGCGATGCCATCGTCATCCAAGTCTTCCAGCGGTTGCTCCGAGATATCGACTTTGCCGAAAGCATTCGGAAAATGAGGCAAGCGAACCAATAGATTCCCAGCGGAACTGGCATCGATATTCAGCAGTGCTTGGAACTGGGTACCGTTTTCACCGGAACGCAGTTGGGCGGTGCCTAAATACCGATCTTGTGCATTGAGCTGTTCATCGTCGCTGCTGTAAATCTCAACATGCGTTTCATGCTCCACGGCTTCGGGAAGCGTGCCATGAACGACGATACGATCGGCAGAAATCACCGTACCCACGGCATCGAATTCGATCGGCGCAGCACTCGGCTGCTGAGGCGTGATCGGATTCTGGCTACCAGGTGAAATGCGGAAGAATTGGTTTCCATCACTCGCGGAATTCGCGCCCGCCGTCGGCGAGACTGGCAGGGCACTGCTTTCGGACAATGAACTGCTACCACTTGGCCCGCCCTGGAGCGGACTTATGGCTGACGGCGCATGGGAAAGCGCGCTGCGTCCAAAGATGCCGTTGAATGAATCGGAGCCTCCCCCAGAATTTCCCGAGAACCGTTGATTCAACCGGAAGTCATCGGAGGAGACGACAGGTACCGACCAGGAATTGTCATCCCACAAATTGCCGACGATCTCGCTCTCGGTCAACGGCGCACGATCGAGGCGATTGGTCGAAGCGCGATTTGCCTGTACTTCGGTTTGCTCTGTTTCGCTCTGCAGCGAGCGCTCGTTCTGATGGCGCTGCCAGGTCTCGCTGCTCTCATTCGCGTCGCTACCAGGGCCGCTCCACCCCTTACTACCAAGCCTCTTGGTCGTGGGTTGGCTCTGGTCCGCATCGAACGCGGCCGGCCCATCTTCCCAGCCGCGGAAGCCGCAGTTGGCAAGAACATCGTCCATCCATACATGGACCAAACCGCCGGGCGCCTGCCGAGGCTCGAACTGCTCCAGGCGAGCCTGGTGGTTCTTAATTCGCTGACGTTCACGCTGCCGTCGCTTGTAGTGAGCGAACCACGTTTTAGCAAACCATTCGTTGAGCGAAACCATAAGAATTGCCTTCTTAGATTGGGTATTTCTCAATATGGCGGAGCCAATTTTTCACAAGACGCTGGAAATCGGTGGAGCCAAGATGCCAGGATCCGCCCGATCGAGTTCAGGCGAGTCGCGAGTTATCCCTGACTTGGGTGGTAGGAACTTAGCCGGTAAGGTGTAGTCCGAAAGGACTGTTACTTATTTCTGACACTCAGACCACAAAAACGACGGCGTGAACTACTTGCGAAGAACTTCGCAGGGCCTAAGTGTTGAATCGGTAAAAAGAATTTTGAAAAAAGCAATGTAACCACATACTTTCAAAGCGTTTGTAAATTCTTCCAAGCCGTTGACGAGTTGCACACGCAGACATTGTCCTGCCTTCTGCGAAAAGTGTCATTATTTCAATCCCGAAATGGACCACCTGAACGAGGGTCACCGTGCGAGGTCGCGATACCCCCTTGAAGGGCTGCGTTGGATTTAATCATTGCAATATAAAGATTGCAACTACGTTTAATGTAATTTTTGAAATATTTGAGTTTCAGATTGTACGCTCATGCGCTACGGCCATTCTAAGCCCTGGCGGAACTAATTGGCATATCGGGCGTGTTTGCACATTTGGAGCCCTATCGATCTATGAGTTCAACCGTTTTCAGTTCTGGCCCTTCGGGAGAAAATGGACGCGCGCTCCAAGAACTTTCGCGACAACTTAAGAGCGAAGAATGGGACTACTGTTTGCGCAATGCGTGAAACAAGTTAGCGCCGGATAGCTCACCGGCAACGTGGCGTGCACATGTATCGGCGCTATCGAGCCTCGCCAGCCGGTATAGCGATTGCGATCCGATTCACATTCAACTTTTGTGCTAACGACGAAAGCACGGTCCGCACGTTCCAGCAATGGCGACGAGGTCTAAAAGCTTTGGCAACGAATCGTGAAAGGGCACGCTTCAGCGAACTACGACCAAGTAATATTCGCTTCGGACCAACGCACCAAAGAGTAATCGTCATCGAAACAGTTTGCTGTGCGCTGAGCGTGCGTTAGAATCCCTGGGACTTTTCCCGCTAAGTTTCTCCGGAGTACCCGATGAAAATTGGACTTCTACACGCTGGGCAACCCAACGATGGCATTCGTCGGTACAGCGAGATACTTTCCTGGGGATTCAAGCGTTATCAGCATGCGACGATAGGCGACGAAGTTCTGGCCGGTCCTGATCCGGCTTCGGTTTGCATCGTTGCTCAGAAGCTTTCCCAAGTCGATATCGCTCATGTCCAACTGCGATGCCTGCGAGGCAGCATAACGCTCGCGCCCGAGATCGGGCCAGGCGATCACGTCACGTTTCAATTCTTCGAGCGAACGCGCGCACCGATCGTCGCCACCATTCACGATGTATCGACTGCGTCGTGCAATGAAAACGCCTGCCAGCAAATCGCGAAACTCGCGTCGATGTGCTGCCAGCTATTGGTGTTTACCCGCCAGGATCGCGAGAAACTCTTGCCGTATGTACCTTCCGAAAAACTTTACATCATGCCCCATTTCGTCGAGCCGCGGCGCATTGTCGCGGAGAAAGACGAGGCGAAGCGCATGTTGGGGTTGCCTGATACTCCGGTCATTACAGTGCTAGGCAAGATCTACTTCCGAAAGGGCTATCACGTTTTTCTGGAAGCGTTTTCGCGTCTCCCTCAGAACTGTTTTGCCGTGCTGGCCGGACGACCTGCTGACATCGGTTCCAGCCAGAGTTATGCCGAGCAGTTGGTTTCCTTCATCGAAAAGCAGGGACTGGTGCAGCGTATTCGGATCACAGGCTACCTTCCCGACGAACTATTGGACTATTACCTGGCGGCAACGGACCTGGCCGTTTGTCCCTTTCTGCAATCGGCCGCCTCGGGATCGATTTCCAGTTGGATCAGTCACCGCAAACCGGTTCTCGCGTCGGACCTGCCGTCGCTGCGCGAATACGACCTGATCGCGCCGGGGGCAATTCAATTTTGTCCTCCCAACAACAGCCAGGCCCTCGCCGATGCCATCCAGAAACAGCTCGAGGCATCCAATTCGCAAACGCAGAATGATGCTCTGAAGCAAGTCCACCAGGTGCTGCAATTGAAAGAGATTTCCCGAAGACACCATCAGGTTTACCGCCGCGCCCAGGTGGTGTCGCATCTGAACAACGCCAGGCGCACGACGCGGGAAGAAGCAGACGTCGCACCCAAGCGATTTGCGTTGATAAGCCATCCGCGTTGCGGAACGCACATGCTTCGCACAATGCTCATGCAGCACCCGGGCGTCGATATTCATGACGAGATATTTAACGACGAATCCCCCAAAACCGAAGCGTATCGTCAAATGACCACCAGCCAAGTTTTGCATGGCCTAGGGGGCTCGCCACGCGGGGCGATGCCGGGGTTCTTGCTGCACCTCGTGCATGGCGTTGGCCCTTGGTCCGATGTCTGGCAGAAGTTAGCGGACGATCCGGAGTTTCGCTTTATCGCGCTGAAACGTCGAAACCATCTGGCACGCTTTGTCTCGATGGCCAAGGCGAGCCAGCTCCGTCACTGGCAAGTCTATCGAGACGAAGAAGTACCCAAGACGAGCCCGGTGTATGTTGATCCGCTCGAATTCGAGCAGGACTGCTATGCTTATGACGAGCGATGGAACTTGTTTGAATCGTTGGTTCCTCAGCAGCAGCGGCTCACAGTGTGGTACGAAGAGTTGGACGAAGAACCTGAGGTACCATGGCGGAGTATTACCAACCACTTGCAGCTCGATGACCTGCCATGTCCGGAACCCAAGACGATCAAAGTTGGCGATGAACTTCGCAGTGAAATAGCGAACTATGAGCAGCTAGAAAATTACTTTAAGAACTCTCCGCTGGAAGCCTGCTTTGCTAATGATCCGTAACAGATCGGATCATCGATTTAGATTCACGCACTCGCATGCCGACCAAAGTTCGGCGTAAGAAATGCCTACTTAAACCCAGGTCAACTATGGCGAACATCGTTTTTACATGGGAATTGGGAGGGGGATTTGGTCACGTGGGACGTTTCCGCCCCATCGCAGAGCGATTACTCGACGCTGGTCATCGCGTGATCATGATTGTCAAGGATTTGAAGCGCGCGGCGGTATTTCTCACTGATCTTGATGTTCGTCTTTTTCAAGCACCGGTGAAGATAAGTCGAGCAGTGCCGTACAATCCCACCCCTTCGACGTTTGCCCATTTGTTAGCGAATATGGGTTACCAGGAATCGCGAGAGCTGAAAGCGATGTTGTCGGCCTGGCGCAACTTGTTCGATCTATTGCAGCCTGATCTGCTTCTCTTTGACCATAGTCCTACGGCAATGCTTGCCGCGCGTGGTCGACAAGCGTTCCAGATGACGATTGGCACCGGGTTTTGCTGTCCGGTAGACGAATTTCCTTTGCCACCGATGGCCCCCTGGCGACCGATGGAGGCCGCGGATCGCCAGCATCATGAATTGATTCTTGTGGATCGTATTAATTCCGTTCTGCTGAGTGAGAAGCAGCCGGAGATTGAGCGCATTGGGCAAATCTATGGAGACATGGACGTCAACCTGCTGACGACGTTTGCGGAGCTCGATCATTATCCTCAACGTACGACGGGACATTACCTTGGCGCATGGGCGGGTAGCACTCAGCAGGCCAAAAACAAGGATGCCGCGGCGGCCGATCCGGCACTCGATTGGCCCCAGGGGAAAAAGCCAAAGGTGTTCGTCTATTTGAAGCCCGCCAAGGCGGTCACCGATCTGTTGCGTTGGATCAGCGGGCAAGGCCTTCCGGCGGTTGTGGTGGGGGACGGTTTGAATATGAAGCATCTTGCGTCGGTCGTTGCTCCCAATGTCCAACTTCACCAAGGCACTTTGCCCATGGAATCGGTACGGGGTTGGTGTGACATCGCGATCCTCAATGGAAGCCACGGCACGACCTGCGACCTGCTTCTCGCCGGTAAACCGATCTTGCAGATTCCCCTCACATTCGAACAGGCGTTGCTCACGCATCGAACCGTAAAGATGGGAGTCGCGCTGGATGCCTCTCCCGAACAACCAAGGCAAGCAATCCAGCAATTGGGAACACTTCTGAACAACCGCGAATTCGGCGAGCGCGCCCAAGCATTTGCCAAAAAGCTTCGCTGGTTCAACCCGGTCGATGCGATCGACGCCTGTGTCGAGCAGATTATCAAAGGTATTGAGTCGTCACCCAATTCCCAATCCAAATCAATGGTACAGTTTTAATGGGCCATTGATTTGGATTGGGAGAATAAATGCCTTGGCATTTCAAAGGGTATGTGCTCTAACCTCATGCTATATAACGATTTGTGCCGAACTCATCTGGAAGTTGAAAAAAGTGTTGTTGAGTCCACGACTAATACTCTTTCAACTTTTCAAGATCTTGCCATGAGCACTTTTCGGTCGCTACCGCTCGGAACGGCTATCCGCATCTGGTTGAATTAGCATGAGGTGGGTACCGTTAGATTAGGTGTCTTACCTACTAAGATACGATTACACCGATAGGTGGCCGCAATTCCGAGTGGCTTTAATTGGGCATGGTCAACTGTTTCTGCCTGAAGTCCTTGGTAGGCAAGCAGGCTTGTGGCGACGGTGAGCGAGATCGGGCGGTTCCAGATGGGCCATGTGAAACGGGTTCCGGCTCCGCGTGCCGTGTGAAAACCCACGGTTGTTAGTTTCTCGCCACGTGGAAGTGATTGAAATAGAGGCCAAGCTTCAAGAGCCAACCGATTCGCGCCGATCATCCCACCGGAACTACTTTTCGTGGGGTCGCCACTGGGCATGTGCCATTGATAAGCGTGTCGCCGGTCCTCACGCGGTTCGAGGTGCAGCGATACGCCTGCTAAGGGATCGCCATAGTCCCAGGGCTCGAAAAGGGATCGTTGTAGATGTTCGCGCGTCGTGTTTTCCAAAAGCCCCCGTACGTTGATGGGATGATAATCGCGCCGCGTTGTCTGAAGCTGTGAAATTACGGTTTTGTCGACCAAATCCGACCCGTTACAGCTCAGCCAGTCCGCATCGCAGCGATCTGTAAGGCTGGCCATCTGGGCGGCATTCGCGAAGGCTTGACGCATGCCTACCGAATCGATGAACTCGCTCAGGCGAAGTGGGGGATAGCTGTCTATTTCAGATACGACCAGCAGATCGGTCAGCAGGGCGAGCAGCGTCTCGTTGTCCGTCGCAAGCGTATCATCAATTTGAATGACAGGCCTCCAAGCTCCTTCGATGTGGGCCCAATTCATGAAGACTGACGAGGGACGGGCCGTATCCAATGTCCGCAGCACGCCGAGCGCTGCTAAGAAGCCGAGCGGATTGCTACCATCGATTCCCAGCAGTTTGAATTCCGAATGGCCAGCCTCGGTTGAAGTCCCAGTATCCGTGGAACGAATCGAGGGCAGTTGAACTTTCGATTGGCCATCCCCAGGCGAAGCACTCGCCTGCCAATCAGCCAAGCGGACGACCGTTTCTAGGTACGCTAAGCCCCACCAGCCAAACGTTCGATTCAAATTCCAAAATCGCTCGGCAATGCCTGAATCGAGGCGGTGCAATGGCAACATGTTCTGACGATCGGTTTCCGAGAACGTGGGCCCTCCCAGGGAATTCAGCTCGATCCCCTCAGGCTTCTCGTCGATACAAATTGGCGCGAAGGGCCGGGCATATCCATGATGAGCGGCAATCTGATGCTTCAGCAGTTCTCTATCGACAGATTCCAAATCAAACCGATCGACTAAGTCTACCGAAGGCATTTCGTGACGAAAGTGTTCCGGCAATTCCGTGGGGTTGGCGGATCGTCCCTGGTCCGATTTCGCCATTAACATGGGCTGCATATAGGCAATGGAAAGCGGCATGCCGAGAAGCATCGCTTGGAATCGCGGGTCGGCTTTACCGAGGTCATGCAACCGGGCCGACATCGTCGTGGTGGAATGAAGGGGGGCCGTCAATTCGGCTGCCTGGCTGAAACGCTTCGCCGCTTGTTCGACGTCCACCAAATGTTGTGAAAGCGAGATCGACCCTGAGTAACTAAGTTCGTCGTCTTCGTCTCCAAACGAAGCTAGAGGAAGTGCGGCGTGACATAAGAGTGCATCGGCTACCTGCTTTTCGAGTCGCTTGGATATCCAAGCCAGTCCCCCTTCGTATCGGAATATTTTTCCGCCGAGAATGAATTTTGGCTCCTTTAGGAGTTCCAGCAGCGCTCGCTGGAATATCTCTTTGGTTTCGGTCGATTGGTTCCTATTCGCAAGGAAATCTTGAACGAGGTCTTTCAACGTTTTGAGAGATAGATCTTTGTCAGGGTCGCCAAATTCTTTGAGAACGCGTTCGCAAAGTTTACCTAGATCGCCTTTTGTCTTTAATTTGGGATGAAATCGTAGAATCACTTTCCGGCGACTCTGAAGAAATCCATGGTCGGCGATATCCAGCGGCGCGATTTCTTTATAGGCTTTCACAGCCGATTCAAACCGAGAGCCCAAGGCAGCCTCTTGCCCAATCCCCGCTTGATAAAGTTCTCGCGCCGTAAACTCGGAAGAGACTCCTTCGGAGTGCGCGGGAACGTGGCCAAAGAATTCCCAGCCTCCCTGTTCGATGGGAATGACAATGGTTTCGCCGGGACGAATCTCCGCTACCGACCGGCCATCGATTTGAATGCTGCCGGGACGATTTGGCTTTTCAATTCCGCGCCACAACAGAACCTCGTGTCGCGTATACTTGGGATCGTCTGAGCCGTCCGTCGCATCGACCGCTTCTCCCAAAACATCGCCTGAAGCGTCTTCCCCGCGTTCACCGCGAAGCCACTGGCGAAAGAGGTACAATGGAACCGGCATGCATTCCGCCGAAGTGGGAGGGCACGTTTGAATGGTGGAGATCCAGCGATTCTTTTGCTCTGAGGATGGTGTCAAATTTAGATCGGCCCGCCAACACACTCGGACATCGGGTGAAACGTCGCGTGGCCCATGCAGATAGTGGCTGACGTCCGGCTCCGGCGTTGGCCGTGGCGCCGTTTGGCAAAGCAGGTCCATGTGGGCTGGCATTAGGATGGGAGCGGATTCACTAGGAGCTAGAAGTTGAACACGGTCTTCTTCCTCCATCGCTTCCAGCTTCGCGTCGAACGAACGGATGCCGAAGTCAATCGTCCCATCGGCTGATTCGGCTTCTTTCTCTTGCAACCAATGCCATGTATGGGCTAAGGCGTTGCCATAAATGGGATCGAGCGGGTTGCTCTTCGTGGTATCGGGAAGCTTTTCTTTTGGGGGAACGTCTCCTTCCGCCGCCACGATCACGCCGCGAACCGGTTTGTTCCGCTGTGCGTTCCATCCACCCAAGCGGTCGAGTCGTCCAAAGCGTTGCCGCAGCGCGTCTAGACTGGCACATTGAGTGACCATGCCATCAAAATCGAGATCCGCCCCCACTTCCAAACATTGCGTTGCAACGACGAAACGTGTTGTGTCCTCCTGCGTACTTTTACCTTCCTTCGCCCCGAAAGTTGCCAAAAGTTCAGGCGTCATCTTATCGCGGTCCCGCGGTCGCATTCGCCCGATCATCAGCGAAACGGCTTCTTTTTTCAATTCCTGGAGTTGTTGAAATACCTTCCGGGCGATTGCCACGCGGTTAACCACTATGGCAATGCGTCGGCAACCCTGTTCTTCTACCAATTGCAGAGCCTGTTTGACGATTTTGTCCGACAAGACCTTCGACAGTTTGGAAGCTTTTGCCTTTTCCGCGAGAACCAACTGGACTGGTTTAGGACAGTCGTGGCGCTTTCTTAGTGGTTCGTCCGTAGCGTAATCTTCTTCCGTCAACTCCAGGATATTAGAGTCATCATCTCTTTCGGTCGGCGTCGCCGTCATCTGTACGAATTGAAAAGGAAGCTTCAGCGTTTCGTCCGCCCAAGGTTCACCGCGATACCGTTGGATCCAGTGCATCGTCTCACCAAAGGGGCGCGAGCAGTGGGCCTCGTCTAGGAAGATCAAGCTATCGTGGGAGGTCAGCGCGGCATGGATGGGCAGGTTGCGGTCCGAGACGCCGTAGCCTCGAAACAGCAGACGAGAACCAACCTGATCGACCGTGCTCGACAAAACCGTGGGTTGAAGCGGCGAACGGACCCAGGCATCGTCGCGGTAAATTCCTCCACGAAGTTCAAAGCAATCGAGCGGCGGCGCGTCATCATCACCCGTAAGTTGCTTCAGCCACAGGGCGACCCGTTTGAGAATGTTGGCGTCACTATCTGCTTTCTCGTCGGAGGCTGCGACTTGCAGCTTTTGGGAGATCTGTTCCGCGCGGCGATGGGCGTCGTTGACGATGATTCGCCGATCGACCACAAAGAAAATACGCCGTCCCGCCGTCATTTGTCCGTCAGGACGATTCGCTTCCGCAGCCTGAAACGCGAGGGCGAACAGGGCCGCGTCGATCGCAGCCGTCTTACCGCTGGCCGTGGGAAGTTTGAGCGTGCTGGGCCATTGGCCAACGCAGGCCATCTTCGCCAAACGCTGTTGCCACTGAAACGGAGTATGGCCGTGAATCGCTTCATAAAAAGACGCGAAGTCTTCCACCGTCAACGCGCGGAGATTATCTACCGGGGTACTCATCGTTTGTTCCTTGTCGACAGCGGCTTGCAGAATCCATAGCCGAAGTAGCGGCCCGCTCCGATTAGGACGGGACCCCGCACAGGCTGCTCGAATTGCAAATGAACATGTACTTGAGGCCGGGCAGGCTTGCCTGCGCGCGTTGGCATTATGGGAAATCCATCACCCAGTGGAGACGATTCGCGAGAGGCCGCGCCGCGGACTTTTCGCGTCTTCTGAACGGCGCGGGGAACCCCTTGATGTACCGAGGTCTTATCGATGAACACGTTCACTGGACGAGGGAGCCCCGCGTGTTTGCACGCGGCGGCAATCGTTCGCGCAACTTCCGCTTCCCAAGCCGCCCGGTCTTCGGAACGAGACTGCTTGGGAAAGCGATCGAGCACCACCGGCGTGACGCTCGCCCAATCGCGGCTGGCCCGAGTCCAGGTTTCGTTCTGAAGCGCCAAGGGAGGCGCGGGGCGGGCTTCAAGGTCCAATGTCCATTCGCCCAAACGGCCCAGCAATAACTCGACCGGAATGCGATTACCTTCTTTAAATAGCAATGGTGAAAGAACCTTCCCCCGTTCCCGGGGTGAGATCCGATTAGGGAGAACCAGCGCCAAGCCCAATAAATGGCCATCCGCATGTTGACTACCGACATACGGTAGCGGAACGAACGCTAAGTGAGGAAACTGTGTTGGAGAACCATCTGGTTGATGCCCGCTTACCCATTCAGGAATGGGGTTCTTTAGGCGATTAAGTACCGTTTCGCGTAGCCGCTGTGTCAAAGCTAAGCAATCACTCAGTCCAAGATTACGGCCATCGAGCTTAGATAAGATCGTTAGCGTACTGTCGTAGTGCTCGCCCACAGCGACGGTTTCGGACTCTGCGTCCGAGCGGCGATATCCTTGCCATGTACCAAGCACCGGCGGAGTCGGCTCGGGAGGCCGTAGCGACGTCTTATAGGGTTGCCGGAAATCAGCTTCAAACTCTTGCTGCGCGGCCTTCTTTTCTTTTCCCTTGGCCCCGTCAATCTTCGACTGCAATTCCACGAATCGTTCGATCCGATCCACGCCACACGCCCGCCGCAGCCGGCTCAGCTCACCTATGTCGGCGACACGCGCTTGTTGCTGGGCAAGTTCATCGGTCGGCTTCCAAGAGATATAAGCGATGGAGTTGGCTGAATCATCGCCATGCCGTTTCGGTTCGCCCAGATAGGCCCAGGCCCGAACCAAGGACGAGGAGTGACCGACGCGAATCGTCTCGCCGCAAACCTGTTGCAGCGCCGACAGATAGGGTTCCGATTCCGTGACATTAGGCCAAACATAATAGACCGAGGTGGCATCCGGTATGACGGTTGGATAGCTCCGTTCCTGCTTGGAACGCGTCAGTCCCGGGGTAGACTGAAGCACCGCCTTGTTGACCGTCATCTTGTCGTTCACCGGCACATAACACTTGGTCAGTGAGCGAACCGATGCCGCACTGGCCCGCATGTTGGGAACGCCTTGTTTTTCAAGCCATTCTAATGCCGCGACTTCTTCCGGATCCTCGCCTCGCTCGAAACAAGCCGCCGCCAACGCCATGAACAGACGCCCCGGGTGCGGAGGCCATTCTGGCTGGTCGCGGTTCGCCACGCTGGCGGCGACGCATCGCCCGGTAAGATAATCGATTTCAATGGTCAGGGAGGCCATCATTCGCCCCCTTCCTCGGCACCACTTTTGACGGCCAGGTCTTGGCTTTTGCGAACCAGTTCAACCAGTTTCTTTGCGGGCTGCAGCACCAGCGGTTCCGTTCGCCAAGGAAGCGAAAGTTTCGTCGCTTCCTTAACGGCCGCGTCCAGCAAAGAAATGGCCTCGTCCGCAGACAGGTCGAACTGTTCGATTTTCTCGCCAGCTTTGCCGAGCATTTCCCATTGTAGTGTTTCCTCGGGCCACAGCAGACAACGCGAACGCAAATCGAGCCCGCGCTCCGCCGCCAGCGCCGCCCCGCATAACCCCAGCGCGGCCAACACCGTCTGCGCGGCGAGATTGATTTTCATGTCGCTTTTGAAACCGCCATCCAGCGGAAAACGCAAGCGACGTAAAGCGGGCAAGGAAAGTACCGTCGATTGCTCAGCGTAGTCGATGGTGACCCCACCGGCTTGATAGACCCGGTCGCCATCTTCATCAAGCAAGTCCTTACCCAAGCTAGAAATGGATGGGGTAATGTTCCCATGGTTCACCTCCGAAGGCTTGCCATCTTTCCCCACCAGTCGCGGTTTCTTCTTGTCCATAACCGCTTGCTGATCGTCGGTGGTCCAATCGCCATCTTTGCCTTGATAAATTGGTCCGGCCTTCAATTGAATCGCCAAGGGATCCATCCGGCTACTGGTTTTGACTCCCAGCGAAGCATTGACACCGATGATCTCCGAAACGATTGCCCGTTGGAACTTTACCCCGAGGCCGCCTTTCGGCCCTGTGGAATCCCAAATGCCGTAGACCAGTGCTGTCGGGCACAACTCGAAAAGGGGTGTCGCATTACGAAGCGTGGCCAACGACAACTTGCGTCCTTCCTCGGAAACACGAAACGCCACACCATTGAGTTCGCTATCGCGTAGAATCGCATCGGCCACGCGATGCGGTGCTTCCAGACTAGTAACGCGGCCTATCGGTTCGTACAAGCCTTCGGAAAGCTTGTCGGTATCGGCTGGGTCGACGATCGGAATACCGCTGAAATCGACTTCGACGACCGGCAAGTTCAATCGTCCTTCGTCCACGGCATCTTCTTGCAACGCCTCTTCACAGCGATTGGCCTGGCTTTGAACGGAATCCAACATCACGCACCGCACCGGTTCGTCTTGCCCCGGAATGCGTCGCCATTCCATCGCGTAAACCGATCCGGCATAGGTTGGTGGAAACACCTTATCGCCAGGGCCACCGGCCGGTTGCAACCGAGCCCGACACCGAAACGCAGCCGCCGATTGAACGGCTTCCTGGAGATCTTTCAATTTCAACGACATAATAAGCCCCCGATAGATATTGCGTAATGAGATGTTAGCAACTGGTGTACTGTGGCTGGAGCGTAGATGCAAGCTGTGACACGTTTGGTCACTCGCTATTTGTGTTTTGTCGAATCGATTGTCGCGATTTTAAAAAACGGCGATAGAATGTGAACACTCTTCAAACAGATGTTTCGCTAAGCGTCCTTAGCGTTTTGCGAATTGTTCTTTGGCAACCTCATAATTTATGAACGCGAACTATTAGCCGGCTTGTATGGCAATAGACTTCCGTCGGCGCGAAACCGTCGACGGAAGTCTTTCCATGATTTATTAGACCTTCCAGGCCATTTTTGTTGACCCTATCGTATTAGCCGGCTAACCTTAAGGCCGAACGCGCGCCGAGTGACGGCGCTTTTCTTCGGCCAGGAGGGTGATGCTTCACCGGGGCAATGGCACTCGGGCTTCCTGTCTGGCTTGAAGAGTCTTCAGGTTCTCCGCGCGGTAACCCCTTTTGTTAGCAAGGGGCCGATCGTGCGTAATACCTATTTGGTTTGCTACGACATCTGCGACGATAAGCGTCTCCGCAAAGTCTTCAAGACGATGCGAGATTTTGGCGATCATCTTCAGTACTCCATCTTCGAGTGCCAGTTTACGCCGGTGGATTTGGCGAAATGCCGCCATGAACTGAACGAGATCATTCATCATTACGAAGACCAAGTGCTGTTCGTTGATCTGGGACCGGTCGAAGGGCGTGGCGATCGTGTGATCTCGGCCCTGGGCAAAGCTTACACTTCACTCGATGCGTCCTGCATCATCGTTTAAGGGGACGCAACATGATTCAGGCAGAAAATGCGCTGCTTCCGGCCCGGATGATCAACGAATATGTCTATTGCCCAAGATTGTTCTACTACGAACATGTGGAGGGAATATTCGTCCATAATCTCGAAACGATCGAAGGAAGCCACGTCCATACCCGCGTCGATGGGAAGGAAGACGATCTTCCACCCGCCGCCGAACTTCTAGAAACGGATCGGCCCGCCAATCGCCGCAGTATCACGCTTTCCAGCGAACAGTATGGCATTATCGCCAAGTTGGATCTTTTGGAGACCGACGGTTCGCTGGTAACCCCGGTCGACTATAAGCGGGGCGAACCTTGTAAGGCGGAAGATGGCTCGATCGAAGCCTGGCCCGCCGATCGGGCTCAACTTACGGTTCAAGTGTTGATTCTGCGTGACAACGGCTATGTCTGTGAAGAAGCGATCGTTTACTATGCCCGTACGAAGCAGCGGGTACGTTTCACGATCGATGAACAACTAGTTGCCGAAACCTTACAGCAGATTGATGCTGCCCGCCGTTTGGCAAACGCCACCGAGATTCCACCGCCGCTGGAAGACAGCCCGAAATGCCCGAGATGTTCCCTCGTGGGCGTATGTCTGCCCGAAGAAACGCGGCGGATGAGCAATGTTCGGTCCATCTCTCGCCAGCAAATGATCCTGTTCGAGGTGGAACCCAATCGCACAGCGAATCTCAGCAACCAGCCAGGCGACGAGGATGTTCGTCGCTTGGTTCCCTCAAGGGACGACCTCAAGCCACTTTATCTCAATCAGCCAGGCCTCTACGTAGGATGCTCGCGTAAAGTCCTTCAGGTCAAGGACAAAAAGAAGATCGTTCAACAGGTTCGGCTGAATGAAGTCTGTCAGGTGAATTTGTTCGGTTCCATTCAGGTAACCACTCAAGCGATTCAGGCGATCTGTACAGAAGAAATTCCGATCGCGTACTTCTCGATGGGAGGTTGGTTTTATGGAGTCACCCACGGCTTGGGCGTCAAGAATATTTATCTGCGCCGTGAGCAATTTCGCTGGGCGGACGTGCCATCGTTCTGCCTCCGCATTGCCCGGGCACTTGTCGCGGGGAAGATCAAGAATCAACGCACGATGCTTCAACGGAATCATATCGAACCGCCCAAGGTGGCCCTGGTTCATTTGAAATGCATGCAAGAGGATGCCGAGACCGCTTTCTCGCAGGAATCGCTTTTGGGAATTGAAGGGAACGCGGCGAGAGTTTACTTCCAGAATCTGCAAGGAATGATCAAGGTCAACGATCCGGAAGACTCTCCGACCGATTCCGGCGCGGACGATCTCTTTACGTTTGAATTTAATTCCCGCAATCGACGACCACCGAAGGACCCGATCAACGCCCTGTTAAGTCTGGCATATAGCATTCTCGCGAAAGATTTAACGATCATTAGCCAAACGGTCGGCTTCGATCCGTTTCTTGGCTTCTATCATCAACCGCGATACGGACGGGCTCCCTTAGCGCTCGATTTGATGGAACCGTTCCGGCCGTTGATTGCGGACTCGGCCGTGCTGAGCGCGATCAATACGAAAATGATCCGCCCAGAGCATTTCATTCGCGCGGGAAATGCCGTGGCGCTCACCCCAGATGGCCGCAAGGCATTCTTTCGGGCCTATGAACAGCGGATGGACACACTGGTAACGCATCCACTGTTCGGCTACCGCGTCAACTATCGGCGGATCTTGGAAATCCAATGCCGATTATTGGCCCGGGTTTTAACTGGCGAGACAACAAACTATCCCGTTTTTGTGACTCGATAGCCCCTCAAAATTTTTATCCATTCAGCAATGAAATCGCGAGCAATTCTGCTAAACTACATCAGCGAAAAGCCGAACCCAGATCCATTTTTTTACTTCTTTCGCCCCGCGAGCGGCCAAGCAACCTCAAATTCCCGGCCATCGCTCGCGAGATCATAAGTTATTGCTAAGCAATGATTTCCGTCGACTCAATCTCCGTGCATTGGATTCTAAACCCAAGTTTGGTGCATGGCTCTCGCAAAGCAGGCTCTAACATTAGTGAAATTCGCAAGTTACGGGCCTGCTCCTTCCGCGCTTGAGAGAGCGCGGCTCCATTGAAGCACGGTGACGACGTAGTTTCCTGGGGTTGTTGGGTTCCCTTCCGCGCTTGAGAGAGCGCGGCTCCATTGAAGCAATCGTCCTCGCAGTCGTGCATTTCAAGCAACCAACCTTCCGCGCTTGAGAGAGCGCGGCTCCATTGAAGCGCGCCAGCTGCATTTGGATAAGAAAGCTTCCGACCCCCTTCCGCGCTTGAGAGAGCGCGGCTCCATTGAAGCTAGAACACAACCTAGCCACTTGGATCTTGAACAACGACCTTCCGCGCTTGAGAGAGCGCGGCTCCATTGAAGCTAGATGAGTTGGAGATGTAGCAAAATGTAGTTAATCGCCCAAATTTGACCGGAATTCACCGATATTTACCGTAGTCTCTGACTTCGGTGTTTTACGTGATTAATACCGAGTGTTACCGCGTTTCACAATCAATTCCTTCAATGCTTTTCTACTTATCGACATCCAAGATCAGGCTGCTGACGAGTGCCGTCTTGTTGTACGGCTTGCCTTTCACCTCACCAGATTCGTCTAGCACGGACTTGGTTCTGATGGCATAACGACCGGCGGAGATGCCCTCTAGTTTGGCTTTGCCAGTTTCATCGGTCGACACGCGGTGGCGTTTGCCGCTGGCATCGGTGATCGAAATGTTTAACTGCTTGGCAGGCTTTCCATCTAGTGAGGCGGACACATAGAGCGTGCTTCCTTCCAGTCGTGGGACCAAGTCCAGGCGAGCGGAAATTTGATCGAATGCCTTTTCAGCGTCTTGGGCTTGAATGGCCTGGGAAGTGGCGTACTTACAGAAGTACCATTCACGCGTTGGTGGTTCTTCTTTTCGTTCACGAGCGGGCCGTTCATTTCTACCCTTTGCTTGCGCTGCCCCCCTCCCTGACAAGGACTCGAACTGGTGACAGAGAGGTTAACAGCGGCTGGTTCGCAATCGTTCAAGAACGCGGGCCGAGTAGAACGCCGTGTAGCAAAGTGTAGTTAATTGCCCAAATTAGACCTGAATTTGTCGATATCTACCGCAATTTGCAAACCGTACATGTCGGCCTGAATAGTTCTTTTTTTCCCGCACTTCTTGATCTAATCCACCTTCGGACTTCTACTTATCGTCGATGAAGATGAGAACGATGTTCGGTGGGCTCGGTGTTTCGGCTGATTGGGCTTGTTTTAATGGGTGCAGTGAGGCTGTGGAAAGAGTCAGGATAAAGATGAGGGTAATAAGATTGTGTAGTAAATAACGGTAGGTGTTGTTGCCGGTCGGTTTGATTAAGCCATGCATCGTTATAGCGGCTCCATGGGATTTCATGTTCGGTGGGATGGGGGATAGGCAGCACTAGTATCGTCGGCAGTGAGGTCAGGGTCAACGATTGTACGGACATGCCGACGTGTGAAGGGATATGAGTGAATGCCGTTCCGAAAGCGATGAAGAACGTTGAATTAAACGTAGTTGAGTCCAAGACTTATGCTGCTTCAGCTAATTCATTCTCTTGGGATTGAGGTTCGAGATTCTTTTCTTCAACTGTGTTTGTAGCGATCAGGTGATAAGCAAAGACGGCTTGGGTTTGGCCAATGTAGTGGGTGCGGTCAATTGCCTGAGACTCGATGGCTAGGTACCACCAAGGGGCAAGTTGATAAACATAGTTGGCAGTGGTTAGGTTTAGCCTAGTGCCTCCGGCTTTCAATCAGATCAAGAACACAGGGCAGTCCGTATCGTTCTGGAAACGCTCAACTCGCGACTGGCGATTTTTCGCTTTCCATCCAGATATCCGTAAGGAATCTCGGCGTTAACGAGTCGGTCTTTCACAATGGCCAGCCGCTTGCCGTAAGCGGAGAAGTGCTTGCAGCACTTGAATCTACCCACTCGAAATTATTGTCCTGCCGCCTTTCTTTCAGCCTTCGCTTCTGGGGGCATTTCAAACACTAGGTACCTTAAAAAGCCCTGAGTTCAGTGCTGTATCGACTGATCGTTAATTCCGTAGTTCCGAGGCTGTAACAAAGTTAAGTGCCCCTCAAAATAACTTCCTCGTAGTCTGGCACGTGGGATTTTATTATTTTTCTTTTTTTCTTCGTAAAACGAGTGCTCTTCATGGAAATAAATCTGGGACTGCCTTAAGCCCCTAGATCGAGAAGCTTCTAGCCAGTTGTTTACTAAACGAAAGAGACCCAATCTGGGAACGTTTCGTGAGATGGCCGTTTCATCCTTTTACGCTTATCCAACCACTCATCCAAGTATTAGAACATTTAATGCGTAGTTCCCACATTTCGGCATACCTGCCTACGCTGTGGCTTACGACGCTAGATGGCGATATTCCACGTTATAGGAGGAGATATTCGCCTAGCTGAAACTGCTGTTGAGGTCTGGTCGGGCACAAAACTCGACAGACTTCATGTCGGCATTAGAAAAATAGCTAATAAATCTGCTGCAGGTAGTTTGCGTGGGAAATAACGTCGCTTTCCCCGAATTCCGCAGTCTTATCCATTTCCTTTTCTAATCGGGAGCCATCTTATGCGCATACGCAATGACCGAACTGGCGGGTTCACGCTCGTTGAATTGTTGGTGGTCATCGCCATTATTGGCGTGTTAATTGCCTTGTTATTGCCTGCTGTCCAACAAGCGCGAGAAGCGGCGCGACGTATGTCGTGCTCGAACAATCTGAAGCAAGTCGGGATTGGATTGCACAACTATCACGATACGTTTGGATCTTTTCCCTATGGAGTTCGGCAGGGGTATTCCAGCTCGTTCGGACCTTCGTTTTGGGGCGGAATGCTCCCGTTTATCGAACAGGCGTCTCTTTACGACCGATTGGATTTAAGCGTCTCCAATAGTGGGTGGAGTGCCAACAGCGGTGTGCTGACCGGCCATGCTCCTACGACGCTTGTCTGTCCCTCGTTTGCCGGCGACGTCGATACGACTCCCAAGAATCCATCGTGGGATTCGGCGACCACTTATATTGGTATCGCCGGAGCCGTTCTCAACAACGCGAACTTTACCGAATCGCGTACTGCGACGGGATTTGACTGTTGTTCACACTCTGGCGGACACAATAACGGCACGACCGCAGCTGGTGGCATGTTGATTGCCAACAAGGTCTTGCGATTCAAAGACGCAACCGATGGAACGAGCAACACGCTGGCAATTGGTGAGTTGGGGGGCCGAATGTATACCGCCAACTCAAGCTCGTACTCCGAAATTGCTGGCTCCAACGTGTTGATGCCCGCCAGCGGTATTTACCATGGTTGGTTGATGGGAACCAACGGCGCGGGAACTCCGACCACGCAGCGCGCATTCAATCTCACCACGATTCGCTACGCCCCCAACACGCGGAACTTCGATCTCGATGGAATCAACGGCAACTATGGTCCGAACAACCCGTTGCTTTCCGATCATCCCGGCGGAGTGATGGGCGTGTTTACCGATGGTCATGTTGAGTTCATTTCAGAAACCATCAATCTCGACATTCTGAAATATCAGGCAACTCGAGACGA
Source organism: Bremerella alba (assembly GCF_013618625.1). NCBI lineage: Bacteria > Pseudomonadati > Planctomycetota > Planctomycetia > Pirellulales > Pirellulaceae > Bremerella > Bremerella alba. The sequence goes on along the minus strand of NZ_JABRWO010000005.1, from coordinate 201,490 downwards.
TGGCCAGGTGATTCCTGGAGCGTAGTTCTTTTCTTCGACAACCATTTCGATCATCGCCGGCCAGGTTTCCTGTCGCCGGTGATCGCCGTTTGTGCTTCATATCTTTTCGACTCACTCATGCCAATCGCAAGGAACGTGGTATGTCTACCAAGAAGACCGATGGCGGATTTACGCTTGTAGAGCTTTTGGTCGTCATCGCAATTATTGGAGTTCTGATTGCCCTTTTGCTGCCGGCCGTTCAGCAAGCACGTGAAGCGGCACGAAGGATGAGCTGCTCAAACAATCTTAAGCAGATCGGTATCGCCCTGCACAACTATCACGATACCCACCTGAAGTTCCCCCTTGGCGGATGGCGATCGACGGCCTCGACTTCGTCTCCGTTTGGAACCTCGTGGTGGGGAGGACTCCTGCCGTTCATCGAGCAAGCCGCTCTCTACGATCGCATCAACTTCGAAGCCGATCGACCTGGCTGGAGCGGCAACACATCTGCTCTGACAGGAACTTCTGCCAATGGGATGGTTTGCCCCTCGTTTCCTGGTGAAACATCCGGCTGGAACAATCGAAGCTGGGACTCTGCAGCGACCTATATCGGTATCGCGGGGGCGGTGCTTAACAACACGAATTTCACCGAATCACGCACGAACTCAGGCTTCGCTTGTTGTTCCCACTCGGGAGGGACGAATGACGGCATCATTGCCGCAGGCGGAATAATGTTCCCCAATCAATCGGTCGGTTTTCGTGACGTCACCGATGGCTCGAGCAACACCCTGGCTGTCGGCGAGTGCGGGGGCCGCATGTTTACCGCGAACTCCGGCTCCTTGACGAATATTTCAGGGTCAATGGTTTTGGTAACGGCCGGGGGACAACATGGTTGGTTGATGGGCTCAGAGGGAACGGGAACGCCGCCTGGGTATTCGAACCATCGCGCGTTCAACATCACGACCGTTCGCTACGCTCCGAACGAGAAAAACTATGACTTGAACGGAATCAGTACCAACTACGGTGCCAATAATCCGTTGATCTCAGAGCATCCTGGAGGCGTCATGGCTGTCTTTGTCGATGGTCATGTCGAGTTCATCGCAGAAACGATCGAACTCGATGTTTTCAAGTATCAAGCGACGCGAGATGACGGCCAAGTGGTTTCTCAGAATTAACGTTTACGATCGAATCAATTATCTGAACTCCCGAGAAGCATCGGGAACATTAAGAGGGAATATTGACGTGAAACGATTCAGCGCAGCAATTCTATTACTAGTACTCGTGGTCGCGGGATGTGAAGAGGCCAAGTCCGGCTTGAAAGGGGTGCAGGGCAAAGTTACCGTTGACGGTCAGCCAGCTCCCGAAGGGTCACAGGTTAGCTTCAATATGGTGGGTGAGAGCTACACGTTTACGACACGAACCGATGCGGCAGGTGAATATGCTTATCTGCCCCCTCCTCAAGCACCTTTAGAGCCAGGGGAATACGAGGTGGCTATCTTGCCTCCCCCAAGTCAAGCAATCGAGGACGAAACGGGACTATCGGTCGAAGTGAAAACCAAAGGTGCTCCGAAGAGCTACGGCAAGTTTTCGAATCCAAGGTCGAGTGGTATCAAAACAACGCTTGGCGGTGACGTCATCACGCTTGATATAACGGTTGAGACGTAACGGCCCTGGAGTGTCTAAATAAACACAAAGATCCGGTCAGAGCTATCTGGCCGGATCTTTTTTTCTTATCTTATCACCGGGTGCCGATACCCAGCGTGGTCGTAGCCGGCTTTGAAGCTACAGATAGAATGGCACCGCCCTAGGAAGACGATCTATCCCAAGATCTCGTGAATGATGTGTCCTTCCACATTCGTGAGGCGTCGATCGATTCCGTTGTGGCGGATGGTAAGCCGCTCGTGATCGAGTCCAAGCAGGTGCAAGATGGTGGCGTTAAAGTCATATAACGGGTGGACGTCTCGGACCGCTTTTTTTCCAAGTTCGTCCGTGGCGCCATGACTAATGCCTGGCTTCACCCCGGCCCCTGTCATCCAAGAGGTAAAGCCATCGGGATTGTGATCGCGCCCTTGCGATCCTTTTTGGAACATGGGCATGCGGCCGAACTCGGTACACCAAACCACCAGGGTGTCTTCCAGCAAACCCCGTTGTTTCAGATCGCGAATGAGTCCCGCAGCCGGTTGGTCGAGAATATGAGCATGCTTGTCGTATTGTTGCTTTAACTTGTTGTGCCCATCCCAGTTCAGTTCACCTCCACTCGCGTAGGCGCCATTGAACAACTGCACAAATCGTACGCCTCGCTCGACGAGTCGCCGGGCGAGAATGCAGTTTTTGGCAAACGCGGCTTTGGTCTTATCGGGCGAGTCGGCTCCATACATCTTCAAGATGTGCTCTGGCTCGCTTTCCAGGTTCGTTACGTTGGGCACACTCAATTGCATCCGCGCAGCCAATTCGTAGCTGGCAATACGTGCGGCCAGTTTTGAATCGTGCGGGTTTTCCTCTAAGTGACGTTGATTCATCCGAGCAAGAAAGTGACGCGTCGCATCATCTTCCGCAGGGGAAGTATCGTAAGGCTTTAAGTGATGGATTGGCCTGGTGGCACTGAAGGTTGTCCCTTGAAACGCAGCAGGCAGGAAACCCGGGCCCCAGTTGTTAGAACCGTTCTGAGGAACACCGCGGGGATCGGGAATAGCGACATAGGCCGGCAACTCTTGCGTTTCGCAGCCCAGAGCGTAAGTCACCCAAGCTCCCAGGCTAGGAAAGCCGTCGAGCACGGAGCCCGTTGAAAGGAAGTTTTCCGCGGGGCCATGCGTGTTACTGTTGCTCGTCAGCGAATGAATGAACGTGAGATCGTCCGTTAGTTCGGCCAAGTGAGGTAACATGTCCGAGACCATCTTGCCGGTTTGCCCTCGGGGGCGAAATCGGTATTGCGGTCGGGCCAGGTTTCCGGCGGGTCCCTGAAATGTGACGGCCGGGCCATTCTCCATGGGCATGCCGTCCCTCTTTTCAAGTTCGGGTTTATAGTCCCACGTATCCAGATGGCTCACGCCACCGGCGCAGAAGATAACAATTACATTTTTTGCAGCCCCTGAAAAGTGCGACGAACGGGCCTGGTAAGGGCGCGATGGATCGATCGATTGTTCATCTGCCGCGAGCAGGCCTTCTTGTCCCAGCAAGCTTGCCAGCGCTATGGCCCCCAGGCCACTAGCGGCACCGGTAAGAAATCGACGACGATCAAGCCAATTGATGGCAGGCGTGACTTGAGAGTGAGGTGGTAACATGCTCATTCTTTCAGCGGATAAACAAGAATTCGTTGCTGTTGAACAAAACGCGACAAAGCGATGCGAGTCCATATTGGTCGACTAGCGAGATTGCTTCGGTTTGCTCTTGCGGCGTAGGTGGTCGCATTAGAACACGCTGGTAAGCCTCTTCGATCTGCTGAGGAGTATCCGTGTGTTGATCTTTCAAAAGGTCGGCAAACACGCGCGACTGGTCGATCACAAACCGGCTGTTGAACAAGTTAAGCGCTTGAATTGACGTGGTTGATTCCCGCCTGCGAGGCGTGCTTTGCCCATAGTCGGGACAATCGAAAGCTCCGAACACGGGATCCCTTTCTCGGCGTACGCGGTGCGAGTAAATCATCCGGCGAAGGCCATCTTTGTCGAACGATTTAACGGGAGAGAAACCAGACAGCCCGCCACGTTTGTCGAAGAGGCTAAAGCCTGGCCCCCCCATTTCTAAATTGAGGTTTTCGTTGATCGCCAGAATAGAATCACGAATCACTTCACCCATTAGACGTTGGGGAGGGTAACGCCAGAGCAGCCGATTGTCGGTATCGATTTCGGCCGCCGCCTGGTTGAAGGAACTAGCTTGGCGATAGGTCGAGGATAGAACCAGCAAACGGTGCATGTGCTTCAGCGACCAGCCACTACGCATAAATTCGGCACTAAGCCAGTCCAGTAATTCTGGATGCGACGGCGGGACACCGTTATGACCAAAGTCATTGGAAGTCTCGACCAGCCCCAACCCGAAGTGCCCTTGCCAGATTCGATTGGCCATCACTCGCGCCGTTAAAGGGTTGTTCTCTGAAACAATCCAATCAGCCAGGGCGAGGCGTCGCTGCTGTTCATTCGAGTCTTGCGGCAAGGTCGTAGCGCCAAAAAGATCAGGCACGGATGGGCTGACACGTTCTTTAGGCATTTCTGGGCTTCCTCGCCCTAAGATACGGATCTCGTCCGGTTCGCGAAATGTGCCGGCAAAGACCGCGCGGCTATTTGCCAGTTGGCTCAATTTTCGAGTCAACTCGTCTTTTTCATGAATTAGTTGACGCACGTGGCTCTGCTTGTTCTCTGCGAGTGAATCAATATCAACTGGGGTGTGACTGTTCTTTTGCGGATCGAAAGGATGCCGGTTGGCTGAGTTGGCAACGCTCTTCCAAGCCCCTTTCTCGTCACGAACTTCAATGACGTACTCCATGGCGAGCCGATCAGAAAACTTGCCTAGGCGATCACGTCCCCAGACAACCTGTTCGATCAACTGAGGCTGGGCGAACTCTACCGTGACCCAGCCTCCGCCAACTTCGTTCGACATCCAAGTGCTGGAATTGCCGTAGTTTCCGTCATTGATCAGTCGAAGTTCATGGCGATTTGGCGAGACGTTGTTTCCTGAGGAAGAGAGTTTTGCGCCCTGTTCGGCCAAGGCAACGTTAACCCCTTCGACATTGAAGATTTCCAATTCGTCGATACAAGGTTCGTAGCGATTGGTCGCTTGTACTTGAAATCGAACCTGTTGAGTGCGAACCGGCGTAAAGCGATCGATGTTCTCGTACGAATTGACCATCGGGCGGGGCGCGGTGGAATCGGCTAGTGGGGCCACTGTCGCAATTTGCAAATGCAACTCGCTTCGGCGCTGGCTCCAACGTTTGCGTTGATCACGCTGCATATCCCCCAGGGGAATTTCAAACTTGCGGTCTTGGTACTCAACCCCTGAAACGAATGCCTGCATCTCGTAGTAGTCGCGCTGCGAGATGGGATCGAATTTATGGTTGTGACATCGGGCGCAGTGAATCGTCATCCCCAGGAACGATGTCCCGATGTTGGTCACGATTTCATCGATTGAGTCCTGTCGGGCCAAGCGTTTGGAAGCTTCGTCCTTCCCTATTTGTCCCGACAAGAGAACCGACGCAGTGACGAGAAAACCGGTTGCTGCATCGGCGTTCATCGTATCGCCGGCAAGTTGTTCGCGAATGAACTGGTCGTAGGGGACGTCTTGGTTGAGAGCCTCGATTACGTAGTCGCGATAGGGCCACGCGTTGGGCCGTTCCGTGTTGACCTCGAAGCCATGCGTGTCGGCGAAACGCACGACGTCTAGCCAATGCTGCGCCCACCGCTCGCCATAACGCGGCGAAGCGAGAAGTCGGTCGACCACACGTTGATAGGCTCCTTCGCTGTCGTCATTTTTAAACGCTTCCCATTCCTTCTGCGTAGGGGGAAGCCCGACCAGATCGAAACTAACCCGACGTAGCCAATCGGCACGTGATGCGGCCTTGGATGGCGAGAGGTTCTGCGCTTCGAGTCGAGCGAGAACAAACTGATCGATGGCATTCTGTGGCCAATCGGTACGTATGACCTGAGGAACTGTCGTGTCTTCGATGGGACGAAATGACCAGTGGTTGGTGGGATCCGCCAATTCGACTTCGTCGACACCATCGGGCCAGACAGCCCCTTGCTCGATCCAGCGGCGAAGCATGGCAACCTCTTCTGAGGTAGGCGTCGGCCCCTCCGGAGGCATCTGCAGGTCGGCATCTTCGTCGGCGATGAACTGCCAAAGGGGGCTTTCTTCGGGCTTGCCAGCCAGAATCGATTCGCCGTAGAGTTCGCCCCCTTTGAACGCCTCGGAACGCACATCCAGACGCAGCCCACTTTTACGAACGTCGCCAGCGTGGCACTCGTAGCAGTGCTTCTGCAGAATTGGACGGACGTCGTGAACGAAGTCGATCGGATCAGCCAAACAAGTATTGCTTGCCAAGCAGATAAGGCTGATTGCCAGGACAAACCAACGCATCATAAAATTTCACCGGGGTAAACAATGAAAACGAGTTGCTCACCTTAGAGTTTCCATTGCAGCGTCATTTTTAACGCAAATGATTCTAGTATTGGTCCCGAAATCGCGTCCAAATTGAAATGGCGTGGGCCATGCGTATCTGTTTTGCTGAGACGTGAAACACAGACGCATGTCAGTTTTACAATGAACCGATGCACATACCCCGACCAAAAAGTCGGGGGCACGACGCATTTCATCGGGGCGTCCGGATTAGCCAGATTCCTTAGCGATAAGGATTGCCGGATGCGAAGAGTTGTTCCATCTCGACGTCGGACATGGCACGACCAAGAATCAGCATTTCGTCAATACGACCACTCAATGTGCGGTCGTTCGTGTTCCAATTGCCAATTTGAGCTGGCCCCAGACGAGCAGGATGTGCTCGAGATAGTTTCGATTCGCTGTCGAATTGGCCATTGAAATAGAAGCGGACCGTCTTTAGGTCGGCATCGTAAACGGCGGCTAAGTGGACCCAGCGACCTTGTTCGGGCAACACGCTCGTTTGCGAATCGGGAAACCCTTCCTGTGCGAGGTCTTCCGGCGCCAGCGTATTATCTCGGAGGGCCAATCGCATGGTCGTCAATCTTGTGACCATCCAGTGAACCTGTCCCTTGTTGGTAACTTCCCAACCATCGGTATGCAGAAGCGAGTGGTATGGCTCTCCCAGTTGATCGAGGCGAACCCAGGCGGCCAGCGTTAATTGCGGCCACGAGTGTTCTCCACCAACGTCAAGCTTCATATGATCGCCAACATTCACAAACTCAGCCGCTTGAGAGCCTGGCCAGCGGCCTTGAACGCTACGGTATTTTCCCGGATGTTTTTTTCCGGTGTCGAAATCAAGTAGAGCAATAAGATCGGGGTCGTCTCGTAATTGCCTCTGAGCTAGTTGAGAGCGTTTTGGTTGACCGGCTTGAAGGGCTGCATGCAGCGAATCGACTTCACCAGGTTGAATAAAGGCGCCCGATCGAAAACTGCTTGGGGTTCCGACCGCCGATTGCAGGCGAAAAGCCTGGTTGTCGCGAAGATTGCGCAGGTTGCCACCTTCGGTTGATTGGGCAATAACTTCCCCCTGAAAGACATGGATCTCGGCTTCGCCTTCTTCCGGCATGTCTACGCCAAATTTTGTGCCCAGGTCGATTGCCTGCCCGGTCGGGGTAATCACCGTAAACCTATGAGCTTCGGGGGGCACATCCGCAGCCAAGCGACCATGTTTCAAATGGAGTCGCTGAGCTGATTCAAAGTAGAACAAAGCCGGTGCTTCAATCACGATCCTCGCGCCGCGTGGGGTGACCAATTGAACCGTTCCGGCCTGGATGAAATGAGATTCCGCGCCTAAGGTCATCCCGGTCGACAGCCCTTGCGCTCCGGCCGCGTATTCTACAATCGCATACTCACGGTTTTCAGCAAACCATGAAAGTGTTCCGACGATTACCACCAAGCTTGCCGCGATCACTAAAACCAGGCTCACCCAAGAGCGGTTACGTTGGGAGTCTACCACGGATACGCTGGCTTCTTTCGGTTGTGGGGCAAGCGGTGCATTGGCAGGACCTGGCCACTGGTAAGCGGCGTAAGCCTTATTGGCTTCCCCCGTGATCTCTTCGGAGGTTTCCATGAGAACCGAATCGAGATTCAGTATTTCTCGAAAAGAACGGCGGGCCTCGGGATCGTTTCGCAATCGCTCGTTGAGTTGGAATACCTGCTCGGGGGTCGCGCGATTTTCAAGATAGTCCTGAACGTCGTGTTGAAAGCTGTCGTCATTACTCATGGATTCGCCTCGCTGGCGAGTTGACGTTGCACGCATTCCAACAGCATCTGCCGAATACGGTAGAGCCATTGGTAAAAACCGGCTGTCGAGCGGCCGCTTGTGGCCGCTATCTCTTGGATTTTCACGTCGGGACTATAAGCATTTGCTACCAGCGAGCGTTGTTCGCTGGGAAGTTTTCCAAAACAGGACCGTAAAGCGAGTCGTTGCGCTTCGAGATGTGAGTCTTCCTCAATCGACTCATCCGCGATCATCGCGACGACATCACTATCGAGCACCAAGCGTCGTCGGCCGTTGTCACGCAGCCAGGAGAGAACTTTGTATCGGGCGAAGCCAAAGGCCCAGGACCGAAAGTTACCCTCTTCATGAAACTCGTCAAATTTCTCCCACAGTACGATCGCCACTTCCTGAAGGATGTCATCGCAATCGGCACGCGAAGGAACCAATCGGCGCACGTAAGCCCGAATTGCCTCTTCATGGCAAGCGAACTCGCGGACAAAGCGTGCATTTCGACTGGTTTCGCTCATCAGCATGTTGTGAGGCTCTCCACATGTTATTTCCAGCCTGCGTAAGCATTTAACGGACTTTTTGAGCCCGATTTAGAGAAACGGATAAAAGTATGAATTGCAATCATCGCTGCGAGTTTTTTAAGGGAAAAACTGCCGGTAGGTACTGCGAAATGCGTTTACGGCGCGAAAAGGGAGAAAAGAGTCTTTCGATATGGCATCACTGGCTTTCCAGCGTATTTTAGCCAAACTCGTCGCCGGAATTCTACTTGTCGTCCATGAAAATGGGGCCTTGTTAGGCGAAGTCCCCTCAGCAAAGGGTGACGAAGTAAGAGCAAAGTAGTTAGCCAGTGCCATGGCACCGATTAGAAGTCATCGCAGGATGAAAAGGCCGCTTGTTAGAGGGGTGCGGCGGAGGGAGATTACAAGAATGATAACTTGGGTTCAGGCACGCAGCCTTCAAGCCCGCGCGGATGCGGGCTTGAAGGCTGCTTCACTTGTCGACATTTATTACTTGCTGAGAGGGACGATTAGAATTCGCCCAAAACCTGACCGTCATCTCGGAGGAGCAAGTTTAAGAAGGTCGTTAGTTCAATATTGTTGCTGATGAAACGAGCCGAACCGTCGCACTGAGCGATACCGACTACGCCGGTATGAAAGCTATAGGGTTGGCCAGCGTTGGTGTGCCCGATGAACTTGAATCCGCACTCATCAATAGCAGCTTCGTTGGCGGAATCGTGCGTAGAACAATCCACACTTAAAGAATCGTTATAAGGCGAAAGCGGGTCACCGTTGACGCCTCGACCGGAAGCACGATTAGAGGTACTCGCATCCAGGTTATCGGCTTTGTAGGCGGTCATTTTGTCGCCCTGGTTGCCAGGCCATGCCAGCGAATCGGTTCCGACGATACGTCCTTTTACGTATCGATTCGGGGCGCCTGCACGCTCGTAGAACAAAATCGTATTGCTGAAACCATCGGTGATTTGCGCGGCTCTGGCACCTTTCCAAGTCGGGTTCGTACCGCGAGAACTCGGTGGACTGGTAGCCGTGTTGTAATTCATTTGCGGGGTACCGTCCTGATACCAGAGCGTATGGCCGGCAGGACGAACATTGGGAATTCGCGCGGTAGAATAGTCAGTCGCTCCCGCAAGGTACCCATTCGACTCGATCTGTCGCTGACCCGGCGTGCTAGGGCAAACGTAGGTTGGCAGGACGTTCTCAAAGGCCTCCGTCAATTCCGGATGCCAGACATCGTTATCCCATTTTCCGTTGTAGTATTGGGACGGATCGGTTGTGTTGGGATTGTCGTCAGGGCGAGCGGCGTTGATTTGGTTCGACAACGTATTCTGCTCGATAAACGGGAGAATACGCCAGAGAAAACCGGTTCGGTTGTATGGGAAGTGTCCGTAGGTATGCTCGAATTGAACGAGCCCCAAAGAGATCTGCTTTAAATTGTTCAAGCATTGGGTTCGACGGGCAGCCTCGCGAGCCTGTTGAACGGCGGGAAGCAACAGAGCAATCAAGATCCCAATGATGGCGATGACCACCAATAGTTCGACTAGGGTAAACCCATTACGGGAAGATCGAACCACAGGTAGCGCGCAAACCTTCGGCATGGTAGTCGTCGGCATGACCTACATATCCTAAAAAAATAAATGGCAGGTTAGCACTGAGAACTATTCACCATGGCTGGATGGATCTGGCTAAGTGATCGGTTGCGACTAAAGAGAATCGACAACGAGAATCAGTCTCAGCAGTGGGCTAGATACTATCGTATCGCCCCCCACACACAGCCACAACCCCCCTCGGAAGGACTGGGTAATGAAAGCGGTTTAATTTCCTCAAATCACCGACCCGAGCCTGAATTCTCCGGATGCCGATTGGTGTCTCCCTTCACCGGGGGGGCTAACGCGGCGAGGATCAGACAGTCAAGAAGGAAACACCGTTTCTAAGCCTTGTCGGTGACTGACTTCAGACGTTCGTCGTAGACGGGTGCCAGTTGTGACCATTGCAGTCGGTCGAGCTTCAAGGCAACCAACGCTGTTTGTTGCTGTACGGCCTGCTGGAATGTTTTGTCTTCTCGTAGCTTTTGCAGGTGAGCGATTAGGCCAAAGGTTGTGCCGTCGTAAAGTAGGCTCGGCTGCTGGTCAACCAGCTCCGGATATGCCAGACGGCTTGGGAGTACCGGAAGGTTTCCGGCGAGGATCGCCTCGGCTGCGGAGATACCAAAGAACTCGTGCTCGGCGGTCGACACGAAGATGTCGCTAGTGCACAGCAAGCGGACGTAATCTTCATGACTGGGGAGAAAGCCCCACTGCTCGATGTGATCTGCCAGGACTTCGCGGGCCTCGCTAAAGATGGGCGGGCAGTCGCGGAACGACTCGCCGACGATGCTCAATCGGAACGGAAGGCCGTCGTCCTTCAGGCGGTACATGGCGCGGAAGAAGCTTTCGGGGTTCTTGTCCTTTTCCCAACGAGCCGCCCAGACGATATGCGGACATTGCCAGTTGTGCTCTCGCTGGCTAGTTTCGATCTCTGGCAAGCCGGGCGAAGCGATAGTCGTTTGCCCAAACGCGTGATCTAAGCGACCTTCCAACGTGAAGTCGGGAAACTTCTTCAGAAACGCCCTGCACTGCTGGAAGAACTCGGTGCGATGGTAAGCCGAGTTAAACCACGCCTGATCAGCAGCCAGAAGAGTTTGGAAGTTATCGAACGCGTAGTGGTAGTCTCGCTGCGCTCGGGTGTTGTCCGGATAGGTGAGCTGGTTTTCGTGGAAGTAGACGACGGCCGGAAGCTGAGCGATCGACTGCGGGGCGAGACCACGAAAGACGGCCAGGTTCAGCATGTCGCTGCAGAAGATGGCATCGAAGTGTGTGTGCGGAAGGCTTGTGACTTGCTCGGCGAAGGTGATCGCAGCGTGCCGCATTCGCCATTTCCAGTGATGGGCCGGCAGCGTTAAAAGGGTCCAACAGTGTTGGCTTTGCGTGATCCAGCCATCGAGGAAAGCCTGATGACTGCCTCCGAAATAGGGCTCGAGCGCAAGAATGTTCATGACGCATGGCTCGATAAACGAAGGTCGCTGGAAGTTTAGTACCTATCGGATGGCCCTGCCTGGGGCATTGTCGCGGATCTGACTGAGTTGGATTAATGAACTGTCAGGCGAAAGTTCCGCTGCCCTTTGAAATGCGAGCATCGCGGAAACCGAATCGCCGGAGAACTCGAGTGCCATCGCGTGCAAGTGATGCAGGTTGGCGTCGGCCGGGTGCTTTTCGAGAACTTTCTCGTAGAGTGCTGCCGCTTCGACGAACTTGTCCTGACCCATGAGGACTTCGCCGCGAATCAGATGCATCTCTTTGCAGTGAGGATCGATGTTTTCGATTTCCGCCAACACTTGCTCGCAGTCGTCATATCGGCCGGAACTCAACATGGCAGATGCCGCTTGAAGACGCGACTTCACATGCCGCTGGTCGACCAGGCGGTGAATCTCGGCCTTTCGCTCGCGATGCTCTTTGCCGGGATCCATGAATGCCTCGCGGATTGCCGGCGAAATGGCACAGCCGATACTTTGAGCAGCTGAGACAACCAGGATCAACATAGCGACCGAGCGTGTGGACATGGAGACTACTTAACTATTGATGGGGGACGACCCGTGGATTGGGAATCAAATGTGGCGGTTGGTATCCCGGCGTGGTGGGTACGCCTGATTCGATCTGATCGAGATGCCACGGCGATACTTCGACTCCATGGGGATGATTCCAGGGAGCCAGGCCTTCTTTCAAATGGCTATGAACCGTGCGGTCACCGAGGCCGGTTTGGGTGACGATATCCTCACGCAGGGCGACTGCTTCGAGCAGTTGATTATCGTAATGGATTGCCAAGTTGACATACCGCAATGCAGAATAGGCATCGCCGGTAGCCCAGGCCGAGGTGGCCAGACGATAGTAGTTACGACCGATATGCCGCTTGCTGAGAGGGCTCATCTTGTCGGCGCTGTATTCGTGTTGAATCTCGAACAAATCGCGAGCCTTCTCGCCGTCGTTTGAAATTTGATTCGGATCGACAATCCGTGGCGTGATCAGAACAATCAGTTCCTGCCGTTCCAATTCTTCAGACTTTTGGCGAAAGAGAAGCCCTGCCCCGGGCAAGCTACCGAGATAAGGAATCTGAATCGATCCCTTGGTTTGGCTGCTTTTGATCAGGCCGCCAATGATTACCGTTCGGCCGTCAGGGCACATGATGTTGGTTGTGACCTGGGTGACGTCTTTATCGGGAATGGTCAGGCCTGACTCGACGCGGACCTCGCCGGTTGAGATTTCCGGATGGACATCCAAGCGGATCATGCCGTCTGTGGTGATGAATGGCCGGATACGCAGTTGGGTACCCACTTCCAGGAACTCGACCGATTGGGTCGAGGCCGTTTCGGTGACGGTTGTACTGATGTAACCTTTCTGCTGACCGATCAGGATCTCGGCCTTTTGTTTATTCAGCACTAATAGCTGCGGTGCGGCGATCACGTTGGTTTCGCCAACCACTTCCAAGGCTTCCACGAACAGCGATAAATTGGCATCGAGGTAGCCTAGCTTGAGGCCCCCATCGCCCAGGTTTAAGTCCGGCAAAGGGAACCCAGAGACCAGACGAATGTTGTCATTTTGGCGAAGCGCTTCGAAGCTAACGCCCATGTCGAGCGAGTCGTCTAGCTTGACGCTGAGAATCATCGCTTCGATGGCGACTTGAAGCGGTCGACAGTCGATCTCGAGAATGGCTCGGTCGATCTTGGCGAGGTTTTGTTCGTAATCGCGAATGATCACCGTTTCTTCACCGGCGTAATCGTCGGAGCCTGGGTTGTTCGAGTCAGGCGAGATGCCGATTTTCGCTTCGGTAGAAATACTGATCGTGCCGGTGCCTTCGGTAAGCATGGGCGTGATCAGTGTTTGCACTTCGGTCGCACGGATGTACTTCAGGCGATAAATACGTGTGCCGACCTTATCGTGCAAACGTTCCATGCTCTGCATGTCATCTGGCGTGCCGACATAGATGAAGTCTCCGTCTTGCTGCATCACGTACCCGGTCGATCGCAAGATGGCAGCAAGTGCCGTGCGAACGTCCACTTTGGTCAACGAAGCAGAGACGGTGCCTTGCACGTTTTGGCTCGGTAGGATATTGAGTTGCCCTTGTTCGCTGAGTAGTTCTAATACTTCGCGAATATCGCTGTCCTGAATGACGATGGTCAGCTTGTCGTCCCCTTCGTCCGGAATGATCCGAGGCTGCGAAGGACGGGGCAATAGATTCGGATTGGGGCCCGCAGCTGGGACTTCTTCTGCTGGCAGAGGAGCTTGTGTGGCGGTGGTTTGGGCTTGCGGCACCGGTACGACCGGCGGCACTGCTTGGCTGACTTCCATCTTGGAAGTGGCGACTTCCCGCATCGAGTCGATCGCCTTGTTGAGCACGTCCCACGATCGATTCTGGGAGTCGGCCATCTTCTGCTGCGAGGTCTGCGAGTCTTCTAGTGTTTTCTTGATCGCTTCGATGTCGAACTCTTGCGTGACGCGCGGTTCGAGCTCGATTTGCGAGGCTGGCCGGACTGCCGGATCGAAGTGAACACTTGACGTTTTAACAGATACTTCAGGCTTGGCTTCAGCAGGCTGATCGACCTGGGTTTGTTGGGCCAGAAACTTGGGGAGTTCCCACTGAGACAAATCGCACGACTCCAGGAAGATTGCCAAGGCAATTCCTCCGAAGGTACTGATGAACAGCAGCGATAGAATTAGGAATTTTTTCATTCGACTTCCATGTCGATTGAGGATCTCAGTTCTCGGGGGAAATCAAGTGTCCGTTGCGGAGGACCAACCTTTGATTGGGCTTCAACGGGGGGTCGTCGATAGGCAGTTCGTGGACTCGCTGAGTTCCTTTCAGCAAGACGCCCCATGAATGCACTTCGACGAGCGTGTATCGGATATTGGCATCGCTGACGCGAATGGTGTCGCCGACACGATAGTTTTGATTATTAACTCGGGCAATGGTGACTCGGCCCCCAACGATCACGGAACTGACCACCAGGCCTGCGGTTTCCGGCGGAACGTCAAGGCTAGGAGTCGAATCGGACGTAGTATTGGTTGCCGTCAGGACTGTTTCTGGTGGTTGTTCCGGGTAAAACGGATCAAAGTCGCTTTGACGTAAGGTTCCCTTATTCATCCAAGGGTCGTCGCTAATCTGCTGGGCGATCGACCGCCAATCCTTTATGACGGCTGGGACACTCTCGGCGATCGCAGGCACTTCCGGGGTGGGAAGCTGTGTGGCCTGAGGTATTACCAAGTCGTGTTCCGCCGATTGGCTCGCCACAGGACGGGACTTGCCCCCAAACCATTTCTGCACGAGGGGGTACCAGAACCAGATGGCGACCAAAAGTAAACCACCCAGAATCGCTGCCTTAGCCGGATTCCGTTTGATTTCTTTCGTCAGTTGATTGGTTGTTTTTTGTATGTTCACGGTTGGGATGAGACACTAGCGCATCTCTTCTTTCGTCTTATCGGAATACGGAATAGTCTTCCTAATGCGAATTCTTTACCGAGACGATAAAAGCCTCAAATTCCATCTCACAGGCAAGGTCGCGCAGTTGTTCGTTCCTGGGTGCTAGCTCAACTCGGCGGAGCCAGATCTTATAAGGGAGCTGCTCGATCCGGCCGATCAGCTCGTGAATCTCTTGAAAAGTCCCCGTGCATCCCAGGCGTACCGGGATCCGCTGCACTGCTTGCATGTCGGTCGATTGGCCTGGTTCCAAGCGAAGTGCATCGGTGCCAGCTTGTTTCGCATGCTGCGAAATTTCGCCCAGCATCTGGCTGAGATAAAAGTTTGCATTGGGTACTTCTTCCCAAGCTTGGGTGTAGGCGTTGACGTCGCCCAGCTCTTGGTCGTGACGCTCGAGCTGTGCTAGCAGCGAGTCTTCCTGATCGACGAGAGACTGCTTGAGCTCGAGGGAATCATGGGCTGCGGCAATGCTCCGGCTAAGCGGCAGGTAGACCAACATGGCAAACGCCACGAGCAAGCCTAGCCCTGCCAGCAGAATCGGTGTCGAGTTCTTAGATAACTGGAACTTCATCGAATGCCCTCCTGGACGGGTGCGGTCTCGATCGTTCGTCCCATTAATGCTTCGAAGTGTGTCAGGTAGCCACGCTTGACTTTGACATGAGCGGTGAAATTCGAGAACTCGCTGCCGTCGGTTTTTTGGTGGGGATCAATCGACTCGATCTTCGCCGATTCAATAATCTCGGCTTGATGAAGTGAAGCGAGAAAGGTGTATAAGCATGAGGTGTCGTCGGTGGTCCCTTCCACTTCAACCGTGCAGCGATGCGCTTTCACTTCGTCGATTAACTGCTTGAGGTCCAACTCCATCGGATGACCTTGGGGTGCCTTTTTGCCCTTTTCCGAGGGAGGTTTCGCGTTGGTACTGGCTACCTGTTCGACAGTGACTTGCACCCGCGTGATCGCTATCTCGGTAGGCAACGGATTAGCAATCGCCGCGATGATCTGCGACTTCGGGAAAGGGTGGTCGAGGAAGGTAAGCAGCTTGGCATGATGCCGTTTGACGACAACTTCACCCCGTCGTTGATCGACCTCTTGCATTAGCTGCACAACTTTTTCGTGCTGGTCATCTAACGCCGCAACCTGTCGTTTCACCGAATGCAGCGAAGCCAGTTGGTACAAAAGTACCGAGGACATCCCCGCGACAATGACGACGATCAACAGCAGACGCGAGACCTGAAAGTTGTGGCTCTTCTGTTTTTCGCGATACTTCTTTGGCAAGAATTCAATTTCGTCGGAAGTCATTTCGATCCTCCCAACTGCCGGGCAGCCAGCCCAGCGGCGACATCCCATTGAGAGCGTCGTCCGAAGTTCTGTGTTGATTCGTAAATTCGTAGTGGATCGCCTAGTTCAGTTTCAATGCCGGCGACTCGCTGTAATTCGGTTCGGAGCGATTCGGTGGCCTCCCCGCCTGAGAGGACCATGCGTACCAGGGGTTTGCCGCGAAAGGTCACGCTATGGTAACGAATGCACATGGCGAGTTCGTTTTGCAATCGCTCGAGTTCATCACGCATGCCGTTGATGACACTCCGCTCGACCTCAGGCGTCTGCTGCATCCGGCGACGATCCGAGTTGTGTTTCCGCAGGTTGATAGCATCGGACAAGCTCATATCGAGTTGCCGAGCGACGGCCTCGTCGAAGTGCCGTCCGCCGACATCAATGTATTTTACGAACAAGGCTTGCATGCCTTGGGCGATGATTACCAATGTGTTGGTATAGCCGACGTGAACATAGATGACGCGATCGTCTTGGTCCGCTTCGCGTCGATACTGAGTGGTGAACGATCGCAGGATGGCCATCGGTTCGACATCGACGGAAACCGGACGGAAGCCGCTTTTTTCGCAGGTTTCCAGCAAAGCTTCGAGTCGGGGGCGGAAGCAGGCCATGATGATCACTTCACGCAGGATCTGCTCGCCCTGACGAATGTCTTCGGACTCGACAAAGCGAATTTCCGCGTCGAGCATAGAATAGGGAATGCGGTCTGCCGCTTCCTGATGAACGAGGTTCGATAGCGCTTTCGAATCGTTCTTGCCTACACGAATATTGTGAAGGAACAAATCACGCTGGTGGATGCAGATGATCGCGTCGTGACCGCGGAAATTGCGGCCCACTCGAGCACGCTGCAGTGTTTGACTCAACGATTCCAGGTACGCGTCGAAGTCCTTCTCGGGAGAGATGCCCTCGGGAAGGTCGATCGAGGTCGCTTCTTGGATCGACTCATAACCCTTGGCAAACTGGACCATCTTGATCGATTTCGAACCGATATCGATGCCGATTGGATTGGAACGAGCTAAGGGAAGCCGAATCATGGTAGCCGTTTGGAAGCCGGAAGCCTCGCTACTGACGCGGCCGACTCGATTCGGTACGCGTTAGATCAGGTCGAGGCGTTTACGCTGGAAATAATTGGGGCCGCAGTGGTGATCTCGCCAATGGTTGCCAGTCCGGTAACCGGATTGATTTCGATTGGTAAGAAGATATCCTCCGCCCCAGCCTGGGAGGAAAGCCAAATAATTGTAGGTTGCTTTCGCGTGGTCTGGCCGAGCGTGTCGAACTCAATCGAAGTGACCTCTTGAGGAGCTGGTTCGTCTGTAACGATTGCAGCGATCTTGGCGCCCGATCCGACATGAGGGAAATCCGAAAGCATAACGATCAACGACTGCGAGTCGTCGGAAGGTTTGCGAAACGGATTGTCAGGCAGGTCATCGAGCGAGGTGTTCGAGCCAGAATGTGTCAGTACGTATCCATTTCGAACTTTCTGATACGTGATCAGATACGTTGAATTATTGGAAATGGCAAGCGATCGCGCATAGTCGATATCGGCTGCGACGATCTGAGCTGCACCACGTACTTGATCGGGCGCTGTCGCACCAAACTGAGGAATGACCGTGGCGGCCAGGATCCCTAAGATGGCGACCATGATCAAGATCTCGACAAGCGAAAGCCCCCGACGCGGTCGAGTGGGACGCGAGCTTGTGGTCGAACGATGGGGCGTATTACCGAGCATGGATTTACCGGGACTGCGTGACTTGGACTTTCAATTTGCCCGACTTGAGCAATTGGTTTTGTTCGCGGATCAGTTGATTCGATTCCTGCAAAAGGCGAATCATGGTTTCCCGCTGCTGCACCGAATTTGCAAACGGCTGCTTCGTTTCCGGCGGAGCCGCGTAACCTTGCGAATACCACCATCCACCTGCCAGGCAGATGACGTTAACGATTACCAGTAGTTGCCAGCGTTTTTGTGAGTCGTTCATGGTCAAGTTCCTAAATTGATCAAATGCCGCCGTCGTCCTTCCAACGGACGAGTTCCCAAACGAGGCCTGTATCGCTGTCTCCCTTTTGATACACCGGTTGGCTCAGGTCCAACCATTGGTAAGTAGGAGGCGTCTCAGGCAGATCGATTTTAACGTTATTCTCAAATTTCGCGCTGCTTGTATCGTTGAGCCAACTAGCGAAGTTGGCCGACGTGTTAGCGTGTCCCATGTTATTCGTAAAATTGGTTAGGAAATGCGAAGAATAGGCGGCCACCGATGCCCAGTCGCTCCGAGCATGCAGTTTGAATTCGTCTACGTATGCCTGGCCGGTAAGCTCGAAGGTTGAGTCGTCGTACAGGTTTTCGATTTCAAGGTCTCCGAGTGCCGCAATCGCGCCTTGGATGGTTGCGTTGACATCGTAGCTGGCCTGGATGTCATCCGCCGCAACGAGAGCAGGCAACTGATAGAGCGTCGAATCGCCGTCGAGTGCCGGTAAGTTGACGCCGGTGATATTAACCTCGTTTCCGTTCACGCGAATATCGCTACCAGAGGTCTGGGCAATCAACGTTCCGCGAATGGTGGCTTGGTTTGCTATCGAGACGGTACCGGTACAGCGAAAGATTCCCAAGGGGTTGGTGTCGATATCTGGTTCTAGCGTCTGATAGTGAACCGTCGAACTGACCTGGGGAATGGTGTACTCTTTGCCGCCAGGATAAAGTCGGTAGGTCGATCCGCTAATGGTGGAACTGCTTATGGAATTGGCGGATGTCGACTGATGGTTAAGGTTGCACCCCAACTGGCGACTAACGCTGAGAGCGGTGCTCAAATCATTGCGATCACTGGAAAGCGTGACATCCCCACCAAGCGGGCGATAGTCGCCTAGGCCGGCATCGGCCAGGCTTCGGGTGGCCTCCAAGTAACGTGATCGGGCCGAACCAGGAGGGTTGTCGCCAATCCAGGCCAAGATGTCGGTAGAAGATTGGGGAATACCATGCGCCGTCCATGAATCTCTCAGACTTCCATTGACATACAACTTCATCTGGTCGCTGCTAGAGTTGAACGTCAGGGTTAACAAAGTCCACGAATTGGTTGACAAAGATCCACTGTTGGGGATCTTTTCGTAGAAATTGCTAGAGGTCTTCAGGCGAACTCTCGGATAGGAATTTCCGCCACTTCTTGTCGTGCTAAGCATCCATTGATGGGCATAGGAGTCGGTATGCGTAGCTTTGGAAAAAATACGCCCATCTTCGTTATTGCCGGTCAACGTCATCGGCATGACCCAGGCCATGATCGTGAAGTTGTAGGGGTTGGGTAGCGACATGTTTCCCAATTCAACGCGGCCGGACACGCCATCTAGGTAAACGGCTTTGTTGCCACCACCGACATCGATTCCGGGATAGACACCACCCATGTAAGTTCCGTTTCGTGAACCAGCCGAGTCGGCCGCAATAGTCGCCATGGAATCTGATTCGTTGAACCGCCACCAATGCCGAATACCTGTCGTCGAGAGGGCACTCGCCAGCGACGAGTTGGTTAGATTGCCAACGAGTCCAATCAACAAAAGTTCAAAGCCGCCCATGTCTCGGTCGTAAATGACGATTTCATCGATCAATCCGTGGAAAGGTCGATTGGTCTTTTGCCAGTCTTCGCAAAGATCGAGCTTGCCATTGATGAATGTATTGCCATGAACCTGGTTGGGCGCTTCAAGCGTGTTAGTGCCGGTCCCAAAGCTGTACATCGAATGTCCCGCAGCGGCCGCATAGCTGCTGGGATTGGACTGGAACTTACGCCGTACAAGCTGCACCACAGCGCGAATCTTATACTGAGACCGCACCGTGGGGTTGGTCGAATCAAACGCGTATCCCGTCGAGACAACCGTCACGCGAAAAGGCTTTTCCGAGTAGTAAGGATCGTCGGATTCCAGCCAGGCGTCACCTGACTGGTAACTTACCTGATAAGAACGATTGGACCCCAGATCCATTTGCAGTATTGAATCGATACCGTCCCAGTCGCTCTCGTACATTTCACGCACGCCGGCGGAAATGCCCGAAATGGCCGCTTGTCGAGCTTCGGCTTGACGGCTCATATTCTGTTGGATCTGACTGGTTGTCGATTGCACACGCATCATCGAATACGACAATGCCAGCGTCACTGACAATAACGCCAGAACAATCACAACGGCAAAGCCTTCGCGGCGGTGGCGATTCGAATGAATGTCCATGGCTATTTCGTCACCTGATAGTAGATGGCCGAGGAACCGAAGAACGGAACCGATTGTTCGCGAAGGCCACTATGCTCATCAATGCTAGTGCTGGGTACCAATTGCCATTCGAAATGACACCATACCTGGCGGATGCCTGCTTTGGATGAATAGATGCTGGTCGCCCAGTTCAAGTCTTCCCAATCGACTGAGCCAGCTCGGGCAGCGGCAATGTCGGCGTCGCTGGGGACCACGCGGGTTTGAAATCGAAGCGTACTGTAATAATTCGAACCAGCTTTTCCGGCTCGGACCAATTCGCTAATTTCGATAATGTCGCTGTCGGAACTATCGATCAGGTCCGCAACGAGTGTGCGCCAAGAGGCTTCGTCGCTAAGACCAGGCGCCGTGCGTGTATCGCTCGCGTTGCGAATTTCCAGGAACCGATTGGCGTTGTCGGGATCGACCGCAAAGACGACCAACTCGTCGACCCGAGGGTAAGTTGCCAGCGGCGTGCCATCAGGCTCCCAAACGGCGATCGCCTGGGGAAAGTCGTAGCTTGAGTAGTAATAGGTGATCGGCAAGATACCCGGGAAAGCTTCGGTGGCGTGGGCTACTTGCATCGTACGCTCGACCCGCTGCAAGATAACCCTCGCGTGTTGTCCGATGAGGTTCTTTTCCTGCGAATACTCGTTGGCCATCTGCACGGACATGGCGAGCGTGCCGAAGGACAGGCAGATGATACCCATCACCGCGCTGGCAACCAGGAGTTCGGCTAATGAAAGGCCTCGTTTCGAATTTTTGATACGGTTAACCATGAGCAGGAATGTATGAAATGACTCGTTCTCGTTCGACGACTTCTCGCCAAGAGTTGTCTCGATTACGTCGATAGACGCGGCAAATCAGGACGCGATAATTTGTGGGAGCGTGGTCGGCCACCTGAACCGAGTGGTCATTTTCGCTTAGATAAGCGACCTCAACCGATATCCGCCAATTGTCCAAGAAGCCGCTACGAGGGCGGAATGCTTCCGGTAATGTATCTCCCGTTGAATCGGTCGCTGAGAGTGCCTCGCCGCCGATATGCACCGGGGGTGTTGCGCTGTAATCGTTGTAGTCGTCGGTGTCGTCGAACTGCGACCTGCCCGGCCCGAGCAATTCGTCTGGTGAAGGCGCGAGCGTTGTCTGATAAGGGTGATCTCGTACAACAGAATCAACCCAATTGTGGCCTTGAATCTCGTCGAGCATTTGCCGCGCTATGCCATCGGCAATGGTGGTCTCTTCCTGCTCTTCAACCGACTCTAAGGTCGCTTCGACCCCAAGCAGCAGCACACTACTGGCGAACGCCACGATAGACATCGCGACGACAGCTTCCATCAGCGAGAAGCCAAAGCGGGGGCGGCTGGGGGTTGAGATAGTGGGCATGTTTACAAGTTTCAGGGACGCTTGCGTCAAGGAAATCAGGCGACAACGTGTGCCTGAGGGTCCGTCTGAAACTTAGGTTTGCCCGCGTATTGGTCAATTTCGGCGTGATGAGTTGCGGCAGATAATCGAAAAAGGCGTCTGCCGAATGGGGGGCATGTTGCCAAAACGCAACATGAACCGGGCTATCAGCCCCAGTCGTATCCCAAATCGACGTTCACGGCCGAGTGCGTTAATGCCCCGACGCTGATCCGCTCGACGCCCGTTTCGGCGATTCCGCGGATGGTCTGCAGGTTGACTCCGCCAGAGGCTTCCAGTTGGACGCCGGGAGTCAACTGATTGCGAAGCTGAACTGCGGATTTAAGCGTCTGGCAGTCCATGTTGTCTAACAGAACAATGTCTGGCTGGCTGGGCAGGACTTGCTCGAGCTGCTCGAGCCGGTC
Source organism: Bremerella alba (assembly GCF_013618625.1). NCBI lineage: Bacteria > Pseudomonadati > Planctomycetota > Planctomycetia > Pirellulales > Pirellulaceae > Bremerella > Bremerella alba. Next base: position 179,255 of record NZ_JABRWO010000005.1, on the reverse strand, counting down.
AACTTCGATTTCGATGATACGCTGTTTGCCGCTTGCCTCGCCCAGTTGGTCGATCAAGAATTGCCGCACAATGCCGACCAGGTCCCCCAGTTGAGCCGACTTGCCGGTGAACTGGGTGTACCAAGCCAAGTGATTGTCTTTAAGCATCACGGCTTCGTAGAGTCCCGTGCGATGGTTGGTTCCGCCGCCGCACCCCACGGCGTACTTTTCCAATCGCCGCCAGCCTGGGGTGGTCTTCCGGGTGTCGTAAACCTGGGCCGTGGTTCCTTCGACTTGCTCGACGTACGTTCTAGTCAATGTCGCGATGCCGACCAGACGGCCTAGGAAATTCAAGACGATGCGCTCGGTGGTAAGCAGATCGCGCACGCTGCCGCTAAGCGTGATCAGCTTGTTGCCGGGCACCATTGCCGAGCGGTCTTCCTGGTGATAGACAACTTCGATATCGAGCTCCAACTCATCGATCATCAGGTCGATGATGCGGCTACCGGCGAGTACGCCTTGCTGACGGGCCACGATGCTGACTTCACCGGTCGCTGATTCTGGAATCAGGCTAAGCGTGGACCAATCGTGTTCGCGACCTAAATCTTCGCGCACGGCTAGATCGAGAAGTTGTCGGCAATCATCCTGAAGAAGGTCATCCCAGGCGACTTGATGGAACTGCTTGGCCATGATTTTGCTGTATTTTAAGGGCGATACGTCGGGCGAAGCGGAAAGACTCGCCATGCTGGCTTCCATTGTCGATAATGGGGGCTTCACGACCAAGGGGTGACATGGGTAAGCGGCGTCAAAAATCGGAAGAGCGAATCGTTATGCGGTGGTTCCTGCGCCGCGGCGATCAGCTTGTGATTGCGTCGATTTTGGTGATGACGGTACTTTCCGGAGCAGCTTACTTCGGCATTCAGAAGATGCGGTCGATCGACTATATCGACATCGATCAGGCACCGGCGGTTGAATATCGCTTCCTGGTCGATGTGAATCAGGCCGATTGGTCGGAACTCGCTCAACTGCCGGGCATTGGCGAGACACTTGCCAAACGAATCGTTCAGTCGCGCGAAATGCAGGGACCTTTTTTCGATCACTCTGATTTGCAGCGCGTCCGGGGAATCGGTCCCCGCACGGTGGAAACGCTGCGGCACTTTCTGCTGCCGATGCCTGAGACGGAAGCCATTGCTTCGGACGCTTCCGCCGTTCCGGCAAGTTAGATTTAACGTCGACCCACGTGAAAGGCCGGATCATCGACAACCCATGGAGTCGACCAACTCTTGCCGTTATCGAGGTTGAAGACATTGAAGAACATTCCACTTACCGTTTCGATCTTGTAGTTGTACGGTAAGTACGAGGCGACCATGTCCTGTGCGGTCAGGGCTTCTGGACCTTGCGAGATGAAATAGTGGCAACGGCCATCTGGCGTGAACGACATGCCGATCGTCCACCATCCGAGCTGATCGACGCTAACCTTCGGGCCTCGCACGTCTCCGTATGGTGCCCCGCGAATGATCCACTGGGCGGCAGGCTCTTGTTCGGTGCCGGGCTTGGCCGGTTGATATTCGAGAAAAATGCCAGGCCAGTTCTCTTCGGTTTCGTTCGATGTGTAGCTGAAGAGGCCGACCCCCTTCTTTTTCGAGCGGCTGCCGGTACAGGTCGTGCGGAAACCGAAAGTGGCGGCGCCCTTGTGCTGTTCCCACTTCTCGAATGGTGGCAGATAAACCCGCGTTAAGGCACTTGGGTACTGACGTACCGAGTAATTGCCAGGGACGCGGCAGATGAAGTCGTCCTGCCCCAGTTCATTGCTCGCACGGAACGGGATGTTGGACTGCAGTGTCATCATCAGCAGAGCGCCTTCACTGCCAGGGATACCACCTTCGGGAGTTTCCACGCGACGAACGTAGTCAGGGTGGCCCCGTTTGCTGCTCTCGCCCCACAGCTTGTTCTTCGACATTCCACCAGGCAGGCGGATGTTCTTGTCTTGTTCGTGGCTCGACTTGGGATGGTTGTCGATGTATTCCCAAGCTTCGTCTTCCAGATCGTCGAACCAAACACGTTGGCCTTGCCCCGGCACGACTGGGTTCTGAGCCCAGATAGCCGTGGATGAAAAACAGGAAAACGTAAGCAGGAGAGCAAAGCAAATACGCATGGCACTATCGGTTTTGCTAGCTGGTGGCATTGGTGGTAGACCCTACGAATCGGTCAATCTCTTAGGGCTCTTATCGGCTCAAGAGTAACGATTATTCAGGAAATACCGGTTTGCCACCAACCTGGATAGCCAATGAAAGAAACTACTCACTTCCGATAGCCCAGAGGGCGTCGAACGTCCGCAGGTAGATTCGACCGTTGCTAATTACCGGTGAGGCTGCAATCGCTTCGCCTAATTCGTTTTGGGCCAGGATCTTAAACTCTCGGCCTGGTTGCACCACGGTTACCATGCCGTCGCGACCGGTAAGATAAATCTTGCCGTCGGCATATACCGGGGAAGCCCGATGGCGAATGCGGTTGGTGCGTTCCTCGTACAACTGCTTGCCCGAATCCTTTTCCAAGACGATCAGGTTGCCGTTTTCTCGACAAAGGTAAACTAGGTCTCCCAAGATCAGTGGCGAAGGAACGTCGGGCGTGACTTCGTGGGTCCAGTCGTAGAACTCTTTCTTGTCGGTGATGTTGCCCTTGCTGGTCGTTTTCACAGCGACCGTGATGCCGCGTTTGGCAGAGGGGACAATCACCATCCCATCCTTAGCGACGGGTGATGAAACAAAGCGAAGGGTGACGTCATAACGACCGGGTGGATGCAATCCGCCTACGCGCCAGATCTCGTCGCCTGTTTCCAAATCGTACGCGATCGAGTAGTCCGCGCCGTGGGTCAACAGGAATTGGGCTTCCTCGCCAGCGTACACGATTGGCGAGGCATAGCTGTGTTCGCATTCCAGGCGAGCGTCGCTTGTGCGATCGGTGACCCAGGCCTCTTTGCCGGTGGCTTTCTCGATTGCCACGACCTTGGCTCCGCCGCTGTGGATCAGTTGTAGGTAGATTTTGTCGTTATGCAGTACCGGGGTGCTGGTCAAGCCGAACTGAATATCGAACTCGCCGTACTTTTCCTGCACGTCGATTTGCCAGATTTCGTTGCCCTCGAAGTCGAAGCAGGCAAGCGATCCGTTTGAGAAGAATGCCCAGACATGCTTTCCGTCGGTCGAAGGAGAGGGAGCAGCCGAGTTGCCTTCGTCGCCGCGGACGTCTTGGTTGCCGCTACCCATGACACGTCGCCACTTTTCGACGCCATCAGTACCGACACACATCAATATCAGGTCGTTGTCGGCGACGGAAGTGAGGAAGATGTGATCATCCCAAACGATCGGTGTAGAACCGGCTGCCCCTGGCATGGGCAAACGCCAGGCGATATTCTTGTCGGCACTCCACTGGGTGGGCAGGTTTTTCTCGGAACTGATCCCTTGATTATCGGGACCACGCCAGGAGGGCCAATTTTCCGCAAACGCGGACGAAACAAGGGTAGTGAGAAGTAGAACGGCGGGAACGATGATTTTCATGAGTGGGTTTCCGTCGGAGGGCAACGGGTCAGGATTTCGAGGTTTGCCGCATTATAAGGGGTAATCGCACGAAAAATCGGACGAAACGGCCCTACTCTGCCCCAGACAGCGTAAATTTGGTCCAGGAAGTGCGGACATGGAAAGTTTGCGGCATTATGCTGAGGCGGTCAAGACTTTCTACCGCTTAGCTTGCACGTAGATGCTTGAATTCATAGGAAAGGGGAATCAACCTCCTTTGAGAAGATTCATGAGACTTACCAACATCCCCCAGCTTTATCGCAACGTTAACCGCTGGACCGAGATTCTATCGGTGCTCAGCCGGTACGGCCTGGCGGACTGGATTCAGCGTTTCCACTTCGACTTTGCCAAGGGATTTCTTAAAGACAAGGATGGAGAAGTTCTCGCCAAATATACGCGTGAGGCGAGGATTCGGATGGCTTTGGAGGACCTTGGCCCCACATTCATTAAGCTGGGACAGATTCTCAGCACGCGGCCCGATATTGTAGGTGTCGATCAGGCGGAAGAACTCAAGCGGCTACAAGCCAATGTGCCGGCCGATCCGCCGGAGCAGGTCCGCAAGTTGATCGAAGAAGAGCTTGGTCAGCCGATTGATCAGTTATTTTCTACCTTCGAAGACAAAGCACTCGCCTCGGCATCGATTGGCCAAGTGCACCTTGCTCGGTTGTTTACAGGCGAGAAGGTCGTCGTCAAGGTCCAGCATCACGGCATCGAGAAGAAGGTCTCGGAAGATCTCGACATTCTGACCGGCCTGGCAGCTTTGGCAGAAAACGTCCCCGAGTTCCGCGACTATCACCCCAAGGCAACTGTCGCCGAGTTCCAACGGGCGCTGCGACGCGAACTTGATTTCGGTCGTGAAGAACGCAACATTATGCAATTCGAAGCGGCCTTCGAGCATAACGATACCGTGCAAATTCCGAAGGTCTATCCCGATCTGTGCACGCCGCGGATTCTGACGATGGAGTACATCGACGGGATCAAACTCAACGAGCACGAACGCTTGGTGGCCGAGGGGATCGACCTCAGCGAAGTGGCCCGGCGTGGTGCCGAACTGTACATGCACATGATCTTTGACACCGGCTTCTATCATGCCGATCCTCATCCCGGCAACATGGTGCTGCTACCTGGGGACGTGATTGGTTTGCTCGATTTCGGAATGGTCGGCCGGATCGATGATCGTTTGCGAGAAGATATTGAAGACTTGTTGATGGGAATCACCGGGCGTGACGCCGAACTACTGACGGCCACGATCGTCCGCATTGGCTCGACCCCACCAGATTTGGATGAACGCTCGTTGCGGCGTGACGCGAATGACTATGTCTCGGATTTCGCAAATCAACAGCTCGAGGGGCTGAACTTCGCCGACGCGGTGAACGAAATGTTTAAGATCGTGCGGAATTATCGCATTCAGTTGCCCCCGCAGGTCACCATGTTGTTGAAGACGATGATGATGCTCGACGGCACGGGACGAATGCTGAATCCCCAGTTCAGCTTAAGTGAGCTGTTTCACAAGCATCGCCGGCGCATCATGATGAAACGTTTCTCGCCGTCGCGAAGACTGCGGAAAATGTGGCGGATGTATAACGAACTGGAACGCCTGGCTGAGGTGATGCCGCGACGCATTAGCGAGATTCTGGAACTGGTGCGGCTCGGCAAGTTCGACATTCACCTCGATCACCGCCGGCTCGAACCATCGGTCAACCGTATGGTGATGGGGATCATGACGGCGGCGCTGTTCATGGGGTCGTCGCAGATGCTCAGCTCAGACGTCCCTCCCCTGCTCTTTAAGGACGAAGGGTGGCTGCAGATGCAAGATATCTCGATCCCCGGTGCAATCGGCCTGGTGATCAGCTTTGCACTCGGTTTTCGCCTGGTGATGGCGATCAATCGCTCTGGCAAGCTGGATCGCGAGTAATCGCTAAGCAGCTTTGCGATCGGATTGCACAGCAACGGGAATCGTGGCCGGCTCAGGCTTGGGGGCAAGCGACTTCAAGACTTGCTCGATCTGCTGGTCGAGGGTGTCCAGTTCTTTCAGAACTTGATCCTGGCGTCGGCAAAGTTCGTCGACAATATTAGCGATTCGCGCGGAAGTACTCATGAATATGTCCTGAGCCAGGAAAGAGATTCGACCGTAGAAGGATCGGAACGGACCGGGACGTTCTGAACGACGAAATGGTCCCTAAGGTGCTGGCAGTAGGGGCTACCTGTTAAGCTGTACCGGTCACGCGAATTTTGCATCCGCCTGCCAGCAGACTTGCCCCCTCGAATGGCTTGTGAAAAGGACTTTTCGCGATCGGCAGCGTGCGTTTTAGACGTTACGGCTGAGCGAGAAGATGGGCATCAGCAGTGCCAGCGCGATCCCCCCCACGACGACCCCCATCACGGCGATCATGATCGGCTCAATCATGCTCGTGGTGGTTTTGATCGAAAGATCGACGTCGTGTTCGTAGTGGTTGCTCACTTTCTCGAGCACATCGTCCAGGCGACCCGTTTCTTCCCCAGCGGCAATCATTTGCACGATCGTTGCTGGAAACAGCTGACTCTTTCGCAAGCTCTCATGAATCTGACTGCCTGAGGTAACGGCTTCGATCACGTTGCGCCAAAGTTGAGAGTAGTTGGCGTTATTGCAAACCTGCGACGTTAGTTCCAGGCACTGCAGCATGGGGACATCGCTGCGAACCAGGGTACCGAGCGTGTTAAGACTTCGGGCAATGGTCACCTTGCGAATCATCGGCCCGATGATGGGGATATTGAGCTTCACGGTATCGATGATCTTTTTGCCGGATTCACTTCGGCGGAAAAAGAAGAAGGCCACGCCAGCAGCGATCAAGGCCGGGATCCAGTACATCCAATAATTCAAGAGGAAGTCCGAAGCCGTCATCATAAAGATGGTCGGCCCAGGCAGCTTCACCCCTTTGCGATTAAACAATGGCTCGAATTTGGGAAGCACGAACGTCAACAGAAAGATTGTCACGCCGCATGCCAGCAATACCATCACGGCTGGATAGGCGAGTGCTGCTCGGATCTTGCCTTTAGTTTCTGCTTCCTTGCGAAGGTAGAGGGCCACCTTCTCGAGCATCTCGCCCATGAGGCCTGTCTGTTCACTCGCCCGAATCAAAGCGATGTAGGTCTGATCGAAGTACTTGGGATATTTCGCCAGCACCATCGAGAAGTCTTCGCCCCCTTCGACTTCTTTCTTAATCTCGAGGATGAGCTTCTTCAGGGCTTCGTTCTTTTCCTGCGAGGCGATTCCCGCGAGAGCGGTCGAAAGGTTAATGCCTGTTTCGACCATCACCGAAAGCTGACTGGTCATGTAAATGATGTCATGCTTCGAGATGCGGCTGCCGCCGAGCGAAAACCCGCCGGAAGCTTCTTCTTCGATCGAGATTAACTGCAGACCATCGCCGGCTAGCACGCCGCGTGCTTCATCGACGCTATCGGCATCGATGGAACTGTCGTGAATGTTTCCGAGCTTGTCTTTGGCTTGATAGGCGAAGGTTTGCATAGCTTGTTGCTTACTTAATAGACGATGTCCCCGGTGGCATGAATCACTTCTTCTACCGTCGTGATTCCTTCTTTCACCTTGCGATAGCCGTCCAGTTGCATACCGATCAATGAATTATTGTGTTGAGCGATCTTACGCATTTCGGCGAGCGAAGCACCATTGACGATTGCATCGCGCAGTTCGTCCGAGATGGTCAGTAGTTCATGAACGCCAATACGTCCGCTGTACCCCGTATTGCGACAGGCCCGACAGCCGACACCGCGGCGGAAGGAGTCGACCTCGAATCCCATGCGGTCGAGTGCTCGGCGAAGGTTGCGGTCGGGCTCGTACGATTCGCTGCACTTCGGGCAGATACGTCGGACGAGACGTTGGGCCAGAACCATGTTTAACGCGGCTCCAATCAAATAGGGCTCGACGCCCATGTTGACCAGTCGGGTAACCGCCGAAAGAGCGTTGTTGGTGTGCAGCGTGCTGAGCACCAAGTGACCAGTAAGGGCCGCTTGAATGGCTGTTCGTCCTGTCTCTTCGTCGCGAATTTCACCCACCATGATCACGTCGGGGTCTTGTCGCAACAACGTACGCAAGGCAACCGAAAACGTGAGCCCGACACGCTCTTGAACTTGAAACTGGTTGATCAGTGGCAAGTGATACTCGATCGGGTCTTCCACCGTGCAGATGTTGTTCTCCATGGTGGCGATCTCGTTGAGTGCCGCGTAAAGCGTCGTCGACTTACCACTACCGGTCGGTCCGGTAACCAGGACGATGCCGTTGGGGGCATGCACATTGGACGAGAGTCGCGTGAGAATGTCTTCCGCGAAACCCAGGTTCTTAAGAACGAGTGTGACTTTCTTTGTGTCGAGAACACGAATCACCGTCTTCTCGCCGCGATTGCCGGGGAAGGTACTCACACGAAGGTCGATCTTGCGTGAGTCGAGCATCACGTTCACGCGGCCGTCTTGCGGCAAGCGGCGTTCGCTGATGTCTAGCCCGGCCATGATTTTGATACGACTGCTCACGGCGTTGAGCAAGTGAATTGGAACCTCGAGCGATTTATGGAGCTTGCCATCGATGCGGTAACGCACTCGCATGCAGCGTTCGGCAGGCTCGATGTGGATATCGCTCGCCCCTTCTTTGACCGCGTTGTAGACGACATAGTTCACCAGGCGGATCACCGGAGACTGACCGGCGATTTCCTCGACGTCGCCAATATCTTCGATCGCATCTTCGATCAGCGTGACTTCGGTCTCGTTGTTGTCTTCGATGATGTCATCGATCACGAACACACGCGAGTCAGGCAGTTGCGAGATCATGCGGCGGATGTCTTTGGTAGACGCCGCGACAATTTGCACCTGCAGGCCGGTCTGAGTCTTGATCTCTTCAATCAGAAACAGGTTCGAGAGTTCTGAGAGAGCGACACTCAGTACACCACGAATTTTGAACAGCGGAAAGATTCCGTGCTTTTCGATGTACTCTCGTGGAAGCAGGTCGACCACCTTCGGGTCGTACAGGCGTGCTTCTAGCCGCGCATGAGGCACGCCGTATTCGGTTGCTAGACACTCGATGACGTGATCTTCGGAGCAAAAATCGAGCTCGACGAGGATTTCACCTAAGAGTTTGCCCTGGCCTCTTAATTTCTGATAGGCGAGCGCTTGTTCCAACTGTTCAACGGTTACGTACCCTCGGCGAATCAAAAGATTACCAAGCCGAGGCGGGGCGTTTGACGTTGTGCTCATCATCGATTCCATGGCATCCTTCCTTTTCGCTTAAGCGAAGCTCTTGACGGCATCGAGCACACTGTCGAAAACTTCCAGCATCGAATCGATCCGCGTGACTTCCAGAATCTTGCGATTGGCGTAGTTTGTTGTCGCAATTCGCAGATCTCCCCCTTTTTCACGCAGCGTATCTTGCACGTCGAGAAGGGTTTCCAGACCGATGCTATCGATTGTTTCCGTTCCGTCGAGATCGACGATCAGCTTCTGGCGTTCGCGTGATTCGAGAAACGCGCGCACGTTGTCGGACTGGTCCTCTCCCAGTTCTTCGGGAGTGTGGACCACCATGACGGCACCAAAAATTTCAGTCGACAGATTCATACGTTAGTTGGTGTTACTAAAAGGTGGCGACACTGGGGACATACTTGCCGGTCTCAAGGACCTCTTGAATGCACTGGACCAGACCGCGGGGGCTGAAGGGCTTGGCCAAAACAGCTGCGACGTCGAGTTCGGACGTTCCATCGTCGCCGGAAAGGTCGTATCCTTTAGCCGTCAGCATAATGATCGGCAGGTCGGCTGTTTCACTATGGGTGCGAATTGTTCGACAAAGCGCCAGGCCGTCCATCCGCGGCATGTGGAAGTCAGTAATCAGGATATCGGGACGTTCCGCTTGAATGGCTTCCCATGCTTCCTGTCCATCTTCCACGCACGTAACTTCAAAGCCGCTTCGTTTCAGCTTGAATTCAGCGGCACGCAAAATGTGCATTTCGTCGTCGGCAATCAAGACTTTAACGGGCATGGGAATCATTCCTTTCTCTGCTTGTATGGTGTTTTTGCAATTAGCTCGCGTGTTCGATCACTTGAACGGTGGGCAAGGCAATCATGAAGGTACTTCCTTTGCCTAATTCACTTTTGACGGTGAGTGTCCCGCTGTGGACGTCTTCGACAATATGTTTGGCGAGTGGAAGTCCGAGGCCGGTTCCCGAGGCCATCTTTTGGTCTTTCTTCACTCGATAGAATTTCTCGAAGACCATTTCGCAGTCTTCCGTGCTGAGTCCCACTCCAGTGTCTTCCACCTCGAAGTGAACTTCACGATCGGACATCCGGCTGCGTAGTTTCACGGTGCCGCCATCGGGCGTGTACTTGATTGCATTGGACAGCAGATTGATCGCTGCTTGCAGGATCATGTCGCGATCGGCCAGGACGCCCAAGTACATCGGGCTAAGCTCGACCTTGAGGGTGATTTGCTTCTGTTCGGCCGTTGGCTGAACGATCGCGGCGGCCTCTTCGAGCAAGTCGTTTAAAGAGCGAGGCTTCTTGCTGACGCTCACCACGCCTGCTTCGATTCGTGCCAGGTTTAAAAGGTTGTCGATCAGTCGTTGCAGGCGATCGGCCTGGCCGCTAATCACGCCGAGGAATTCGTCGCGGGTTTCTTCGTCTTCTGCTTCTCCATCGGCGAGAAGCTCGGTGTAGGCCTTGATGCCGGCAAGGGGGGTCTTCATTTCGTGGCTAACCGCTGAGACGAATTCGGCGTTTCGTCGCTGGATTGCCTTGTAACCGCTGATGTCTCGCATGACGGCGACTGCTCCGAAGCCCGATTCCGCAGCCCCTTCGTGCTCTCCTTCTGAGACAGTGTTTACTGTGACACGGTACCAGTGCCTTTCACTGTCAGGATCTTCCAGTTCTAGCTCTGCCAGACGGGTCGATTTTAGTTTACGTCGTCTGGTTTCATGCAATAGCTGAACGAGCGAATCGCAGCTTATCCCCTTTTCAAGTGGCGTACCTTCGGTCACGTCCTCGAGCCCTAGCAGCTTGACTGCCGCAGGATTCATCAAAGTGATTTCACCATATTGATTGACCATCAAGATTGGCTCGGTTAGGCCTTCGATGACCCAGTTGATTTGTGCGGCTCGTGTTTCCGCCAAATGTGCTTTGACTTCACTGCTGGCAGATTTCTGCTGGAAGTCGAAGATCTTTTCTCGGTCGTGATCAATACACTGATATATTTCCGTCAGAATCCTTTGAGCCCGTGCAGAAAGATTAGCCTGTGCGAGTTGCTGTTGAAAACGCTCGAGGTCCAAGTCGTCTGAGGACATTGCTGCCAGCTTTTCGAGCTGGTCGAACAGCGTCTGAGAAAGTTGGCGGTAAGAGGTTCTCTGGACGATGCCCAATACCAGCGCAACAATAATGCCAGCGATAGCCAGTACCACCGAAAGGGAAGCTTCGGCAGGATCCATAGCGATTGCTACTGATGTAGCTACCAGAGTCAGTCCCAATACGAGGGGACTTAACCAGGCAAAGAGGGCGAATATTCCTGGTCGATTCGCGGTCATTGTTTACGTCAATCTGAAAGGGTTGCGGCTCATATCCATCGCTTCTTGGCCACTGTTGCGCAATTCAGAGTGGTCCGCAGAGCGGGAAAGCTAACAAAACCTAGGTCAGATCAACACGAAGTCCATCGACGCATCGTTACATCGAGCGATGCGTATCCCCTTCATAATCGAAATAATCGATACCAGGCCAACTTTGGCCTAGGCCGAAACACGTCGGACCATCGTTTGTGGAACGATTCGTTGAGAAATACCGTTCCAGAGATCAGAAAGTTCCATGCAGTAGGCGTATTGGATTTGCAGTTCCACTCGGTCGCCAGGTTCGACCTCAAGCGGTTCGTGCAGCGGAACGACAAGGTACTGATTGTGCCAGCAGATTTCTGATTGCTTTTCAACGGAGATCGATAGCACGTTTTTAGTGACCAATCGCCAGGCGTTAAGCGTTCCCCCCTGCTGCATGGTAAGAATCCCCTTCCAGGAGACCTCGTGTGCGTATTGCTCGTCGTAGATCACCGTCTGGTAAACTTCTGGCGAGCCGAGTTCCTGGGTGCCGGCGACTTCGGCCGACGGTGGCTGAAACAGCGGAACCGGAGCGTGGAAGCCTGCAAATTGGTAGGTCTGCATTACCGGCTGAACTGCCAGCAGCGTGGCTTCGGGAATGAAGCGAGGAAGCTTTGTTCCGTGCTTTTGTGTGTAATTCTGCTTGAAGGCCTCGATTACTTCGGTTTGTTTTTCTCGGACAAGCCCGACATGCAGCATCTCGCAGGTAACTACGTCGACTGGCTCGGGAGGTACAAACGTGGAGGCATCTTGGTGAACGATGGTGACTCGATCTTCGACTTTATTGATCCGCAGAAAACGCCGTGCAACTTCAACGAGTTCGGGATTTCGCTCGACGTAGTAGACCTTAGCGCCTTCCATGGCCGCAAAGTAAGACAGCACACCGGTACCCCCTCCTAAGTCGACCACGGTCATTCCGGGGCGAACTGTTTCCGCAATCGCCTCTTGGAACGAGGTCATGCGGTAGTTGTCGCGAAGCATGTCGTAGTGATAGTGCAGCGGAATAAACTGGCCGAGGATTTCAGGGGAACTCACTGCGTCGGAATCCTTTCAGAACGGAGAGAACTAGCGGGCGGCAATCGTAGTGCCCCCGCCAAGGTGCCGCAAGGCGGAAAAGTTCGGGTTAGAGTGGTTAATTCAACGATGCAGGACAAGCCATAAAAGCGGCAAACAGCGAATACAAGGGGCTCCGAACGTCCTAGAGCTTTGCAGGCGTGCTATCAGGAAGCACAGGTTTTACCGATCAGTCCGATAAATGGTCATCACCCCCCGAGAATCTGGCGTTTCGAGGCCGAAGCTGGCCTCCCGATGCTAACTACCGAACAGTTTCGTTCCGATACATCACGTTAGTTGCTGCTAAGAATTGTGGATTTGGAACGGATACTTTCATGCTTTCAAGAGTCGAGATCGAAAACCTGCCTGCTCATGAACTCGAGATTTTGATGGAGTTCGGGCAAGACCTGCTATCGCCGAGTGAACTTCTCGGAGTTCAGCTATTCATCCAGCGAATCGGTGGCGTGCATAATGCTCGACAAGCAATCGAGATGTTGAAGAAGTTAGAGCAGTAGCCAGCGAAACAAGTTGCTGACGGTCTTTCTCTCGGGGCCATTTCTACCAGCCCCCGGCGGCTAGATTCCCGGCGCGCCCGCCGAACCAGCAGCTGCCATGTCGCATTTCTCGGCACGAAGAAGTCTCAGCCAATCGAGGTAGTCTTCAATTTCCTCCATCGGCATGCCCAATTGCAAGGCGGACTGGACGGCGGAAATTCGCTCGAAGTAGTCGCTCGAATTTTCTAGGAGTAGTTTGGCTTTTTCGTTGGCCATGGCTTTGACTCGCGTGAGTTAGTGATTTGCAGACCCTACCATGAATAGGCTCGGCAAGAAATATGAACCTGCGCGTCCGTTGCACCTATTATTATCGTCACAGAAGAAAGTCTAGGTCATAGGACACCACATGTTGATTGCTAGCGCGGAGATTTGCTTGGGATGTTGTTATGAGACGTAAAAACGGCGGGCGCTAGCTGGCGGATGAGCATTTTCGTGTTTTTGGAAAATAACTCAAAAACCTCGTTTCCAACGGGCCAATTGGTCCTTACGTCCTAGACTTTTGAGTGCTACGCGCCCCCAGCGGGCGAAGCAGTCTCCGCCCTCGAACATTGCAGATGTCATACTATGTCCGGTACCGAACTCAAGTCAGGTCTTCTTGCTGCATTGCTAGCGGATGATGGATTTCGTCCCGAAGAACCCAAGACATTAGAGGACACTCAGTTATCACCGACGTTAGTCGAGTCGATTATCCTGAAGCTCTATCTGAACATCGGATCGATGAGTGGTCGTAAGACGGCCGAACACATCTGCATTCCATTTGGCGTTGCCGAAGGCCTGCTCACTTCGCTACGTACGCGTCAATTGATCACCCATTGCGGTTCCGCTCCGCTGAACGATTACACCTATACCCTGACCGACCAAGGCCGTACCCGGGCACAAACCTACATGCATTCGTGTGCCTATTTCGGACCGGCACCGGTTTCTTTGGACGACTACGTTACCTCGGTAGAAGCCCAGTCGGTACGTAACGAGACGCCAAAGGAAGAGGACCTGCGACGCGCTTTCGAGGGACTTTCTGTCGAGCCTGGGATGTTCGATCGATTGGGGCCCGCTGTGAATTCTGGGGCGGGACTTTTCCTCTATGGTGCCCCAGGCAACGGCAAGACAACGCTCGCCAAACGCATTACGGCCTGTTATGGGCAAGAGATTTGGATTCCGCGGACGGTCGTGGAGGATGGCCAGTTCATCAAGTTGTTCGACGCTGCTTTCCATGAAACGGTCGATCAAGCAGAAAACAGCATCATCAAGAACGATAACTTCGATCATCGCTGGATAAAGATTCAGCGTCCGACGGTCGTTGTTGGTGGTGAGCTGACGATGGACAGCCTCGAGATCCGATTCGACCCGATCAATAACATCTGTGAAGCTCCGCTGCAGATGAAAAGCAACTGTGGCAGTCTGCTAATCGATGACTTTGGTCGCCAACGCATGCAGCCACAGGAACTATTGAATCGTTGGATTGTGCCCCTGGAAAACCGAGTCGACTACCTTGCGTTGCCCAATGGAAAAAAGATCCAGGTACCGTTCGAGCAGTTGATCATCTTCTCGACCAATCTAGAGCCTTCGGACCTGACGGACGATGCCTTTCTACGCCGTATTCCTTACAAAATTGAAATCGAGGATGCTTCGCAGGAGGAATTTCACACGCTATTTCAGATTTTCACCAAGCAGTTTGGCTGCCGCTACGACGAAGAGTCGGTAACGCATCTGATCGACAAGCATTACACGCCCAAGAATCGCCCACTACGACGCTGCCAGCCGCGTGATCTTTTGACGCAAATCCGAAACTACTGCGTCTACAAAGGATTTCCCATGGAGATGCGACCCGAGTATTTTGACTTAGTTGTGGGTAGCTATTTCACCGTGGTTGCCGGTGACGATTAAGCGGCCAGTGGTTAAGCGATACGAGAGCAACCGCACTGCTGGGATTTGCCTGACTGACTTTGCGACGATCGTAGAGATACTCAGCGCAGTGCTGACACATGGCGGGTAGAACCGTGGTCACTTCTGCTGAAAAGGCTTACGCGTATAGCGTGCCGCCGAAGGCTTGATCGACGCCATTGACTGAGATTTGAATAACGCGACTACGGCAGTGAAACCATCACAGGCGAATTCATCGAGGTCAAGTCGTCGCAATGGATAACGCCGACCGGATTGCCACTGCGAAGGACTTGCAGCCAAGAGGAATCGTTCGAGGAAAACAACGCTACAAATTCGTTGAATGTCGAGTCGCAGCGAACGTGGGGAACATTCGGCAGACAATATCGCCCGATGGCCTGTTGCTTGTCTTCAATTTCCACAAGATCATCGGTACGGATCAGACCGCACGGTGTACCATCGGCTTGGAAGACCGGAGCAATGTCGGCATTCCACAGACGCATCGCTTCCAGCGCGTTTTCAACGTTATCGGAAGCATTCAGACGGACCGTGGTGGGTTGCATGATATCCTCAGCGGTCATGCCGTCGAAGATGCTTCCGGTTGGTTGATGTGGTAGCCACTGATTTTCCAGTGAATCGTCGACAAGTAACCCTTCGCCGAGGCTTAGTGCCAGGTTCAGCCGGTCGGCCAACAGCATCGAAACTTGCTCGCTGGTAGAAGACTCGTTGCGTGTGCTCACGAAGCTCCCCGAAACACTCAATGGCGAGATATCAGCCTGCGAGGTGTCTCGGACCGATGCTTGCGCCATCTGATCGGCCGCCCAGTGGGTGACCTGATCAGGCGAAGAAGCGGGAGTAACCACGGCGACCCGATTGCCTGAGAGCTCGAAAATGCGCGAATCGGGAAGGGCCGTTGCCTCGAGGCTTGCCTGCCATTCCCGGTAACGTTCGGAATGCGTATTAGAGACAGAGAACAGCGTTGCACAGACGCAATGGCCATGAACGGCTATCTGCTCGATGGTGTATTGCAAAGTTCCTAGAAAAGCGCCCTCGCTCGGATGGGTATTGCGCGGATTGCGCCCAAATTGCTGGGAAATGGCTACTCGGGCTTCCAAAATTGCCGCGGCGGCCCTTACCCGTACGAGCAGTTTGGCTGGGGTTACCGGCTTCAGGACAACGTCATCGGCGGCTTCTGAAATGACTCTTTCTACAAGCTCTGGCTTATCCGCCGGAACGACCGCGATCTTGAATAAGTTGTTGTGGCTGATGGTCGATTGGCTTCCATCGTAATCGTAGATCAGGACATCTTTCTTCTGGGGAGAATCAGACTCACGGTAAACGGAATCGCAGCGAGTTTCGACCTCGTATCCACAGGCAACAAAGAAGTCAAAGCAATCGCGAAGGTGCTGACGGTCCTCAGAGACAACGACGATTCGCAGTGCGCGTGAAACCATGAAACTACCTGCTACCCAGAGAAGAAAAAATGAAAGCCGACGGCGCATGGTGGTCGCGCGGCTATGGAAAACATAGTTCAATTCCGCCCGAGAAGAGGTCAAATCAATTCCAGATACTTTTTTTTACGAGGAACCCTGTCCTCGTAGTAGGAAATTTTGCCGATCACACGCAGGGAATTCACAGTCACGCCGAGCAATCGTGACCTATGGTTGTTTTGCAGGTGAGTTTTCCACCAACCCCCGCGGAGTGATGCAATTAGCGCAACGCGGCAGCTTTTCCCAAGACTAGTCCCGTTCGACGTACGGACTTTGCGAAGTCTAACGTCGATTTTCGAGTAGACGCCAGCATTAGGGTAGGACGAATGCAGACGCAGCTGCTTCCTCAAATTGAAAAAGACTCGATCTTTCTCGAGTACCTCGATCATGTGACCGGGCGGTCAACTAAGTCGGTGATTGATGAGTTTCCCTTCATCATCGGACGCAACGCGACCTGTAATCTGACAGTCGAGTCTGGTCGCGTTTCTCGAGAACATGCCGAAGTCGTCCGTCATGGAAGCGGCTATCTCATACGCGATTTGCGCAGCACCAATGGCGTTTACATCAACGGCGAGCAGATTGACGAACATGTCATGGTCGACGGAGATACGGTTTCGATCGCCGACTTCGAATTCGACTTTCACTGCCCTGCTTCGGCGACAACGCGTCAGACAGTAACGCTGGCGATGGAAGATCGCGCCCAAGCTGCCCGACCAGTTCAAGATCCGCAGATGTTGATTCAGGCCCTCAGGACCGTAAATCAATGGTCAGGGCTCAATCGCATCGATCCCGGCTTAACCTCCGTACAAGCGATTGAAGACCAGAAGACGGTTGGCCACTGGTGTCCGCTCTTCCGTAAAGCATATCAAAGTCATGAAGAGACTCGCCTGCTGAAAGATTCACTTGTCTTAGAGAATCCACTGCGTCTGCTCCAGCATGTCTCGGCGATGTTCGCCCTGCAGGAACGCCAGGATCTTGGCGAGTTCCTGCTATTGGAACTCGATTCAACTGATTTTCAGCGGCAAGATCTGCTGGAAACAGTTGGCTGGATGCGAACAACCTTCGGAGCTTCGCTCAAAGTCATTCTCGGAGCGAAGGTCGACGTTTGGGAGGCCAACTTGTTCGACAACACGCTTGTCGAAGGTCTTCGCGGCATGGGCGTACAACTTGCGGCGGTGGGGATCGATCAATTCAAACCACCGATCGTTTCGGAAGTACTTGCGCACTGTTCGATGATTGGCGTATCCTCGAGTGCTCTGTCGGCAGCCTCGCGCAGTCCGGCGGTCGCTAATAATATTCACGAATTCATTCAGGAGATCACGTCCACTGGCTGCCAGGCACTTGCCCAAGCAGCTTCCAGTGGACCGGACAACCAAGCATTGCAGCAGATGGGATTCCATGCGGTAGTACGCTTTCCCGCTTAATGCCATGCCGGGTTGTTCGTCGGACAGGATGTCCATTTAACTAACCTCGCTTCCTTGGAAGCGAGGTTCCTTGCAAAAGCTCAACGCAGTATTGCGTGCCAATATACAACTGGGTGTCCCTTTGCGATGATCGCATTCGCAGACCCGAGATAAGGTCCCTAATCGTGTCGATTGAGACAAGTGCAACCGTACGGGAAATAGACGGATATCGTCTCGTACAACGAATCGGAGCAGGTGGTTACGGTGAGGTATGGCGAGCCGATGCCCCCGGCGGTCTTTCCAAGGCCGTCAAGTTGGTGTTCGGTTTCCATGACGAAGCGCGCGCTTCGCGCGAGCTGAAGGCGCTCAACCGTATTAAAGACCTTCGTCATCCGTTCCTACTCTCTTTGGAACGCATCGAAGTCATCGAGTCGCAACTGGTGGTCGTTACCGAGTTGGCAGACTGTTGCTTGAAGGATCGCTTCGATGAATGTCGCAAAGAGGGGCTTCCTGGTATCCCTCGCGAAGAACTGCTGCGTTACTTGGCCGACTCGGCGGAAGCATTGGACTACATGACCGAAGTCCATTCGCTGCAGCATTTGGACGTGAAGCCCGAAAACCTGCTCATTATCGGCAAACATGCTAAGGTGGCCGACTTTGGTTTGGTCAAATCCATTCAAGATGTGACGGCCTCGATGATGGCCGGCCTTACGCCATTGTATGCTTCGCCTGAGGTGTTCAACGACCAGCCGTCGCGACAGAGCGATCAATACAGCCTGGCTATCGTTTATCAAGAGATGTTGACCGGCACCCTGCCCTTCCCGGGTCGCAACCTGGCCCAATTGACTGCCCAGCATCTCAACAGCCCGCCACGGTTAAACACGCTTCCACCGCGAGATAGAGACATCCTTTCCAAGTCACTCGCAAAGAAGCCGACCGAGCGCTATCGCAGCTGTGCGGAAATGGTCAAGGCCTTGATTGAGGCCGATAGCATCGCTCACCTTCCCCAGGTACGCAGTGGTGCGGTCGGGCAGGACGAGTCCTCCAAGACCGACACGAAGACCATCAACTGCAACGACACGAAGTCAAGCAGCGCCAAGCAGTCGTCTGGCGATTTCGATCCAGAAACCATCCGGATGGATCGCGACAGTCAGCAGTGGCAGGCGCGTTCGAGCCATGTCTGGGAGGACATCGCTCCTCGCAAGCAGAATGTCCTGCCACCGGTGGCAGACGATCGCGCCCAGCGAGAGCTGCGTCCGAGTGTGGTGCTTGGAATTGGTGGTTTGGGAAGCCGTGTTATCCGTCATTTCGTCGACCGCCGGTTGGAACTTGTCGGTCCACAAGCCGAACAGCATTGGTGTCGGTGCGTAGCGATTGATACGGATACGACCGACCTGGTGCAAAGCACGGGGCAACTTGGTGCCGCGGCTGGAACCCCTTCTCTTTCCACTGTGGAAATGCCGCTTAGACGCCCTCAAGCGTATCGCAACCTCTCGCGTCAGTTGACCAAGTCAATGAGTCGACGCTGGCTCTACAACATTCCTTTGTCATTGAAAACCGAAGGCATGCGTCCCTTGGGGCGACTGGCCTTTGCCGATCATGCGAGCCGTTTACGTGAACAGGTTCGCGATGCGGTTGCCGATGCGGTGGAATTGGCTCGGGGCAACATCGACCCCAATAGCGAACACTTCGCCTGGCAGGAAAAACCGCGTATCGTGCTTGTCATGAGCAGTAGCGGAGGCACAGGTAGCGGCATGGTTTGGGATGCGTTTGCTCTCGCACAAGAGGTCATTCAAGAGTTTGGCGGCAGTGCAGACGATGTCTCTCTCTGGCTGATTCATGCAACGCCTAACGGAACCGAGCAACAAGATCTTGCACGCTGTAATACGTATGCTTGTCTGCGCGAGCTATTTCACTTCCAGGCGACCGGCGAGTATCCCGGAGATGCTGTGACGAAAATTCCTCCGCAGCGCTGGGCCAACAAAATTTCGAAACAGATCACCTTGTTCGAGACCGGCAGTTCACCAGAAATGCGAAACTTACCGGTCGATATCCATGATCTTGCCGACCTGTTGTACATGAATGTGTATGAAGGGCGTGAAGCGGCCCAGCGTTGCCGAGATTCGGAAGAATCCGGAAGCGAGGTAGGTCCGGCCGTTTCAGCATGGGCATTTGCCGGTAAGGCGTTATGTTCCAGCGGGCATCTCGATCTAGCGGCGGCGCGTTATTCCATGGAACTACTGCATCGTTGGCATGGATCTGGTCATAACGAGAAAGAGCAGCGAAAGCTCGCTCACTTGAACGATACCGATCAACAGGCAAACAATCGTGCAGACCAGTATCAAAAGATTCTCGACCTTCGCTCGGCTAAGATCTTTCAAGACTGCGAGTTTCGTCTCGAGACCGTGATCGATATGGTAACTCAAGTCGTGGAAGACGAAATCGGAGGGCGACCGGAAGACTATTTCAGCGAAAGCATTGGTCGGATCGCTAACGAAATTAGCGATTCACGCATTCTACCGACGTCTGCCGAGATGACCATTCAGATGCTCGACTCGCTCGATCAATTGATCGGTGCCTCGAACATGGAGGCTGAGCCTGGCAAGCTGATCGCCGTTTCTCTGCACTCTGAAATCGCCCCGCATATCCGTCAAATTGCAGCACATTACCAAACGAAAGTGCTAGATCAGATTCACGATATTCTCAACGAGCCATCCTTCCGGGTACGTGGGGTGAAGCAGCTTTCGAGCGTTGTTGACCAACGCTTGAGCGAACTGGAAGACAAGGTTCGAGCGATGGGAGATCGAACCGAGCAAGAGATTGAAAAGGTAAGAGCGTCTCTCTTTCCCGTAATTCATCAAGCGACAAAACGCAACAGACGCGGTGGCGATCGTGAGTTGAGTTTGGCAGAACTTCGTGCGAAATGGCTCAATTACGCTTTGCTTCGAACGCACGGCGTTACGGTACTGGCAACCTGTCAGGTGTTTCAGCATCTGCGAACGGCCATTATGCGTGACAACATGTGGATCAAGAACACGATCGTCAGCTTGGAGATGGCCGAGACGAAAGTCTGCGAACGGCTAGCACTCGATGATACATCCGTCTCAGAAGACCCAAAGCTATTGGAAAAGCTGCTGGTCCTGGAGCATCAAATCGATAATGTCCTGAATGCCGAGCATGGCGGGCTCAGTAACCTGTTGCACGAAGAACGAAATGGTGTCAACAAGCTTATCGACGTCATGATGGAATGCGGTAAAGACATGGCACGTCGCAGTGCATCGGAAGAAGGAAGCGAAAATCAGTTCCTCAATTCACTGCAAGACGGTCCCGACTGGAAACAGCGAGTCGCCGCGTCCAACTGTCGGCTTACACAGTTAGGCCCGGCTGTCTCGCGTTTAATGTTCTTGCCGGAGTCGGTGGCCGACAATAGTAACGTGACGACTTCGGCGCCTCACCTGGCCGGCAGTTCTCCGCTGGGAACTAAGCTTCCTAAGGTGATTTGGATGGAGTCCGGCGGCAATATCCCTTTGCGTGATGCTGCCCGACTGCTGATAGAAAACCGCCCCGATTACGTTCCGGTCGCGGATCGTTTGCTTACCCGCGCGGATGTGCACTGGGCTGAGCTTTAGTTGATGATGTATGTCTTGGCGCCGTTGTCTTCCGGTGCTGGGTCTTGGTAGTCACTCGCTCGCACCACAGGTGCAAGCTTGGGCAATTGCTTGGCCTGTGCAGGGGCAGCGTGCTGCCAGTTACTGTCTTGGTTCTCGACGACCAGCGGTTTGGGCTCGACTGCTCGGACGAAACCACCTCGGACCTTTGTGGCTTGGGTGGGGGCCGCAATGATGAATGGCTTGATCGCCTGAGGTTCGTCTTTCGTTTCCGTTTGGGCTACCGAAGGATTGATGGTCGTTTTCGGTTCCGCAGTGGGCGGTTCTGGTTCCTGAGCGGCAACAAGAGGCAGCATCGGATCTACAGCATCTTTTTCCACGATTAGCGGCATAGCATTCTCAGGTGTCGTAGCAACCTCTGCGGTTGGTTTCACTTGCTCAGGCGCGGTATCGAAATCCCACTTCGCTTGGCGATTGGCTGCTTGCAACTTGTTAAGTAGCGACGATTGAAAGTGAATATCGTCGGTTGTTGTCGGTTGCTCTTCAGCGGTCTTAGCGGCTGCGGTCGTATTTTCGACAAGTTGAGGGCCAGTCGCCGGAATTGCCGTGATCGCTTCTTTCAAGCTTTTCGCATAAGGGTTGACCGTAACCTCGGGCTCGACAGCAGGTTCTTCCTGCTTGGCGACTTCTTCCGAAGCGGCTTGGCTGGGCTCCAGCTTTGGCGACCATTTCGAGTCGGTCTGCGGGTACTTTGCATGTGTGTTGTTCACAACCGTTTGCGGCTTATTATCACGGAGATAGCTTCCCGACCAGTCCGTATTACGACTAGATCGAAGCGGGTTGGCGGCGACATTCAGCGTTTTGGGTGCGGACTCGGGTTGAGAGGAGACAGAGGGCTCTTCTTTGAGATCGGTGTGGGCGGTCATTTCTGGTTGGGGAGTTACCGGTTTCTCCGCCGGGGCTGGGGCCTGGCCAAGACGTTCTCGACGCACGTTTTCTAACGCCAGTTCCAGGGAGTGCTCAAGCGTTACGCTGCTAGTCGAACTGTTGGCCATAGCCTTTTCAAGCAGCTTTTTCTCTGCCCATGGTACACGTGCATGAGAGTCCAACGCTTCATTTCCCAATTGCGCTGGTGTTGACTGGGCGACCTGCGGGACAGGTGTAACTTCTGGGGTCATCTCCGGCTTTGCTTGCGGTTGCGGCTGTGAGGCCGGTTGGACGACGACCTCGGGACACGGAGATTCGATCAGCTGCGTTGCCTTTTGGGTGAATTTGGAAACGACATCCGGCTTATCTACCATGGGATTCGTTTCCGGCGTCACCACAACCGGCATTTGGTTAGCTGGGGGATTGAAAATGGGCGTTTTCGGTGCCGCTTGAACTAGGTCTTGAGCTGGCTGGATTACGCTCGGCTGAGGAGAAGGCTTTCGGACCGGGACCTCTGCAACTTGCTGAGTTGTCACAGAGCCGTTCACGGATATTGGCTCGGGCTCAGGCTCGGCCTGGGGAGCGTCGTGACTACCAAACATTCCCCCTATAAAACGCGCGAACGGGGGCATCTTCTTATCCCCTTCTGGCTTAGACGCGACGGTGACTTCCTGTTTGGGTTGTGGCTGCGAATCTTCGGTGACCAGTTCTGCCAGTTTGGTATCGCCTGACCGTGTAAACGGGAAAATGCACCCGGTCACGCTGACGGTTGTCGCGAGGGTCAGAGTCGCGAGCAAGTTGGGGCGAAGCGATGCTGGCATGATATCTGTCCGCAAAATCTAAGTGGAAGGTCCACAAGCTACGATTCGCTTGCCCTGCTTCTGGTGATGCAGGCAAAGCGTCCTTCTCGTTTTCGGACGTTAGATGGGTTCCGGTTAAGTAAACTTTGCCGATGTTGCGGTTAATAGTGCTGCTAGCAGAAGCTATTGAATCGGCGACATCAACCGCGAGCCACTTACGCCAAGTTGAAACCAGAACGAGCGTTTTTGAATCTCTTGCGGATCGACTTCTCGGCAATGCTTGAAGTCTTCCAGCAGCATCGCTTCGACAGATTGAGCGAAATGGCTGCCAACGACTGCCACCATGATCTCGAAATTGAGACGAAACGAACGGTTGTCGAGGTTGGCGGTGCCCACTGCGGCCATCTCATCGTCGACCAGTAATACCTTCTGATGCAAAAAGCCAGGCTGATAGCGGTAGAAGGTGATTCGATCCTCAATTGCCGTTTCAGATATGAAATGAAAACTGGAAAGGTAAACCAACAAATGGTCTGGCCGCTCTGGCAGCATGATCCGCACGTCGCAACCTCGCAGTGCTGCTAGCTGCAAGGCGCAGATGACCTGCTTGTCTGGGACAAAGTATGGGGAGGCAATCCAGATTCGTCGCTGGGCTGAGTTGATCGCATGAACAAAGAATAGCCCGCACGTCTCGATGGGATCGGCCGGCCCCATAGGAATAACCAACGCGACTTCGTTGCCATCTTCCGCCGGTTCTTCTTCCCAATTGACGTTCAAGGTGTCGCCGGAAGCCCAGTACCAATCTTCCAGGAACGACCACTGCACCGCTTGTGCGGCTGGACCGTGAATCCTGAGATGGGTGTCTCGCCAGGCACCAAAACGTTTGGACAAGCCGAGATATTCGTCTCCGAAGTTAATTCCCCCGACCGCTGCAACTTTTCCATCAATCACGACAATCTTGCGATGATTGCGGAAGTTCAATTGAAAGCGATTTCCTTTGCCGCGGGTGGTATGGAAAGCACGAACCTTGATGCCAGCCTCGCGCAGTTCATGCAGGAACTTATGAGTCAGTTGATAGCTGCCGATTTCATCGTACAAAAAATAAACGGCGACTCCTTCTTTCGCTTTTCGCGTAAGCAACTCGGAAAACCGTTTGCCGACCCCATCGTCGCGAAAGATATAAGTCTGAAACAAAATGTACTCGGTCGCCGCCGACATCATCTCGTAGATTGCATCAAAAGTGGCTTCTCCGTTGACCAACAGTTGGATCGAGTTCGAATGCGTGTAGGGAAAGTCGGCCAGGCGTTCCAAGACGAGCTTTCCCGGCTGCCCATGAAAATCCGCGATTACGTCGGGGTTGACCGCACGAAACGTTTGAGTGTGGTTCTTGATATCCTTGGCTCGAATTCGTCGCGTGTTGACGTACCCCTGAAATTTGCTGCGGCCAAAGATCCAGTAGAAGGGGAATGCAATGTAGGGGACCAGAATCAGCAGCAACATCCAGGCAATCGCGCCTTGAGAAGTCCGTGACTTCATGATCGCATCAATCGCGGCAAATAGACCCAGAATATGGATCAAAGTCAGAAGTAAACTGACCATCGTAAAGGAGTGCAGATCGAACAAGCGACGGTTCCTAGGTGGCCGTCATTCTCTAAGACGGGCCCATTTGCGATGATGGGGATACGGACAGGTCCTCAGTTTTACCCGCGGAGTAACTCCATGTCGATTCACATCCATCGAATCTATACGCGAGCCGGCGACAGAGGCTCGACCGCGTTGGCCGGCGGAGTTCAGGTATCAAAATCATCGCTCGAAGTCGAATCGTACGGTGAATCGGACGAGTTGATCAGCTTTTTGGGAGTGGTCCGAGCCTATGCGACCGCACCTAGCACGCGTCCTAGTGCTAAGATCGCGGCCGAAACAGATGAAATGTTTCGGAAGATCCAGAATTCTCTGTACGATGCGGGTGCTGTCCTGGCGAGTGCGAAACCGCCATCGACTGATGCTGACGGTTATGACGCAGCGACCGATTCCCGGGTGACGTTTCTGGAAGATCGCATTGACCAGTATCGAGAGCTGTTTGATGCGATCGACGGGTTCACCATCCCCGGTGATAGCATGCTCGGCGCACATGCTCATGTCGCACGAACCGTCTGCCGCCGGTGGGAGCGTGTCCTGGTTCGCCGGCATGAACTTTCACCGATTGAGCCGTGGGTCTTAGCTTTTTCGAATCGCTTGAGCGATTACCTCTTCGCCTATACACGATGGATAACGGCTCATTTATCAACCAAAGAAGAACTTTGGAAGGGTGCCCGCCCCGAGAGCGACGGTTGAGTCGCATGCCATGGGTTGCAACGCCATGCGAAGACTCCGAAGATGAAGAGATGCCTCGGAAATATCTTGGATTCGCGAAAACGCTGCCGGGGCAAACATCCAAAACGTGTTGAGGGGGAATGCTGTATGTCGTTTCGAAGCATGGCAATCGGTTTGATATTGGCGACGGCCACCACGATTCCACTGGGGGCACAAGACGAAAAGCCGGCGGAAGCGAAGTACGTGCCGGTGACCACCGTCAATCTCGCCATCCCCCTAGATCAACTCAGGACATTGGTCAGGCCGCTAACCAAACAAGAGCTTGAAGGAGAAGCGGAAACGTGGTTCAAGCTTTTGGTTGCCAAGGGAAAGCAAATCTCTGCGGTACGTTTGGGGGTGAAGAAGACCAACGAAGCGATAGCAGCCGGCGACGAGAACGCGGCGAAGAATTCGTTGGATCAAGCCCAGAAGGTAAAGGATAAAGCCAAGGCGAAAGCAGAGGAAACGGAGAAAGAAGTTACCGACGCTGCTCAGGCCGAATTGGGCATGAAAGAAAAGCCCGAAGAGGATGCCGGTCCGAAATCGGAAGAGCCGCAATCAGAAGAAGCGATGCCCGACGGGGACCCCATGGATGTAAATACCGCAGCCAATACCAAGAAAGACCAATTGTTAAAAGATGTAAATACGCTGCAAGAGGAACGAGCGGGGCTGAGCGAACGGCTGGAAATTGTCCTGCAGTCGCTTGAGAAAAAGGGAGGCGACGTCGAGGAGTATCGCAAGTATATCCTTGCCGTTTCGGGGATCGAAGTTGATACGTCCGACGCCACGGCTACCTACGCGGCAGTAGTTGGGTGGATGGCCTCAAAGGAAGGTGGTCAACGGTTGGCTTGGAATGTCGGCAAGTTTCTCTTGATTCTGTTCATCAGTTGGATCATTGCCAAATTCATTCAGGGGGTGACTAATTGGCTTCTCGAGAAGAAGCTAAGACTGAGTAGGCTCGCTGAGAACCTGATTGCACGGATGATCAAGAATATCGTTCTGGTTGTTGGTTTCGCGATCGCCTTGACCGCACTGGAAGTTGATATTACGCCCATCATCGCGGCGATTGGGGCTACCGGTTTAGTCGTTGGTCTCGCGCTTCAGGGCACTCTCAGTAACTTTGCCAGCGGCTTGATGATTCTGGTCAATCGCCCATTCGATGTCGGCGACGTGGTCACCGCTGGGGGCACCACCGGCGTGATTGATCAAATGAACCTGGTTTCAACGCGTTTTAAAACATTCGATAACCAAACGATCTACGTTCCCAACAACGAGATCTGGAATAACGTGATTACAAATATCACGGCCAATCATACCCGCCGCGTGGACATGGAGTTTGGCATAGGCTACGACGACGACTTCGAGAAGGCCGAACAGATCATCATGGCGGCCGTGACCAGTCACGAAAAAGTGCTGAAGAAACCTGACCCGCAGGTGATCACGCACGATCTTGGTGAGTCGTCAGTGAATATTGTTTGTCGACCTTGGGCCAAGACCGCGGACTGGTGGCAAGTGAAGACAGAAGTCACGCGAGAGGTGAAACGTCGCTTCGATGAAGCTGGCATCTCAATTCCATACCCGCAGCAAGATGTGCACTTCTATACCGTCAACAAAGAAGGACATCCGGTCAAGCAGGAAGGTTAGATCCAACAGCTTCGACAAGTGGTGGCGGGAAAGGGTAAAAAGCGATGCCATGGGATTTGGCGGTCGTACTAGGGTTGCTCTTGGTATGCATCGTGCTGTTCATCATCGACTGGCCACGAATGGATATCGTGGCCTTGTCGGCTATGGTGGCGCTACCCGTACTGGGCATTATAAGCGTGCAGGAAGCCTTCGCAGGCTTCTCCGATCCGAACGTCGTGCTGATTGCTGCGTTATTTGTCATTGGCGAAGGGATTACCCAGACCGGCATCGCGCTGCAGGTTGGCCAATGGCTTGCTCGTAGTGCGGGCAGCAGCGAAGCAAAACTGGTTGTCTTGCTGATGCTGAGCGTCGGCTTGCTGGGAAGCGTGATGAGCTCTACCGGCATCGTGGCGATCTTCATCCCGGTCGTTTTGAACGTGACGTCGCGTCTTAATATTCACCCTGGGCGAATGATGATGCCGCTAAGCGTGGCGGGGTTGATCAGTGGCATGATGACCCTTGTTGCGACCCCGCCCAATATGATTGTCGATAGTGCACTCAAAAGCGAAGGGCTCGGCGGCTTCAACTTTTTTTCCTTCACTCCCATGGGATTGTCGGTCTTGGTGTTCAGCGTCGGCTATATGCTTTTGACAAGACATTGGTTGACGAATTCTCGTCCCACGACATCGAACCGTGCTCGTCGTCGAACGCTCAAATCGTTTATCGACGAGTATCAACTTCAGGGGCGCGCCTTTCGATTGCAGGTCCCCTACTCTTCTGAGCTTGTGGGAAGAACTTTGGGGGAACTCGACTTGCGGCAACGCAGTGGTGTGAACTTGATTGGTATCGAACGTCAGGGACGTGGGAAGACGTATCTGCTCAATCCGATTTCTCAGACCGAGATTCGTCCTGGCGATGTAATGCTGGTGGACTTGGTTCACCCAGAGAACGAATTGGAAAAGTTTGTCGACGATTTAGAGCTGAACGTGCTGCCGATTGACGACTCCTATTTTAGCCATCAGTCTAAAAATGTGGGCATGGCAGAAGTCGCCGTTGTGCCGGAGTCGGGCCTGATTGGTCGCACGATTGTTGAGGAGAACTTTCGTACCGTACACGGGCTGAGCGTGATTGGCTTACGGCGTGGAGGGGAAGCGATCAAAGGGGCTGTTGCCGACGAAAAACTGCGTCCAGGCGATATCTTGCTAGTGATCGGACCTTGGAAACAGATACATTATCTGCGGACACAAAAGCAGAACTTTTTAGTGCTCTCGTTACCGGTGGAAAGTGATGATGTCGCGCCTGCCCTCTCGCAAGCGCCATGGGCGGTAGCATCCTTAGCGGTCATGATCGTGCTGATGGTCTCCGGCATCGTACCCAATGCGATTGCTGCTTTGATTGCCTGTCTGTTCTTGGGATTATTTCGCTGCTTAGATGTCGAAACCGCTTACAAGTCGATCCGGTGGCAAAGTATTTTCCTGATCGTCGGCATGATGCCATTCGCGGTTGCCCTTGAGAAAACTCATGGGATCGAGATGGCCGTCGACTTCTTGATGAGTGCGTTGAACGGGGCCGGAACACATGTGCTGATCGCGGTACTGTTTGTGTTAACCACTGGCTTCAGCCTGGTAATCTCGAACACCGCGACCGCGATTCTCATGGCACCCATTGCCATGAGTATTGCCAAGCAGTTGGATGTTTCCCCCTATCCTTTCGTGATGACCGTGGCGATTGCTGCCTCGGCCGCGTTTATGACGCCGGTCGCTTCACCGGTGAATACTTTGGTAATGGGGCCTGGCGAGTATAAGTTCAGCGACTATCTGAAAATCGGCACACCGTTCACATTTCTGGTGCTGATCTTGTGCGTGATACTCATCCCGTGGTGGTACGGGTAAAGCTTGTTGCGATCGCCAAAGTATCCATGATGACAAGTGAGGCAGGCAGACTAGTTGGGCTCTGTGGCGATCCACCAACTGATGCCGTTGGGATCAAGCACCCCGCCCCGTTTGTCGTCGTCTTCGCTTTTCTGAACCGGTTCCATGATTGCAGTTCCGCCTACTGCGAGAGCTTTTTGGTACGTCGCGTCGACATCCGGCACATAGACATGCACATGCGAGCCGATCGCCGGCCAATGCTCGGCGGGTTCCCCCATCATGATGACAGTATCGTCCAGTCGTACTTCCGCATGCATGACGCTTCCATCTTCTCGATTGATACGCCGAAGCGGTTGTCCCGAGAAAACCTGTTGCAGGAATTCGATGGTGGCGTCGGCACTTTTGACAATTAAATAGGGAGATGCTGAGTTATATCCGTCGGGCTTGAATTGGGTCACGATGGAAGTCCCTTGTAATGTGAGGAAAACATTTGCCGGAAATTTGTTACTCATGGTCGAATTGCCAGGCTGTCGCTCGACTACCGGGTGAGTTTAGAATTTTCCGGTAAGGTTTTCATCCTGAAAGTAAAGGAAGTTTCCATGCGAGTTATGGTAGTCGTCAAATCGTCAAATCAGTCGGAAGCTGGAATCATGCCTAGCCCCCAACTTTTACAGGCCATGGGAAAGTTTAACGAAGAGTTGGTTGCAGCCGGTGTGATGCAAGCCGGCGAAGGCTTGAAGCCCAGTTCTCAAGGGGTTCGAGTGCGATTCTCAGGAGATCAGCGTACGGTTATAGATGGCCCATTCACCGAAACCAAGGAACTAATCGCTGGTTACTGGATTTGGAAAGTCGACTCCCTGCAGACAGCCATCGATTGGCTCAAGCGCTGTCCTTGTCCGGCCGAAGGGGAAGACTCGGAGATTGAGATTCGTCCGATCTTTGAAGCTGAAGACTTTGCCGAGCAAGACCCAACGGGTGAAATTCGCGATGCCGAAAACAAGATGCGGGCCCAACTTGAACGCGAGTAATATCGCCGTTACGAGTAAGGCTATGTCATCAAACTGAGGCGTCATTCAAACAGGCAGCCCCGGCTGCTGTGTCGAAGCAGTCATCTAAAAAGACTAATTTGCCGCGGCGAAACATAAGTAAATTTGAGACGCGTATGGGCCTCTCAAGGGGCTTGCCGATGGGATGGATCCACGACTCGCCCCAGATAATAGCGTTAGGGCCCTGTCCAATGATTTGATAGTCATTGCTGTAGTCGTAGTTTTCAGGAACCTCTAATACGGAAAAGAAGATGTTAAATGAGTTGCGGACGGCATCAATTCCAACATGTTCACCAGCAAATGGAATCTTCGAGGGCTCTCCGGCAATTCGAAATACAACGTCTTCGTGCATGAAGTCGGAGAGATGATCGACTACGTCTTTCTGATAAAAATGGAGCGCTTCGAGATACCGATGAGCCAGCTTAATTGGGTCGCTTGCCAAATCTTCCCAATAGACTCGTACTTCATTGATCTCGCTAAATGCGTCAGCAAGGTCAACAATGGTGTCCATCGCAATTGGCACACCCGCTTCGGCTTTACTAATCAATCGCTCGCTATAGCCTGCTCGTTTGGCTAAATCGGCCTGCGTCCATCCGTTTTGAAGACGAAGATGACGCATAAAATCTCGATTACACGCGAAAGCTCGATTCATGGTTCTTGGTGCACTTTCTTAATTTGCCATCAATCGAGCGAAGCGAGTTCATCATTCCGCATCTTCTCGATGTTAGAATTTACTTTATTCATGGTCCCCAATGGTGACAACCTGCCAAGTGGGGGCTGACATAGGCCAGTCGTGGTGTAGCTGTTTTGCTTTTTATTAGCACTTGCTGAAATCAATCTTCTCGCGATGGAATGCGGTTGCATCGACGTTTCCCATAACGAGGCGTAACGAGATATTCGCCACCGCTGAAACCGAAATCAGCCACTTGGCTAATATTCACAAACGATGAGCCATCTTCGATCTGGCGTTCAGTCTCTAAATACAGAAGCGTAAAAGCGGTGACTTAACTGACATGAATTTCTGCATTTCTCAGAAATAGTCGCAAAATTACATTTCGCTGCGCTAAAGAGAATATGTGCGTACGCGAGTGCAGGTTGCGTTCCTGTTGGATTGTGCGAATGGTCAGTAAGGTAAAAAAGGAATGAGTGGGCGAGGGCAGACGTGCAGTCATCAACTTTTGACTGAAGCGGGCCGACTCCAAGGACACTTCCGGTGCACGATAGCGATGCTGTGTGTCGTGCGCCGGGAGCGTTTTTCGTTACGCACAGAAAGACCGCTTTCAGAGGGGGGCTGGGCCAAAATCCCAACCTATCCATGGTTGAATTAGCTTGCCCGGCAAATCCAAAGATTCGTGCTAAGTTCCAACCAGAGTTTATTCTGAAGCAGATTGCATCATCTGGCTGGACGGGACAATAGATAGTCCAGTGCCCCCGGGTGGAATCGAACCACCGGCCTGCGGTTTAGGAAACCGTCGCTCTATCCCCTGAGCTACGAGGGCAAATCGTTTCAGAGACCAGTTTTACGTGATTCGGCTTTCCAGCGGAAGAGCCAGCTTGCGGGATAGGGTTTTGATACTCATTTCGAGCTTAAGGATCATGCGAAACTTTGGCCTAGAAGCAAAGCGTGCCTACTCTTAACTCAAGTCAGCAGGCCTCATTCATTCAGGGAGGCCTGCTGAGCGTGGTTGGATGCTTGACCCGACGTAATTACTTTTGTTTGGGCACTTCGATATCGTGTTGCGTGTCTTTGTGAGGAAGATCGAGGGACATTTTGTAAGACTCGAACAAGACTTTCCCGTTCGGGTCCATCCCCCCTTCACCACTAGTGATCGGCACGCCGTCGTAACCGCTGATGACGAGTTCGTACGGGCCTCCGCTGATTCCTTTCCCGGGCATCATCTTGTACTCGCCATCCTTGATTTCGGCAGTCGCACCGGGGCCTTGATTATTCTGCGAGGCATCTGGGGCGAAGGAAATATTTCCCTTCGGAAGTGGCTGGCCGTCATACGTGATGTTGCCAGAAACCGAGTAGACATCCGACGATTTCTCGGTTCCGCATCCGGTTATCAAAAGTATGGCCAGAGCAATGACGCTTCCGGAATAGAGACGAATTGAAAAAAGTGATTGCATTACAGTCCTTCGGTAGCTGAGCTTAAGGTGAGAGCTAATGGGGAGCAGCAGAACTGTTAGTTCTTGACCGAAACCACAGTACCGTCGTCTCGAATGGCAAGGTTTTGGTAAACGGTCAGGTCCATTGTTTCACTCAGAAAATGCACCGAGGCATCTCCCAGCAAGAAGAGGCAGCCTCCGGGATGAAAACTGCCGAAGGTGCGTTGATGCAGACCTTGCCCCAAGCCGCCTGGCACTGCGTAGCTTCCGCCTGCACTGTCGAATGTTGTGTCGTACTTGTCGCCATGGCAGCCGCTACCACAACTGTTGATTTGAATTTGGGCTGCCGCAAGAGTGCCGGTTACGGATGAGCCGCCACCACGATTGGTTGATGCCCAGCCCAGATAGTGATTGTCTCCGCGTCCACCATCGAGCAGTTGATATCGCGATTCACCCACCAGGAACGTGTTGGAAGAGCCATCGACAATGCTCGCGAAGTTCGTGCGAGAGTTTTGGAACAAGACACCATTAATGTAAAAACGTCGGCCTATGTTGCTGGATTGGCAGTTGCCTTTACTGCTATCTCCGCCCCCCATCACTCCATAGTAGTTTGTATGGTTCCTTTCGGTTGATTCAGCGGGGAACGAAGGACAGTGGAATGCCTCCACCGAGGTCTCCCAGACCGTAACATTATCGGCATCTCCCCCTTCTTGTTTCGTGCAGACGAACGTGTTTGCCATATCGACCTGGTCGTAGAGGTTGTTGAGTTCCAAAAATGGAAGGATTGCAACCGTCCATGGAATTCCACGTCCTGAAGTCGTGCAACTGGTTGTCTTGCCGTCGCCCATTTGCGCGCCGGCAGGGAACTTGAGATAGGTGTCGTGATAGTTGTGCAGCGCCAAGCCCAACTGCTTGATCTTGTTATTGCACTCGATACGCCGAGCCGCTTCGCGCGCTTGCTGCACAGCTGGCAAAAGTAAAGCGATCAACACTCCAATGATGGCGATCACCACCAAGAGTTCGACCAATGTGAAAGCTGAACGACGATTTGGACTTACAGATAAGGACATAATGGAACTCGCATAAAAGATGCTTTGTGGAAGATGAGAAAAGATAAGTGTGTCGACATCCGTGCGCACAATAGGAAAGAAAAGCAGTAAATGGTTACGAGATAAGAACTAAGCAGCCGAAACAGAAAGGGAATTAGATGAGTTAGGGACCCTTCGTGCAAAAAATCTCCGGCACACTATGGAGTATAGTTAACTTCGCTTTAAATAAAAAGATTTATTTCAGTTTGAAGGTGACACCCCTAGGGGTAGTGTTCGGCTCTTTAGGGGGGGGCAGAGCTCAGCGCAAAAGAAAAGCCGTGAGGGGCTAACCATCACGGCTCGAAGCGGAGGGCACGAGACTCGAACTCGCAACCCCACAAGGGGGCATCACATTTCCAATGTGACCGCTAACCATTCGCATACCCTCCAGTCAGATGCACCGCAAAGCTTCCCTAAGGGAGGCCTGACGGGGGCTCTTGGTTCACGGTGCATCTTAACTGATCGTGAGGATCTAGAGAATAGCTGCCCAGGATTTTGACCGCAATGGGGGCCGTTATCGCGTATCATGGGCGAGGGCCAACCCTGCCCGTGGTCATGCTCCTAAACGGAGAGTCAGGCGAGGTAATGTCAGAGCCGGAAAACGAACCGAACCCTTACGAGTCACCCGATACGGAAAGTGCGCTGTCGAGTAAGCGAACAGGGATTCCCCCGGCCGCTTATGCTGGCATACTTGCCGCGGCTGGTGTTTCGATCCTGATTGTCGTTGCCCTCTTTATTTTCCTTCCGGGAATTGCGGTGTTGACTGCCCTCGTTTTGGTTCCGGCAAACCTTCGTGCGATTATTTATATGCGGCGAGAATTCCATGCCACCGGTGCATGGCCGGAAGGTTGGGACCAGGCAAGTGCGCTCTTTCTGTCTGCGCTAATTATGATTCCGATCTGGATTGCTACCGGCATTGCTTTTTCCGCCGTCTGTTGGGCAGGAGCAATGATCGCTGTTTCCGTTTTCCCCAAGGGGGATGAATATGGTATCTCGAACATGTTTTATGGAGGCGTACCGATCGGGTTGATCACTGGTTTGATTTCCTTCGTGCTTTGCTTTCGTTTCACCTTGCGAACTTCACGCACCCAGGTTGAATATGCCGATGACAAGCCGGAGTCGAGAACTTAATGCTCATATCTCTAGTTGCCCGCTATATTGAGATGCGAACGTCTTGTTACGAATTGGCACTCAGAAATAGTTTTGTATGAATCCTGCTCCAGAAAACAGCTCACCAGCTATGGATCGCCACTGGTTTATTGTCCGTCGTTGGCAAACCTACGCGAGCGAGCTTCGGGTTCTTCTGCTAAGAGTGATCGCCGTCGTTGTGCTTTACGGCTGCCAAGTCGCTCACTTTCTCTCGCAGAGTGAAGAAGGTCAGGCCGCGAATCTCTCCTTTCAGCGCGTCGCAACAGGCACCGCCGTATTGTTGATTGTGGTTTCCTTGCTCGTATTGCTTCTGGTGCTGAAACGCATCCTGCCGGGCTGGTTGCCATTTTTAACCACAATGGTCGACTTGCTCGCTATTGGATTGCTTGTCGGTATTGCCGGCGGTCCCATGGCGACATCGCTAGTCGGAGCGTTATATCTGGTCATAGCTATGGCTGGGTTGCGATTTGACTTACGGTTGGTCTGGTTGGCAACGCTGGGGGCGATGGCGGCCTACTTGGGAACAGTCGGCATGGTGGATGATAGCTGGTTTGATGCCGACCATGCCGTCCCACTTGTGCAACAAGGGGTGTCGCTAGCCTGTTTGGGTGGGACAGGAATTGTCATCGGGCAGATTGTTCGGCTGGCCAGGCCACTTGCTCAACAGTACCACGATCGGCTGACACATGCCCAGGCAAAGGAGACGAAATGACGCGTTCCGATTTGCCACATGTGCTTTGCCCTGAGTGCGGTGCGGAAAACAATTCGTTTGCCAACGCATGTTGGATCTGCCGACGCCCGCTCTATGAAGGGGACGAGATGGTAGATGCAGAACTTGTCATGCCGGTCGCGACTCCTCGACAGGGCTACCTGGGTAGCCTTTTTGGAATCTGGGCGTTTATCTTCTTAGCCCTTGGGGCTGTGATCGTTGGGTTAGGGATTTATGTCGACGAGCCGGGCATCTTGCTGCCGTACTTAATTGTGGTGATGCCGCTTTCCATTGGTGTCGGAGTGTTGTTATTGAAGGGGAATCAAAGTGAAAATCCCTGGCTGCGTGGAATTGCCATGTCCTTTTCAGCGCTGATCATTTCGATAGGCGCTCTGGTGATGCTGGGGATCGCGTTGATTATCTCGCTCATCGTGTTTTGTTTCATGTTGATCGCAGCTACTGGAGATTATTGAGCATGGAGCCGTTTGAAGGAGGGCCGGGGCCGACCACGTCCGAAAAACACAAGGGGAAGCTTGCCAGTCGGTCAAGAGTCATAGAGATAACAGCACGCGTGACTGCCGCGTTTGCTCTTGCTCTTTTCATTATCGGCGTCGGTGGTTTATTGATGATGGACGCAGGTTGGCGTTCCTTCGTGACCTGGGCACTGCTGGTCTTTCCCATGCTATTGGTCAATGGCGTGCTGCTACGAAAACTGAGCAAAAACCGGCATGCCAAACTGGCCGAACGCTTGTCGAAACTTAGTGTTGCGTTGATCGCCATCGGAGCGATTGGTCTTAGTATTCTGGCAGCTGTGGTTTCGTTTGTTTACTGTTCGACCGTATTGCCTAAAGTTTTAATTCATCGCTGATTGCCGGAAGGATTTGGATGGCCAAGTTTCGTGACTATACCGTTCTCGGCATGACACAAAGTCTTTGCCCCGAGTGTCATGCCGTGGTCCCGGCGAAGATCATTACCCGCGGTAACCGCGTCTACTTTCGCAAACGCTGTGAAGTACATGGAAGTCGAGATGACTACGTTTGCTCGGACGTTGCCTGGTACGACCAAGCTCAATTCAATGTGCCTGGCAAGATTCCGCGCGAGTTTGGGGTCGAGCCGAACAAGGGGTGCCCGCTTGATTGCGGGCTTTGTACCGAGCACGAACAACACACGTGCATTGGCCTGTTGGAGATCACATCGAGCTGCAATCTTTCGTGCCCAATGTGTTACGCGTCGAGCGGCCCTGGCGGGAAGCACTTAACCCTTGAGCAGTGCCAGCAAACGATCGATCGATATGTCGAGGTCGAAGGCAATCCGGAAGTGCTGCAGATTTCTGGTGGCGAGCCGACCATCCACCCCCAGTTCCGGGCGATTGTTGACTACGCTTTGTCGCGGCCGATCGACTACGTGATGATCAACACCAACGGGATTCGTCTGGCAAACGACCGGGACGTGCTCGAGTTCCTGGCCGAACGTCGCGATCGAGTAGAAATCTATTTGCAGTTCGACGGGTTTCGAGACCAGACTTCCCTGCAACTGCGAGGGGAAGCACTTGTCGAGACCAAGCTCAAGGCCGTCGAGCGATGTGGCGAGGTCGGGCTGCATGTGAACCTGGTGTCGACATTGCAGCCGGGTGTGAATGATGACGAACTAGGCGACCTGATTCGATACTGTGCATCGCGTCGTTGGATTACAGGGCTCAGCTTGCAGCCGGCAACCTATTCTGGCCGGCATGTGTTGCCGGAAGAACTGGAAAACCGAATTACGTTTCCAGATGTCATTCAAGGGATTGTCGATCAAACCTCCGGCATGTACACCGAGGCTGATTTTATGCCGCTTCCTTGTGCCCATCCTAACTGTCATCAGATGTCGTATGCCTATCGCCGCGATGGGGAACTCGTTCCGCTAATGCGTTTCATCAAAGCAGCCGAGCATTTGGATCTGCTTTCCGGGGGCATCTCCTTTCAGCGAGGTGCCGTCAAGGAACTCTTGGAACGCTATCTGGTTCGCGAAGCATGCTGCCCCGGCGGAAGCTGTGCTCCCCCGCCCTCCTCTGGCGACTCATCTTTGCCGGTGCTTAGTAGTAACAGTCCGATGAATGAACTGATCGGAGCGTTGAATACTTCTGATCCACGGCATGCCGAGGCGGCCGTCGATTTCTTTACCAGGGCCATGCAGGAAGACATCGGGGCGGAAGACGTTTTTCGTATCATGATCACCTCTTTCCTAGACGTGTACAATTTTGACGTCCGCCGCGTGATGAAATGCTGCGTGCATCATTTGCTGCCGAGCGGTCATGTCGTGCCGTTTTGCGCCTACAATGTTTTGTATCGCGATGGACACGTGGAACTACCTCCGCTGAAGACAGCAGCCGAAAGTACTCGATGACGCACTTGGCTTACATGGCAATCATGTTGGCGGCGATTGTCGTCGGCTTTATCTTGCTGCGTCTATTCCAAGAGAAGCTAGAACTCGCCTGGTGGGAAAAGGTCGGTATTGCGCTGGGCGGCTTCTGTGGGGCGATGATTGGCGCGAAACTCCCCTTCGCCATTTACGACTGGGAGGGACTGCTTAGTGGAACGGCATGGTTTGCGCACGGCAAGACCATCATCGCCGGCCTGTTGGGCGGCTATTTCGGCGTGGAGTTGGCCAAGTGGATCCTCGATATCCGCACTAAGACGGGCGATAGTTATGTCGTGCCGGTGGCCGTTTCTATCGGTATCGGACGATGGGCCTGCTTTGTTGCCGGATGCTGTTTCGGTCAGGCCTGCAGCGTGCCGTGGGGGGTGGCATTTCCCAGTGCTCCGGACGGTGGCGAGCTGCTGCGGCATCCCGCCCAGATTTATGAGTCGATCTTTCACCTGGCATGCGCCGCAGTGTTTTTTGTGCTGTGGAAAAAGAAAATGTTCCCCGGACAGCTGTTCAAGATCTATTTGATTACCTATATGACGTACCGCTTTTTTACCGAATGGCTTCGCCCGGAACCGACATTCGCATTTGGGCTCACTGCTTATCAGCTGGCGGCACTCGCTGCGATTCCGCTGTTTGCATTCTTGATTTGGCGCGACCAAAAACAGCTCAGCGCAACAAAAACGGAGCCGTCGATAGCGAGCGGCTCCGAATGAGTTTGCTGCGATTGGCAATGCCGTTATTGATAACGATCGCGGCTGTTGGCAATCAAGCTGATGAACTGTTCGTTGTTCTCGTATTTGCCTAGCTGCCGCGTTAACTGCTCCATGGCTTCGATGTGATGCATCGAGGTCAACGTGCGACGCAAGGCTACCACTGCGTTGAGCGCTTCTTCCGATAGCAGAAGCTCTTCACGACGGGTACCTGATTGCGAGATATCGATCGCCGGCCAGACACGACGGTCGGCCAACTTGCGATCAAGGACCAGTTCCATGTTGCCGGTACCTTTGAACTCTTGGAAGATCACCTCGTCCATCCGACTGCCGGTGTCGATCAGTGCGGTGCCGACGATGGTAAGCGAGCCCCCTTCTTCGAAGGAACGAGCGGTGGCGAACAACTTCTTGGGAATGTCCATCGCTTTGACATTGATACCGCCAGACATGATGGCGCTATTCCCGCGGTTGTCACCGACCCATTTGTTGAACGCACGGGCTAAGCGGGTAATCGAGTCTAGAAGAAGGAAAACATCCTGGCCGGCTTCCGCCAGACGCTTGCAACGCTCGATCACCAACTGCGAAAGACGCACATGGCTTTCGATATCGCGGTCCAAGCTACTTGCAATGACTTCACCCTTCACGCTGCGCTGTATTTCGGTCACTTCTTCAGGACGTTCGTCAATCAGAAGGACCACCAACTTCACGTCTGGATGGTTTGTAGAAATACCACGGCTGATATTTTGCAGCAGCATGGTTTTGCCGGTACGCGGAGGAGCAACGATCAACGCACGCTGCCCCTTGCCTAATGGCGATAGTAGGTCGACAACGCGATTGGTCAGCGGACCGCCATCGTATTCCAGCTTGAGATGCTCGGATGGATTAACAGGCGTGAGGTCATCGAATGACTTCACGTTCAGGTAATCTTCGGGCAGCAAGCCGTCGATGTCGAAAACGTCTCGCAGGCGAGGCCCTTGCCCACGGCGAAAACGCTGGATCATGCCGCGAATCATAACCCCTTCACGCAGACCATAACGCTCGATCATTGTGCCGGGCACGAAAGGATCGGTTCGTTCGCGGGCGTAATTGTTGTCGGGGCTGCGTAAGAAGCCGTAGCCGTTGGGGTGCATCTCGAGAAGACCAAAGCCGGGATCCAAAGGAATTGGTTCCCCTGGTTCAAATTCTTCATTATCGAGATTGTTGCGTGGCACGTTAGAGCTAGGAGGAGAAGATCGGCGTCGACCACCACCACCACCGCCCCCAGAGCGACCGCGTCCCTTGGGACCTGGTCCGTTTTGGGTGCCACCGCTGTTACCACGTCGTCGCCCGCCAGATTTCGAGCGGGTCTGCCGTTTGTTTGACATTGAAAAACTACCTAATCGCAGAAGTCAGGTTCGAGCCGGTGTCTTCAGAAAGATCACTGGATCGTGTTAACAGATTCCTGAGGTTGTACTCCCCAGTGGGAGTTTCTACCTGAACGGGGTTGTAAGATTCCTAAGTGTTTTGGGAGCGAATAACTAGCACAAACGATGCCAAAGCAGGCAAACCGATCGCGCTGAATCTAGCTCAACCTCACGCACGTAAGGGACGAGGCATCCCACGAGAATGCCTGATGTGTGAGAGGTTTCCGGGTTGCCATTCGCCGAAAGCGACGATGCCCTGAGGATGGCAACATTGGCCGAACAGTATGCCGAGGGCGAACTGCTCGGTGTTTTATGAAGGCTGAAAGGTAATTCCGTTACCAATCGAGTCACAAATGAAAATCGGTGGTCACCCAAGTCCCTTGCCTCGGCTCATCGAGCGTCCTCTGGCAAGACTAGTTACCCTAGTGAAGTCTTGTGGTAACCGAAACAGTTCCCTGAAGAACTGGAAGCTTCCTTGGTTCTCAAACGTGTCACACTACTTACTGTGACTTCTCAAAGAAAACCATTACTGCCCGAAGAACTTGACGTTTGCTGAAGATTTCAGTCCGACGCCTTTGAGCAGAAACGATGGCCAACAACTCTGAAAAACGCGAGGTCAACTCACAGATCGTTGGCGATCAAACTACTGGCATCATAAGGATTTACCCGGTCGTGTCAAGCTATCATTCTCATTCAATCGACAGAGTTTCTCATTTTCTACATGCGAAAAGCAGTATCGGAAGCAAGTTGTTGGCTGCAAGCGACTTAACGCTAACATGATTTGCCTAATGGGAACGACCGATACGACTCTCATGCGTAATATAGTCCAGTAAATTCCGCAAATTCGTTACTTTTGATGCATTCGTACGAGCGGCTGTCCCGATACCAACCAATGGAAAACCGAACCAAGCTGATTTTTGGAACTCGCTTACCGGGGCTCGTTCATTCATGTCGTCTATTATCCGTACCTCCGCAGTCGGCCTCTTGCTGGCGTTTCAGTCGATGATTTTCGCTGAAGACGCTGTTCGCTGGGCCCCCGACTTGGAAACCGCCAAGCGTGTTGCCGCATCTAAGAATCAGTTGGTTCTGATTCACTTCTTTGCCGACAACTGCCCGCCATGTCGTCGACTGGATGCGAATGTCTTTTCGCAGACCAGCTTCGCTCAGGCTGTCGAGCAAAACTACATTCCAGTCAAAATCAATGCAAGCGACGAGCCAGCGATCGCTCGAGAATTCGGCGTCGACCGCTGGCCGCAAGACGTCGTGGTCGCTCCGAGCGGTCAGGTCGTGTACCGCATGATCAGCCCGCAGGATCAAGATCGCTACACTGGTATTCTGGCTCAGGTTTCGGCCAAACTGAATCCCAGTTCCAGCCCAGCTGCACCTGGTGCTAGTATGGTTGCTCAGGCTGCCAATACCACACCGGTCGCACCGCAAGCATCTCAGCAAGTCGCACCTAGTCAGTCCCAGGGGTCGCGTTACTCAAGCTTCACGTCGAATCCTGCTCCGGCACAAGCGGATCCGCCGCAACAGGTAGCTCCGCAACAACCTTCTGGTTCGCGTTTTGTTTCGAGTGGACCGAGCCCTGAGCAGGTAACTCCAACCCAGGCACCTGGCCAAAGCCGATTCAACTCGAATGCACCACAGCAAAGCGTGGCACCTTCGCAAGCACCGGCACAGCAGTTTGCCCAACAGCCGCCAGCTGCTTCTGCAGCCCCGTCAGCTCCTGCCGCGCAGCCTGAACCGCAGCAGCCTAAGTTTGCAATCGATGGCTATTGCCCCGTAACGTTGGTCGAACAGATGAAGTGGCAGAAGGGTGATCCTCGCTGGGGTGCTCAGCATCAGGGGCAGGTTTACCTATTCTCGTCGCAGAACGAACAGCAGAAGTTTCTGGCCAACCCAAACCAGTTCAGCCCAGTGATGTCGGGTATTGACCCGGTTGCGTATCTGGGCAAAGGTCAGGTTGTGCCTGGTGATCGACGGTTCGGATTGACCTACCGCGGCACGCTTTACCTGTTCAGCAGCGAAGAAAGCTTGCAAGCGTTCTGGAACGATCCGCAGCGATACTCGTCGATGGTTCAACAGGCCATGGCCTCGCAGAACATGCGTCGTTAGAACGCAAGCCATACGGCACCAAAACACAAAGGCGATCGCTTCTAATAGCGGTCGCCTTTTTTTATTTACCAATCGTCCAAGACGGAATCGACAACACCGGAAGCTTGGAGGGCCTTGGCCTCTGTGGCGATCTTTTCGTACAGCGTCTTCTCTCGCGGCGACAAAGATTCGAAGCGAATCGGCAGAAGCGTGCTCAGCGCCTGCCCTGGTAGCCGCATGGAACGGGTTAATAGCGATGCCAGTTTCAATCGAACCTGATTCTGTTTAGGGCGACTGGCTTTCAGGTATTCTTCCATGGCAAGTACCGCATCGTTGTCTCGTTGCTGATCGCAAAGCTGCTTGATGATGGTCAGAAACTCACGCTCCGGTAGGTGCCAAGCGGCATACTTTTGCGTCATGCTGACATGGGCTCGGTAGGCCAGTTGTGGGTTTTCTCCCTCATCCAGAATCTGCCGAATCTGTTGCAGCCCTTGCTGGACGAGCTTTGTCTCGGTCTTGGCTACCGCTTCGGCTGTGGGTTCATCGCGAGGCTTTTCGTGACGCCCTGCCCAGACCGAGAAGATGTCATAGTTCTCGCAGTCGACGAGCTTGAGCTTGACCATTGCAACGCCGACTCCAGCTCCAAGCAGTGCACCAAAGGTATGCAACACGGGCGTGTACGGGACGAATTCTGCACTGTCTTTCATGATTAAATAAGTGAAAAAAAGGTCGAGAAAGATTAAGATGCCGGCCATGGCATAGACGGGAACGTCCATCTCTTCGACTTCATGATTAATGCGATAACGCCAGCCGACGTGAGTCACCTGAATG
The DNA here is from genome assembly GCF_013618625.1 of Bremerella alba. Taxonomy (NCBI): domain Bacteria; kingdom Pseudomonadati; phylum Planctomycetota; class Planctomycetia; order Pirellulales; family Pirellulaceae; genus Bremerella; species Bremerella alba. Next base: position 136,996 of record NZ_JABRWO010000005.1, on the reverse strand, counting down.
TTATTCAACGGTGCCCAGATTATGGCGATGGCCATCAGTGCGAAGATAACGCCTGATGCCCCTAAAGCAGCCGCTTGCAGACTCGGGTTGAATAGCATGACCAGGACCTGCAGGAGAATCCCTCGGATGAATGCAATTCCAATATAGATCGCTAGGAACTTCCACCAGCCGATCTTTCCTTCGACTATGAACCCGAACAGAAATAGAAACAGCATGTTGCCTAGCAAATGCATCGCATGGGCGTGCAGGAACGAAGCTGTGATCCCTTGCCAGGGTTTGATGCCGTCGCCGAACTGAAGCTTGTAATGTTCTGGTCCGTGATAGCCTCCTTCGACAAACCAAGACAACAAAGGCAATCGGTTGCGTACGCCGCTAGGCTCCGGATTCTGGAAGTGCTCGACCACCGGTGGCGCGAAGAAGATCGCAATGTTTAGGAGTATTACCGTGATGGTAACGGCAGGAACGTGATAAATGGGAGCATCGGTTCCGTGCGGAATAAACATTTCACCATAGGGGAAGCGAATGAATAGGGCGTGAATGAAACGTTATTCGCTGGCCAACTCGAAATATTGAGTCGCATGCAAAAAATTCTAGCTCCACAATCGCCCTGCGTATTGATCGCTTTGGTTTTACATCGGAGGAAAGATGACGAAGCTGATCGCCAGCAATATCAACAGCAGCCCGCCGATTCCAACCACGAATCGAGAACTCGCGTGACCGATGCGATGTTCCAGAAACGCAATCTTGCGAGATTGAAATACCGATGGGGCGTCGGAAATTGCCGCCCATATGCCGCCAATGCCCATCAGCCCGGTAAAGATCGTCATGATCCAGAGGCCTAGCTCCATCACTCCCCTGCTCTTTCCCAATTCCGGCTTCGCTCGACCGCTTCTTTCCAGCGAGCATACATCTGATCCATCTTGCTGCGATCGGCGACCGAAGCAAACTCTTTATCCAACTTCCAAAGCCCGCGAAGTTCTTCTTGGGACTCCCAGAAACCGACGGCCAGTCCCGCTAAGAAAGCCGCACCCAAAGCTGTTGTTTCACTGATTTTTGGGCGACGGACGGTCGTTCCCAAGAGGTCGGTTTGAAATTGCATCAACGCGTTGTTGACGCTGGCGCCGCCGTCGACCTGAAGCACTTGCAGGGGGACGCCTGCATCACGCTGCATGGCTTCGATCATGTCACGCGTTTGATAGGCCATCGCCTCTAACGCGGCTCTGGCTAGATGACCTCCGGTTGTTCCACGCGTGATGCCCACGATCGTTCCGCGTGCATTCGGATCCCAATAAGGTGCCCCTAGTCCGACAAACGCAGGCACAAAGTAAACGCCACCGTTGTCTTCTTCTGTTTCTGCCAACGGTTCGACTTCTGACGAGCATTCGATGATGCCCAGTCCGTCGCGTAGCCACTGCACGACCGCCCCGGCGACAAAGATTGAGCCTTCTAACGCATAGCTTACCTGATCGCCAATTTTCCACCCGACCGTTGTCAGCAAGTTGTTTTGGGAAAGGACTGGCTTATCGCCGATGTTCATCAACGCGAAAGCCCCGGTGCCGTAGGTGTTTTTAACCATCCCTTGGTCGAAGCAGGTCTGGCCGAAAGAAGCGGCCTGTTGGTCTCCGGCCATGCCAGCGATGGGAATGGCGGCTCCCAAAATCGTCGGATCGGTTTCCGCAAACTTACCGCTACAGTCGACCACTTCGGGAAGCATCTGCCGAGGAATGTTATACGCGGCAAGCAACTCGTCGTCCCAGTCAAGCGTTTCGTAATTAAGCATCATCGTGCGGGAAGCATTGCTCGCATCGGTTGCATGTCGCTTTCCGCCGGTCAACTTCCAGACCAGATAACAGTCGACGGTACCAAATAATAAATGTCCGTCTTCGGCCGCTTGTCGAGCACCATCCACGGTTTCGAGAAGATGCATCAGCTTGGTCGCAGAGAAGTAAGCGTCGAGCACCAGCCCTGTTTTTTGGCGAATCGTCTCTTCGAGTCCTTGCTTGCGAAGTCGATCGCATAAGTAGCTCGAAACGCGGCTTTGCCAGACGATAGCATTGTGGATCGGTTTGCCGGTTCTTTTGTCCCAGACGAAGGTCGTTTCACGCTGGTTGGTGATTCCGATCGCGGCGACTTCTTTCAGAGCAACTTTGCCCAAGGCTCCTTGGATCGTATTCAGCTGGCTCTTCCAAATATCCTCCGGATCATGTTCGACATGCCCCGGTGCAGGCAAAATCTGGCGGAACTCTTCCTGGGCAGACGAGACAATGCGAGCATCGTGATCGAATAGAATTGATCGACTTGAGGTGGTGCCTTGGTCGATGGCTAATAGGTACTGGGGCATGCTGAGGTGTCCTGCAAAGGGCGTTTAATCAGGAAGAACCTGTTTTCCGAACCGCGATTGTAGTCTCTGGATGTACGCTTCAAGTGTTTCCTGTTTCACGTCGGCAGAAAGCTTGCCGTCGGCAATCAGGGCATCGGCGATCGCGCTTAAATGATAACGCGATAGTTCAGGATCGAAGACTAACATCAAGCGACGTTCGACGATGTCGGCGATCGTTTTGGCATGCAACTGAGCAATGGCTACCGATGCAAGCGTTTGGACATCGGCGGCACTGTCTACACCGGTGAGGTTTTGCAAAATGAATCGAGCTCTCTGCCCTGGCTCGATCTGCGGGAGATCACCCTGGTACGTCTTGCGAGTCTTCGAGTCAGCAACCACTTCACGACCGAGCTGTTTTAGAATGGTCTTCGCCGAATGCTCGGCCAGCGAACGGCAGGTCGTTAGCTTGCCGCCAACAACCGTATAGCAAGGCCATGGCGCCGAAGTGTGTTCGTGCAGCCAGTGACCACGTGGGATGGAAGCTGTTGAACTTTCTGGCACGAAAGGTAGTGGACGAACGCCACTATAGTGCTGAGCGATGTCCTCGTGCTTTAGGTCGACCCCTGGCAAGACAGAATTGACGCATCGCAACAGGTAATCAATTTCTTCCTGGCTGGCAGTCGCTACTTCAGGATCTCCTTCGTGTCGGATATCGGTCGTGCCGATTAATACGCCTCCGTTCCAAGGCAAGATAAAAACAGGGCGTCCGTCGAATGCTTCGGCATAAACGCCACGCGGGCCTAGGGCCTCCTTCAACGCCGGTTTGTGGGAAATCAGATGCGAGCCACGCGTTCCGCCAAAGAGACGTTCCGAGCGAATCCCTAGCTCCTGAAGGGTCTCATCTCCAGATGGACCGGATGCGTTGACTAATGCGGACGGTTCCAAGGGATCGATCGCGGCGTCGAAGCCTAGGAGATTCTCGAACTCGAAATGCTTGCCGTTGAGTTTGGGTCGTCGATACGTGCGAAGGGTGAAACGAATCCCCTGTTCTTGGGCGATCTGCTGGCAATCGTGAATGAGTGTCGAGACGTACAACTCAGGGAACTCGATTTGGCCATCGTAGTAACTGAAGACGTCGATGAAACTTGTATCGAAACCGATGGGCTGCCATTGTTTCTGGGGCATCCGCTTGTGCGATCCCAGGTTTTGGCTGCCGGCCAGAAAATCGTACATGGTGAGTCCGCTGCGGATGGCCCAGGCACCACGAGAAGGATTCTTGGATTTGAAGAAAGGTAAATTAAAGAATCCGGTTGCTGACGAGAGCAGTCCGGCGAACTGCGATTTGACCGGGATCATCAATTCGAGTGCGGACACATGTTCCGGCGAGTTGCTCAGAAAGCGTTCTCGCTCACTGAGCGATTCGTAGACCAACGATGCCTCGCCGTGCTCCAGATACCGTAGCCCACCATGGATCAAACGTGACGACCAACTGGTAGTGCCGGAGGCTATGTCCGCATGGTCGACTAGGACGACCGGTACGCCGTTGAGCAGTAGTTCCCGGGCAAGAGCCGCGCCATTGATGCCGGCTCCCAGGATCAGGATGGGCTTTAGGTTGTCTTCCATGGGATCCGTTCGATGAGGTTGTGCGAGTGGTAACTCAAATTATGGAGCTAAATCGCCGCAACTTCCACCGTGCAAGCCCAGGAAGTGAATCCGCAAAAGAAAAAGGACGAACCATTTCACGAAAGAAAGGCTCGTCCTTGCGGAGTGTTTCGTATTGAGAAACGAGATCGACTATAGTTCCCAGGGGGGAATCTGGTTTTCTCCTTCTTCGACCATGACCGTCAAGTCCGATTGGCTGGCCGTGGCGTACTTGCCACGAAGGCGATCGGGACTTGGGCCACGGGCGTTCGGGTCTAATGGCCATATGACGGTGGCCAGATATTCTCCGGCAGGTGCTCCGTCTTCGGTTATGTAGGTGGTCATGGCAAAAGTGCCATCTTCTTTGACCTTGGCAAACACGCGGTTTCCCTTAGTCATACCCACGTCTCCCTGCGGATGCAGGATGACTACCGCTCCGTAGGCTGGTTCGCCCTTAACAGTCACGCTGCCTGAGGTAGGGTAAATCTCGACCTCTTGGTAACTGGGCTTGGTCGAGCAGGCCGTAAAGGTTGTCAAGCATCCCGCCAGCATGATGCAAACGGTAGCACGTGAAATTCTCTGGATCATAAGTATTGCTCCCGGTGCAACTGGGTGTGTACTAGTTGAACGGAGAGTCGACTACGGTTCCGTCTTGTGGATCGATCATGCGATATACATTCTGCACGGGGACTGTTTCAGCGAGGAACTGAACCGAGCCATCGCCCATCAGCACTTCGGCCCCACCAGGATGAAATGAATAGATGCCTTCAGCGTTAGCGCAATTCAGAGCACAGGGGCCGAAATTCGTCATACCATCGTGTGTGTAGCCGGTGAAGAAAATACGTTGAGGAGCGGCCCACACGCCCCACTCTTGAACGTAGTCAAAAGAACTCGGGAATGCGCCGACCTTCTTTCCTGCAGCGAAAAAGTCAGGACGCCCACCTAGTTCTGATATGCAGAGGGTGTTGGTCAATCCATCGGTCACGTCACGTGGCTTTCCGTTGGAATCGTGAAGCATCCCGTTGGCGGAGTTCGGTGTAATTTGAACGTTGTCAAAGTAGCCTGCGAGTGCTTGGTATTCACCCACCATGCTCTCGGTACTCGCTCCCCACGGTGCATTGGAAAGGAGTTGTGCCCCACTGGGGCTGGAAGGGCAACGGAAGACGTCGAGGGATGTCTGACTGATTTCTTCGTTGATCGGGTCGAACCACGAAACATTGAAATCGTATCGATCCTGAACGGTCCCTAATTCCAAAAATGGAGCGACCAGAATGCACCAGCCATGGGTGATGCGATCTGGCGAAGTTCCCCAGCGAACGCGGCTAGGTGGAAAACGCTTGTGGGTATCCAGATAGTTATGCAGGCCGAGCCCAATTTGCTTGAGGTTGTTGGAGCATTGCATCCGCCGAGCCGCTTCGCGAGCCTGTTGTACGGCCGGCAGAAGCAGCGCTATCAGAATGCCAATAATCGCGATCACGACTAACAGTTCGACCAGCGTGAAGCCAGCAGGTTGGGATCGGCTGTTACGTCTCATTTCTCTTTTCCTTGGAAGATCGGTCGAATCACCGAAGTAATTCTCGCGCAATAAGTGCAAATTAAAGCCAGTTTTTTTGATTGCTTGGAATGCGCTTTCATAGCACTTTTCAAACAAAGCATTTGTTTTCGAGAGCTCCGTCTGCCCTGGGCCTAAGGATTTAGACGAAAGATAAGGGGGCATACGGGTGCTGGAAGTTTGCTGGCTTGCCCGGAAAGAGCTGGCGTGCTGATTGCCTGCCTGCGGAGCGAGACTCAGTCTCATTTGCAGGCAGAGGTCCAGTTTAAGCAACTACTTCTGACTTACAAGAGGCGCTTAGAGAAAAGATGAAATTTTAATCGCCGTTGCGATTACATTTCTTCCAGCTGTCGCTCGAGATAGGAAATCTGAGTGCGAATCGATTCCAGGTTGGGATTCAACCGCAGTGCTCGGCGAAAGCTATCCAGGGCCATGACATTTTCACCCTGGCGAAGGTAGCACTGCCCCATCGAGATGGCTGCCGGAAAGTGATAAGGGTTGATCTCCAACGCTTGGTGGCTATCGCGGAGAGATCGTTCAAAGTTCTGCTGCTTGAAGTAAACCTGGCCTCGTTGATTGTAGGCTTCGGAATACCACGGAGCGTCGACAATCAGTGAATCCGCTTCCTGCAGTGCAGAATCTAACGAGTTCCCTTGGATCTGCGTCATCACCTTCTTTAGGCGATGGCGTTGGCTTTGCGTGCCGGCACGAATCCAAAGAGATCGAATGCCGTTCTCGGCAATCAGACGAACACCCCGGTCAGCATCGTTGAGTGCCATGCCCACGGTGTGATTCGACGAATAGTCACTGACAAAACAAAGTGCCATCACCGCCGCGCGACGTACTTCGGCTGCACCATGTTGGGAAAGACGCTCTAGCGTTCCGCACGTATAGATGGCTGCTACGCGGTGAATATACGTAGCAGTATTCTCCTCCAAAAGGTATTTCTGGAAGATGGAAAGTAGTACGGGTTGACGATCGGGGGAGTCGCTCACAAGTTGGCCTTACGGCAATCAAAGTGCTTTTCTCTCGTCCTGAGATCGAAAATCCTTTATGGTCAATCCTTTGAACAATGTCCGAGTGTAATCACGTGGTAACCCCGGAGCAAATAATCGATGCGACCGTCATCGCTCAGTCTTACCCAGCTTCTCATTGGAGTCTTGACAGCCCAAGTTTTGCTATTAGGAACCCAGGTTCATGCGCAAGAGACTATCGATTGGCGAACCGAGGCCGATCTCGATAAACAGCTCCAATTGACGTTTGACTTAACATGGGAGGAAGTCCCTCTTCGAGATGGTCTGATGCGCCTCGGTCAAACGCAGCGGGTAGCCATTTTCCTGGATCGCCGCGTCGATCCCGATCAGACAATGAAGATGGCATTTACCAACGAGCGTCTAGAGCTTGGCCTGCAGCGCATCGCCGCCCAGCTTGGCATCGGCATGGCACGTGTCGGAGACGTGATTTATCTCGGCCCGACAGATACGGCCAGTCGCTTGCCGACAGTGGCCGAACTGCAGGCACAGTTTGCCAAGTCGAGTGGATATCCGAAAGCGGTCAAACTGCTCGACCGAAAGAAATATCGCTGGCCCAAACTATCGACACCGGAAGCAATTTTGACGGAGGTAGCCACCCATCACGGTTTGCGCTGGAGCAATCTGGATGCGGTCATCAAACACGACCTATGGCCAGCGGTCGACTTTCCGCCGCTCAAGACTACCGAGTATCTTTCCATCGTTTTGGCTGGCTACCACGCATCGTACCGTTTCAACAAAACCGATGACGGCGTTGAGCTGCAACTGGTTTCCATTCCAGACGACCTCTCGCTCACGCGTGTGCATCAGTATGCAGGCAACCATGACGAGGCCATCGAGAAGATCCAGCATCTCTTTCCGGAAATCAAAGTGCAGTCCGACGGCAAGCGTCAGTTGGCTGTGACAGGCCCGCAGCAGGTTCAAGAGCAGATCGCCAAATTACTGCGAGGTAGCACAGCACGCAATACCGTGGTTATGCCAGGTGAGAAGCGTTACACACTGAACGTCGAACAACTTCCCTTGGGCCCGGTTCTTAACGCGTTAGAGCAACAATTGGGCATGAAGTTTGATGTGCCCGATGGTGTGAAGGAAGCGTTGACTCAGCGAGTCTCGTTCAGTGTGAAAACCGTCGGCATGACAGGGCTGCTGGATGCGGTCTTCAAAGGTACTGATTTCACCTACGAGATTCGGGAGGACAAAATCGTCGTCTCGAAGAAGCCATAGTCATAAGAGCGCAGGTGAGACAATAAAAAAGACGACATCACCCTTGTTAGGCTTTGTCGTCTTGTTGATTGAATCTTCGTTCCGCGATTGTCGGAGCTTAGCAACCGTGCTTTTCTAGCTTTTCGCGAAGCGTATCGGCTGTGAATGGCTTGACCAGGTAGTCAGAAACACCGGCCTGAATTGCTTCCATGACGCGCGACTTTTCTGCTTCGGTCGTGACCATCATGATTTTCACGTCGGGATCAATCTTGCGGATCTCTTGAATCACTTCTAAGCCGCTTTTACCGGGCATGTTCCAGTCAGTCAGCACGAGATCGAACTCGCCTGGCTTAAACATCTTGACAGCTTCTTCCCCGTCCGCAGCTTCGACAGCGTTCGGAACGCCAACAGCTTGAAGGGAACGGAGAATGATCTTTCGCATGGTGCTGGAGTCGTCGGCAACAAGTACGCGTGTAGACATATTCTGTAATGCTCCTGTGTTTCGCCTGCCCGCTCGGCCTGGATTGACCGGTGGAGAATGGTCTCGGGGAAATTAAAAATTTCTACCGAACAATAGGTCGCACTCTTAGGGGGGCAAGTCCCACGTGGGAAAATTCTCGACAATACGCTCAGCCGCATTTCGAGCGGAATTCATGGTTGCCATGTAGGGTTTCGCCTCATCTTGGTGGCTTAGCGGAAGCAGGCTCACGCGTATCGCAGCTGAATCCCTAAATTAGGTGGGGTTGTTCCGCTTGTTACGTCTAGGTCAGAGAGGAAGTCCTAAACAGTGAGTAAAAATTTACGACCTGAGCAAACTTTTTCGTATTTATTAACCGACCTTTATACGAGAACGCCACAGGCTTGCAGTCGGCTGGATGCACCTGGCTTACGGCGTTTATCCGAAGGTGAAGGATAACAAGTCGCGGACAAGGCCGTCCCGCCCGAGTATCTCGGGGCAGCGGATCGATAAATCGTTCCAGCACTGATCGGGAGACATAGTTTTGTCCGTGACAACTGAAGATCTTAAGTCGGAAGAGCGTTCGAACCACGAGTCGCAGCGTCGCGAGGGGCTTAATTCCATGCAACTGGTCAGTTTTCAATTGGCCAAGGAGGAGTATGGAATCGAGATCACCCGCGTTCAGGAAATCATCCTGATGGGTGAGATTACCCGCGTGCCTCAGACCCCAGGCTATATCAAGGGCCTGATCAATCTCCGCAATACGGTCATTCCGATTGTGGACTTGCGATTGCGGTTCGGGCTTCAAGAACAAAATTCCACTGACGAGACCCGCATCATGGTCATGAATGTCGGTGGCAAGACGGTCGGCATTATTGTCGACGCAGTCAGCGAAGTCCTCCGCATCTCGAAGGACCAAATTTCTTCTCCGCCCCCGACCGTGGCCGGCCTCGGTCGTGAGTACCTCACAGGTTTAGTAAAGCTCGATAAACGACTTCTGATCTTGCTCGACATCGACAAGATCTTGGGTAAAGCAGAAGTCGAGCAACTCGAAACGCGTATCGGCTAAGCCACTTCCGAGCATCGTCTCGGTTCAATGTCAACAGGAAAGTCCAGCTTCCCCAGTGAAGCGGCTGACCGACTTAGCAGGAGCACGCGGATATCACCGGAGGGGCAGTTTTTCTACATGAATATCAAATCAACGAGTTACAAAACCATGACCACTAATAAAACATCTCAGTCGACCGAAAACGTCCAAAACCTTCGCAACGAACTTTCGGTAGCGAAGGCCATGAGCGACAACTCGCCCATCAATATCATGATGGCCGATAAGGACCTGACGATCACCTACGTCAATCCTGCCAGCTTGGACACGCTGCGTTCACTCGCTGCTCATATTCCCTGTAAGCCGGAAGCAGTCATCGGCCAGTCGATCGACATCTTCCACAAGGATCCGGCCTACCAGCGTCGCATTCTCAGCAACCCACAAAATCTGCCGGTTCGCACCAACATTGAACTCGGCGATCAAACTGCCGACTTGCTGGTTTCGGCTACCTACGACGAATCGGGCGAGTACCTTGGCCCGATGGTTACCTGGGAAGTCGTTACCGAAAAACTGCGCTTGGAAGTTTCGGCCGCAGAAAAGACCGCAATCGTCGAAAACGCTCCGGTCAATATCTTACTGGCCGATTTGAACGGCACGATCACTTACATGAACCCGGCCTCGGAAAAAACATTGCGTAGCATCGAGCACGTCTTGCCGACTCCAGTTAGCAAGATCGTTGGCGCTTCGTACGACATCTTCCACAAAAACCCAGCTCATCAGCGTCGTATCTTGGCCGATGCAAGCAATCTGCCGGTAAACACGGAAATTGAAATCGAGGGCGAATACCTCGACCTGCAAGCCAGTGCGATCTACGACAAGGATGGTAACTATACCGGTCCGATGATTGCCTGGTCGCTGATCACCGAACAGGTCAAAGCCAAACAGGCCGAAGAGGAACGAACCGCACGCGAACGCGAAGAACAAGCTGAATTGCGACGCAACGTCGATCAAATTCTGGCTGTTGTTCAAGCCGCTTCCGAAGGCGACTTGACGCAACGAGTCGACTTGAACCGTGATGATGCAATCGGCCAACTGGCCGAAGGGATTGATCGTATGATCGCTGACCTGCGGGACATCATCAGCCAGGTCGTCGATAGCGGTATGCAGTTCGCTGAAGGTGCTTCGGTGATCGCCGAGAACTCGCAGAACCTGGCCCAGGGTGCTCAAACCCAAAGTGCTTCCGTCGAAGAAATGAGTGCTTCGATAGAACAGCTGACCCGCAGCATCGACTCGGTTAAAGACAATGCAGGTGGAGCCAATCGTATGGCCGGCGATACCAGCACGATGGCTGAAGAAGGTGGCAACGCCGTTCAGAAGTCAATCGAAGCCATGGAGTTGATCAAGACTTCTTCGGAACAGATCAGTGAAATTATTCAGGTGATCTCGGAAATCGCCAGCCAGACCAACCTGTTGGCACTCAATGCAGCGATCGAAGCTGCTCGTGCCGGCGAGCATGGACTGGGATTCGCTGTCGTAGCCGACGAGGTTCGTAAGCTGGCCGAGCGTTCGAGTGAAGCCGCTAAGGAAATTTCCTCGCTGATTAAAGAGTCGACCCAGCGAGTCCAAGATGGTTCCACTCTGAGTGCCCAAACTGGTGCTGCTCTGGAAAAGATCATCGCCGGTGTCAGTGCGACGGCCGACAAGATCTCGGAAATCGCGACCGCGACCGTCGAACAAGCTCAGAACGCCAACGAAGTTGCTGGAGCAATTCAGCAGGTTTCCGGCGTCACCGAGCAATCGGCAGCCGCTTCGGAAGAGATGGCGTCGAGCAGCGAAGAATTGGGTGCTCAAGCCACCATGCTTCGCGAATTGGTCAGCCGCTTCCGTATCTAAGCGAGTAAGCAAACCCTGTCACTCGTCTCGCCGGTGGCTAGATGCCGCGAGACGAGTTGACACCCGTTTTGGGCAGGAACGATTGACTAAGGAAACAACGCATGAGCTCACTAACCGCCACCGCACAGGTCACCGACGATCAGATGCGGCGTTATGCAAAAATGATCTACGATGTAGCCGGGATCGAAATTTCGCCGGCGAAGAAACAATTACTTTCCAACCGCATTCGCCGTCGGTTGAAAGAGTCGGGAATCACCGATTTCGAGCAGTACTACAACTTTCTGAAGAAACTTCCTATCTCGCACGCCGAGTGGGATGGGTTTCTGCAGGAAGTAACGACGCACGAGACGTACCTTTTTCGCGACGATTCCAACTGGAATTGGCTTCGCGGAACGTTTTTGCCCGAGTTTCAAAAGACGGGCAAAAATGCACTGCGTATCTGGTCGGCCGCTTGTAGTACCGGTGACGAAGCCTATTCGATCGCAACATGTATTGCTGATGGCCTTCGGAATCCTGCCGCTTGGCGGGTGCAGATACTGGGAACCGATATTGGTGTCGGAGCGGTGCAGGATGCCCAAGAAGCGAAATTCAACGAACGCGCGATGCGTTTGGTACCGGACGCCTTGAAGCGTCGGTATTTCAGCCAGCTAGGCGGAGCAACGATCTGGGAGCCCAATGCGAAGCTCCGGTCGATGACGAAATTCCGGCAACATAATCTGCTGGATCGACTTGCAGAGCCGTCGTTTGATCTCGTGTTTTTGAAGAACGTATTGATCTACTTCAATGCCGATTCTAAGAAACGCGTCATGCACAATGTGGAACAAGTAATGAAGCCAGGCAGCTATTTAGTCGCCGGTGCAGCCGAAGGAATCGGCGATCTGATGGGTGGATTCGACCGAATTCATCCCTGGCTTTATCTGCGGAAATAGCAGATGCGAGAGTAACGGCAGACGCAAAACTTGGTTTTGCAAAATTGGGGCAAGATAATGAACAGCGATACTGCGATGCAAGATGATTGTTCCGACGATTTGTTGACAGATTTCCTCGATGAGTCGACGCAACTGATCGATCGAATCAACGACCGTTTGATGGAATTGGAGCAATGGGTTCAGGATGAAGCCGGCTCCGGCATCGCCATCGACGAGGCATTGCTGAACGACATGTTTCGTTCAGCACACAGCATTAAAGGCCTTTCCGCGATGTTGGGATTGCCTCGTATCAATGGGTTGACGCACAACATCGAGAATGTCTTCGACGCTGCCCGCCGTGGTCAGCTGACCATCGAACGAAATGTGGTCGGTGTTGTCTATGCATCCGTAGATCGCTTGAGTGAATTAATCGACCACCTCCGCGACACGCAATCCGATGATTTGGACTGCGAGCCGCAAATTGCTGCAATCACTGAGGTGCTCGTCGCAGGCGGAGCCCTGAAAGAGCAAGGGGCACAAGGAGACGTCGATGATGCGTTTGGTAGTCCTGTACCCTCTGTGGAAACTGAGCCAAAACCAATGACTGAAAAAGAAGCAATCATGGAACCAGCCTCTGATCTGCCAGCTACTTCGCCGCAAGTTGATGCGTTTGATTGCACGGAAATGTTCGCCGATGTTATCGACGAGGCCGAAGTTCCCGCGAAATATATGGCGATCTTCCTTGACGAGTCCGAGATGTCGCTGGATGAAATGGCCGACTTGTTGCTCGAATCGAATGTTTCATCGCAGATAGAGTCGGTACGCACGCTGATGTGCACATCGCATCGCATTAAAGGTTCAGCGGCTTCCATCGGTCTGAATCGACCTGCCAAGCTGGCTCATATGATGGAAGACGTTTTGCAACGTCACCGAGATGCCGAAAAAGGCTTAGATCCTTTCCTGATCGATGCCCTGCTGAGTTGCGCCGATGCCCTGCGTGCCTACTTAAAAGGTCTTCGAAGTGGCGAGCAGGTGGAAGTTGATTTTGCCACGTGTGCCAGTGAATTGCTTGCTGCGGAAGCCGAATGCGAGTCGGTCAGCGAACCTGTCGAAAGTGCCGGCGAAGAAGAACCGAGTAACGAGCCGGATATGTTAGATCCGCAAGAGCTTCTGCAACTTGCCGGCGACCACTTCGAAAATGATGCCGATCGCTTATTGATTGCAAAAGTTCAGTTGGCGAGCAGCGTCCCCTTAGTCGGTCTCAAGGCCCAACTGCTTTGCGAGAAGTTGGCCCGAAATGGCAAAGTCCTTCTGACGAGTCCTCAGAGGAGCGAGCTTGATTCCATCAGCGAGCTATCAGGAATCGTAATCGGCCTGATTACAAAACTAGAAGACACAGCGATTTATAGTCTGTTGAACGTTTCTGGTGTCATGGAAGTTCAGATAACGCAACTCGAACGCGACCAAAGCGTTGTTCCTAAGACGCAAGAAGAGCAGAAGAACGATTTGCCGAGGGAAGCTCCGCATGTTGAATTGGAAACGGATAAGGTCGCTGCACCGCCTGTGAAGCAGGAGATTGCGATCCCCAAGGTGCCGGAAGCCAAGGTCCTTGAAGCCAAGCCGGTTGCGGCAAACGTTGGCAAGCCTGCAGAATCATCCCATGCCAAGCCAGCTGAAACACTGCGAGTCGATATCGAACGACTTGATCAGTTAATGAACCTGGCCGGACAATTGGTAATTAGCAAAGCCCGTTTCAATCAGTTGGGCGAAAACCTGCGAGATGCCGTCCCGCATAAACAATGTCAGCAGTGGCTCGATTCCACCGACCTCATGTGCCAAAAGTTGCTGGGGGAAACGGGTGGTGGCAAAGCGAAAAGGGAAGCCAAGGAGATCGGAGCAGTCTATGCTCAGGTTCGGAAGATTCAGCAGAATCTTGAAGCTATCAATAAAGAGATGCGACGAATGGATGCCATTCGTTCGGGAATGACCAGCTTCTTTGATGCCGTTCACCAGTTAGACCGCGTTACCGATGGCATTCAGAAGACGATCATGGATACGAGAATGGTCCCGATCGGTCCTTTGTTTGGGCGTTTTCGCCGTGTGGTGCGAGACATTTCACGAACCAACGGCAAAGAGATCGCGCTTGAAATTAACGGGGAGAAGACCGAACTCGATAAACGCATGATCGATGAGTTAGGAGACCCGCTGATTCACATGGTTCGCAACTCGGCCGATCACGGCATTGAATTGCCGGAAGATCGAATCGCCGCCGGGAAAGGGACCTGTGGCACCATCACGCTCAATGCATTTCATCGCGGCAACAGTATCGTCATTCAAGTGAACGATGACGGCCGCGGATTGAGCCGAGAAAAAATTGCCAAAAAGGCTATCGAGAAAGGTCTCGTCACGCAGGTAGATCTCGACCGCATGACCGACCAACAGATCTACCAGTTAATCTGGGAGCCAGGCTTTAGTACTGCCGAGGCGATCACCGAGATTTCTGGCCGAGGCATGGGGATGGATATCGTCCGTGCCAAGATCGAATCGATCAATGGGGTCGTCGAAGTCGATAGCAAGCATGGCGAAGGAACCGTCTTTACCATTAAGCTGCCGTTGACCATGGCAATTTTGCCGAGCCTGATGGCTCGAATTGATGACGATCTGTTTTCGATTCCTGTCGAATCGATCGTGGAGATTGTTTGCTTCCGACGCGATGAACTACGAACGGTTCATGGCAAAGAAACGGCTATGGTTCGTGGACGACCCGTTTCTGTGGTTGAACTGCACAATACGTTCCAATGGAGCGAGCCAACTCAGCGGATGACTTCGCAAGGGGATGTCACCATGATCATTATCCGCAATGACAGCCGAGAGGTAGGGCTAGTTGTGGATGGAATCTTGGGTGAAGAGGATGTCGTCGTGAAGTCGCTTGCCGAGAACTATCAGAACGTCGAAGGCATTGCCGGCGCTTGTGTGCTGGGCAATGGCCGTGTCGCTCTTATCCTCGATCCGGTTGCGGTCATTGATTTGGCCATCCGCAGCCAGGTGGAAACAACTGTTTGTTAGGACCCGACTCATGGATATGATCACTAGCGCAGATTCCCATCAGCTACCGATGCTCCAGAAAGTACTGGGTGCGGCGACCGAAGAAGCTTCGCAAGCCATGAGCGTCTGGACTGGCGGAAAGATATCGCTGTCCTTAGATTGCGTTCGCGAGATACCAATAGAGATGGTATCTCAAGAGTTTGATCTTGGGATGGACTTGCTGACGATGGTCGTCCTGACGATCGAAGGAGAGATCGGGGGAACGATGATTCTCACCTTCGACGAGGAAAACGGTCGACGCCTGGCGGCATCGCTGTTCAAGCAAGATGTTTCGACTGAATCAGAGTGGTCCGAGCTAGAGCGATCGGCCCTAAATGAAACCGGCAACATCCTTGGCTGTGCTTACTTCAATGCGATTGCTCGCCTAGTGAACAGTGAATTCGTTCCATCTCCTCCGATTTTTCTACAAGACTACGGTGTCTGCGTGCTACAGCAGGCCCTCATGGAGCAGGTTCAAGAGACCACCGACGTGCTGATTTGTCAGACCACTTTCCTGCAAGGCAGAGAAACGTTGAACTGGAAAATCTTGTTCCTGCCAGATCCTAAGATGCGAGAAACGCTCCGCGCGTCCACGTAGTTGTCGGCAGAGTCCACATAACCGTAACAGACGCCTGTTCGCTCACGCTGGCAGGCAAACAGGGACGATGAAGTGGCAAGGGCCTGCTTGGAAGAGGCCCCTTCTTCTGGATGATCAATGGGGGCGATTAGCCATGCCAGTCGAGTCGATTCGCCGTACCTGGAACTACGCACAACTTGCCAAAGACGCGGTTAAGGTTCGCTGGTCACACGACGAGAAGGCCCAGCTGGCCGCCCAGAAACTAGTTGCCGATCGCCTGGGAAGAATGCGAGGACTGCCACAGAAGATGGGCCAGATGATGGCCTTCTCTGCCGATCCATCGGAGCAAGATGCCTTCGGTTCTCTCTACGAGTCGGCCGATCCCCTGCCCTGGTCGGCCATACGGCCGATCTTGCAGACCGCGTGGGATATCGACCCCGATACACTATTTCAAGAGATCGACCCCCACGGCAAAGCGGCGTCTCTGGGACAAGTGCATGCGGCCACGAGGCACGATGGTCGAAAACTGGCGATCAAAATTCAATACCCAGGCATTCACAATGCCGTCATGACCGATCTGGCCGCGATTGGCTGGCTGGCCAAGCCGTTCGGAAATCTGTCAGACGGATTTAACCTGGAGGGATATCGCCACACGATCCTGGAAGGGTTAAAGACTGAACTCGATTATCGCCAGGAAGCAACTGCTCAAGCCGATTTTGCTGATGGTCCGGGGCGAAGTCCGTGGGTGATCGTCCCGCGTGTCGAGCAAGAATTGTCGTGCGAAAACATCCTCGTGTCTGAGTGGATCGATGGCGAGACCTGGCAAGAGGTTCAGTCGCAATGGAGTCCTGAAGAGAAGACGGTGCTGGGGCGCCGCTTGCTCTTCTGGTTTCTCGAGAGTCTCTTTGAGCATGGGCAATTGCACGCCGATTTGCATCCTGGCAATGTTCGCTTCCTACGAACGAGCGATGGTCCGAAGATCGTTTTGTACGACTTTGGGTCGGTGTACCACATGAATGTGACCGAGCGGATTACGCTGTTACGATACATCCAGGCCACTCGCCAGCAAAGCGAGGCTCCCCTTCCCTTTCTGGTCGCACTCGGGTTCCGCCACGAACTGCTTGAGCCGATCGCCGATCGTCTGCCAGCTTTGAGCCGTGTGCTGCTAGAGCCCTTCTGCGTCGATCACCCATACGACACAAGCGACTGGCGATTGAGCGAACGGCTGAATGATTTGCTCGGAGACGAACGAATGAACTTTCGTATTGCGGGGCCTCCTGGGCTGCTATACCTGCTTCGCTCGTTCCACGCGATGATCACCTATCTCGCCGGGCTCGATGCCAAGGTGCTTTGGTGCCGCGCACTGCAGTCGCATGTTGCTACGCACCAACACGCGATGGGCCAATTGAACCTGCCGTCCCTACCCACGCAAGATTACAAAGCGTTAGCCAAGCACTTGAAAGTGCAGGTCTTGCGAGACGGTCAATTGAAAGCCAGTGTCACGTTAGCGGCTGCGGCAATCGATCGCCTGGAGAAGTTTCTCGACGACGAGACGTTGCGGCGGATCAAACAAGAACGTATCGACCTGGTCGAAATCGTAAGGGACGTCCGCCGAAGAGGGTACGTCCCGGGAGATGTCTTCGAGTTGACCGACCCTCATCGCGAAGTGAAGGTCTGGCTCGAATAACTAGGCCGGTTCGCTCAGGCACTTGGCAAGCTCTTCTTTGATCGAGCTTTCAATGCGGCCTTTGAACAACATCGCGGCAAATGGCAAGTCGCCGGACACGACCACCGAATTTGGCTGCACGTCCATCTCGCCTTTGATGGTCAGGCCAGCTGTCTTGAACGAGAATTGCATCACATCTTCTTCGGTCCAGGTTTGTTGCATGTCCTTGACCTGCCCGTCGAAACGTCCCCGTAAGTGCTCGAGCAGGCTTTTGACGCGACTTGCGGCTTCTTCTTGACCAAGGGGATGGGGAACTTCAACCTTGAACCCAGGCATGATGTGTCTCTTCGTTATTGGCTTCCGAATGCGGTGTTACTAGCCCAATTTTCGTTGATTAAACCAGGAATGCAAGCCGTGGATAAGCGATCAGCACTGTTGGCATCGTTCGCCGGCTTATTCTTCAGCCTTGATGGTGTCGTCGTAAGAGCGACGATCTTCGGGGTGCCACAGGGGGAGTCCATCAGCGAGACGACGTGCCAAGATATCTAACTTTTCGTTCGATCCTGGTAGAGCACCCGTCGAATCAAATCGATTCGACTCCACTTTCTCCGGTTCGTAATCCCAAATACCTAGGCGAATCGCGTCGAGAACGGAACTTGGCACTGTCGATTTCTCCTTGCAAGGCAAGTGAAGCGGAATATATCTACGTTCTGTCTAAGCCGAGTCGGCAGCATAGAACGATCCGCCAGTATCGAAACCCGAAATGCAAAAGTCAAGCAACTTGTCGAGACTTTCGCGGTAAGTCCACCACCAGTGGGGACAAAGAATGACTAACCGCGAGAAAGTACTTTTCTCGTTTTGTGTTGGAAAGCAACTCGCAACTGCTCTCGGAAAGACCGAAGTAACTTGATATCGATTTCACCTGTTCGCTCTCGATGACAAACGGCGCCCCTTACCGCCACGATGTCTGGTTGAATCTGCACCACTGAGGGTAAATGGTGTGCAAGTAGTGATCCCGCGAGTGCAAATTGACGCCCTTCGCAATGCAGCCGCTCACGCAATTTCTCTAGCTGCGTTGTGGACAGATGGTTGAAAACTGAGCCCGCTGACTTGTCGAAAGTATCGACCAAGAAAGTTTGGCAATCGAGCTGAAGTGCCATATTCAGTACGTCGTCTAGCGATGGCGATTCTGCCAGGTGTGCGTCGGCGTAATGCACCGCAACGCGATGGACCTTCCCGGGTAGCTGCTCGATCACGGCGGATAGCTTGTCTTGCCAGCCTGGGGTGCGGCCACAGTGGGCCAGGCCGATTTTTACGCTATGGGTCTCCTGCGGCACTTTGTCGACGGAACAAACGCCAGACAGCTCCCCTAGGGCTAAGCTAACCGGACTGCGTTTGTGCCATTGGCTTACGACCGCTTGCCAAATCTCCGAAGACGTTGCTCCCAGCGAGCCATAGTGAGGTTCCTTCAGATCGATGAGATCGACCCCTGCGCCACCGACCAAGTTGGCTTCTTCGAGACTACGTACGCTGACCAGTAACTGCATGCAACAAGTCGTTTCGTGAGGAAATAAAGAATTCGACGCTAAACAGGAAAAATCTGCAAATCGGGCTGTCCCACGGTATCAGCGGTAAATCCGTGATAATCCGTATCGGGTTCCCGCCAGCGTGCCACCTTGGCATGAAAACCTAGCTCTGATAGCTTAAATCGCTCCAGCATAACCTAACGTTTGGCACACTTACCATGCCTCAAATCGGCGATATTTGGCCGGATTGTCTCCGCAGGTACCGGTAATTTGTGTAACACCTTTCCTAGGCAAGAAGAAGGTGACCAAGCATGGGTCAAGCTGGAATCACATCGACCGAAATAAACGGAATTCTCGGAGGACACCAGACGGTGGACGATCATCACTCAGGCGGCTCAGGCTCGGATAAACCTTTGCTGCTCGGCATCGTTGTCTTGCTGGTCGCTTATGCCGTGGCATCGGTCGCCGGTTGGACGACTTCTCCGAAAGCTGCAGCGGACACGCATGCCGCTGCCGAGGCCCATCACGACGCGGCCCTTGCTCACGATCTTCATGATGAACATGCCGACCCCCATGCAGGCGAAGCTCATGGCGATCACGGCAGTCATCCATTACCTCACCCTTGGGCGGTTGCCCCTTTTGTGCTCTTGCTGGGTTCAATCGCGGTTTTGCCGCTCTTGAAGTTCACCGAGCATTGGTGGGAAAGCAATACGAATCGCTTGATTGTCTCGGTAGGTCTGGCCGTCGTCACGTTGATTTACTACATGACCATCTACGAGGGCGCCAGCATGGGCGCCGCCTGGCATCGAATTGATCATGCCATCATGGGCGAATACATTCCATTTATCGTGCTCTTGTTTTCACTCTATGTGATCTCCGGCGGTATCCGTATCTCGGGCGACTTGAAGGCCCACCCGACCACCAATGCCGCATTCATGCTCGTTGGTGGTTTATTGGCCAGCTTCATCGGTACCACTGGTGCGGCCATGCTTCTGATTCGCCCTTTGCTGGAAACCAACAAGGAACGCCGCTTCCGACAGCATACCGTCGTCTTCTTTATCTTTGTGGTCTGTAACTGTGGTGGCTGCTTGCTGCCGATCGGCGACCCGCCGCTGTTTTTGGGTTACCTGCAAGGGGTTAACTTCCTTTGGACGATGACGGCGTTGTGGAAGCCATGGCTGTTAACCAATATATTGTTGTTGATCCTGTATGTGGTGGTGGACAAGTTTTACTACTATCCGAAAGAAGACGCCGAAAACGTTTTGCGTGATGAAGTGCGGACGACTCCGCTGCGGATTCAAGGGCTTTGGCCTAATGCTTTATTGCTTGTGGGTGTGATCTTCTCAGTCGCTTTGCTCGATCCAACCAAGCCGCTGCCAGGCATTGGTTGGTATCCGTTCGTCTATCTCCGCGAGATTGTTCAACTGGCTTTGGTTGGTCTGAGCTTATGGTTGGGAAGCAAGCAAGTTCGCAATGAAAACCGTTTCAACTACCACGCGATCGTTGAAGTGGCGGCGTTGTTTGTCGGCATCTTCATCTGTATGCAACCAGCTTTAGAGATCTTAAACGAGCAAGGTCCAAGCCTGGGTATCGACACACCTATGAAGTTTTACTGGATTACCGGCGGGCTCTCTTCAATATTAGACAACGCCCCAACTTACCTGGTCTTCTTCAAGACGGCGTTCCCGAATATGGATGCGGCGGCGTTGAACGCGGCTATCGAGAACACCTCCGGATCACATTACATCAACCTGGTTGCGATCAGTTTGGGTTCGGTATTTATGGGAGCAATGACTTATATCGGCAACGGTCCGAACTTTATGGTCCGTGCCATCGCCGAAGAAAGTGGCGTCAAGATGCCGAGTTTCTTTGGCTATGTCTTGTTCTTCAGCGTTCCGATCTTACTGCCCATTTTGGGCATCGTCTCGCTGGTCTTTCTTCTTTAGAAGTCGGTCTCGCTGTCAGTTTTCGTCGCATTGGGCACTTTCACCCTTTGCGGCCTGCGAAAGTTTATCCGATACTAGTTAGCGGTAACTGCGGGGATTGGACCGCGTAGTCTCAAACTTTCCACGGATGAGAAGCGATACGACGGTGGACTACACCTACGTCCGTCACGACCGTGACTTACAAACGCTGTGCCAACAACTGGCCGCTGACAAGCATATCTTCTTCGATACCGAGTTTATTTCGGAGGATGTGTACCTGCCCGACTTATGTCTCATTCAAGTGGCAAGCAAGTCGGGGCTGGCCGTCATCGACCCCAAGGGGATGCTCGATCTAACTCCCTTTTGGGATCTGATTACCAGTGACGACGTGACTGTCGTGGCGCATGCGGCGCGGGAAGAATTCCTGTTCTGCTTTCGCGCAACCGGCAAAAGACCGACGCGGCTGTTCGACACGCAGGTCGCCGCCGGTCTGATCGGGATGGAGTTCCCCATCTCGCTGGGCAATCTCATCACTCGGCAATTGGGAGAAAGACTTCCCAAGGGAGAAACACGCACGAACTGGCGTGGTCGCCCTCTTTCCACGCTGCAGATCGAATACGCCTTGAACGACGTCATTTATCTGGACCAAATCTATCAGCAACTGGCCGAAGAAATTGAGAACTTGGGCCGAACCAGTTGGATGGAAGCCGAGATGTCGCGTTTCCAAACGATCTGGGAAGAGTATTCCATGCGACCCGGATGGCGTAGTGTTTCGGGGATCGGCAACTTGAATCGCCGCTCGCTGGCCATCGTACGCGAAATCTGGACTTGGCGAGATCACCACGCAAAGTCTCAGAACGTCCCACCTCGTCGCATCCTGCGTGACGACCTGATGGTGGAACTGTCCAAACGCAAGTCAGCCAAGGTTTCGCAGATCAAAGCATTACGCGGAATGAATCGCCGCGATCTCGATCCGTATATCGATGACCTGGCCGATTGCGTTCGCCGGGCCATCGAACTGCCGGATGAAGACTGCCCCACCAATCATCGGGGCAACGCCAATTCGCAGTACACCGTGCTTGGGCAATTTCTCAGTGCGGCACTGGGAAGCATCTGCCGCGAGGCCCGTATTGCCCCCAGCTTGGCGTGTACCATTCAAGACGTGCGAGATTTGGTGGCCTATCATTTAGATAAGTCCGGAGAGTTACCACCCCTGGCTAAAGGGTGGCGGGCCGAAGTCATCGGTCAAACGATTGAAGACCTGTTGGATGGGTCGTTGGTTGTCAAAATTGGCGACCCGCGTGCCGACGAACCCCTGGCATTCGAGCGGCATTCCGATCAGGCTTAAGTTCCTGGAAGACTTCAACGGATGAAGCATGCGGGACAAGGATCGTCATACGAATTCCTCCTCAAGCCTCCTCCTGATATGTGTTCCATTACTACATCTCGATTGATTCGCCTCCTGGCCGTCACGAGCTGTCTGGCCTGGGCAGCAGTTGCCCATTCGGATGAACCGAAAACTCCAGCGGCAAGGTCGTGCCAGCTTTTCGCAACTGGCCTGGCCGGCCATACGGCGCTATGCTTCGACGATCAAGGAAACGTCCTGGCAACCAACTATCGGCACCTGGGGGCGGTCGGCAAGATCAGTGAAGAAGAGGGAGCCGCCCTGCTCTTCGATGCTCCGAAGGCCGCCGCAGACCAAGACAAAGCCTCGACTCTGGTCGGTATCGCGCTGGATGACGATCAGCGTATTCTCGTGCTCGACTCCGAGCGTGGCCGTGTGCTGCGTTATACGCCTGAAACGAAGATGGTGACCACACTCGCCGACCGAATCCAAGGTCGTCGTTTCGACTCGCTGTTCGCCATCGACATTGGCCCTGGTGGAAATATCTATTTCTCAGAGCCGGAACGGGCCTCGAGCGAGGGACCCAACGGGGCTCTATACCGATTCGATGTCGTGACGAATCGTCCCGTGCTACTGGCCGATGAGCTCGACCAACCGACCGGAATTTGTTTGAGCTCCAACGGAAAGACGCTGTACCTTGCCGAGTCTGGTCGGGGGCAAATATCGATCTATGGAACCGATCCACAAGACGGCGCATCTGAAAAGATTGCCGCGTACTTTCTAAATCTACTGCTAGACGTTCAAAACCCGGAAGAGCTTGGTCGACTTGGCCATATCGCGATCGATCGCCGAAACTGGCTGTATGTCAGCCTGTGGGACCGAGGGGAAGTCGCGGTGATCGATACGGACAGCGGCAAGCTGCTGGAAGTGATCTCGTGTCGCAGCAACAGCGTCTTCGGGCTGGCACTGTGGCAAGATGCGTTGCTGATGTCGGTTCCCGAAAAGGAGGCGATCTTTCGATACGATCTTCGCCCCCTAATCAGCCGTCATGCCCCTTAGTGCCGCTTACTGATAGCGGCTGAATGGGGTTGGGCTCAGCGGTGCCGGAGCATTGCCAGTGGGTGCCTGGGCAGGTGGCTGCTGTTGGAACCGTGTCGCTGGCATCTGAGGCGAAGCTGTTTGAATGGCCGCCCCATAGAAGTGAGTCGACTCTTCAATTGCCAGGCGGGTCGTTGGATCGTCGCAGCGAACTTCGGCCCGGTAGGTGTGATTCCCTTCGCTACGTCCGCGGGCTTTCACTTTGACAACGATCTCTTGCCCAGCGTTGACGGCCGGAATCGTGTTTAGTTGAACCACATCGCCCTGGATCGTCCCTTTGCCACCTTCGACGGAAACAGGCTCAATACCGCTGCCGAAGCTGACGGTGACCTTCACGCCTCGGGCTTCCTTCGTGCCGCGGTTGTTCAAGCTGAACTCATATTCGACTTCCTGACCCACCGGAATTGGACCGGTCGGATCGTTTACCAGCAGTTTCAAGTCGGCGACCGATTCCACGCGAGTGATCATTTCGTGGCGGCTGGAGAGCCCCTGATCGGCGTTGGCACTGACCTGCAAGATGTTGTTTCCTTCGACCATTAACGTGCTAACAACCTGCAGTGGCTGTTGGGTGCCGGCTTCCAACTTCGGCAAGTTCCAGGTCACGCGGCCAGATGCTTCGTCGAGCGTACCACCGTGCGAAGCCGATACGAACTTTGACCCCGTCGGAAGCTGAGCTTCGACTAGGATGCTGCTCGCCGGAGCGTTTCCGGAGTTCACAACGACAACCGTGTAAGAGGCCGTCGTCGCGGCGTACTTGATCCCAGGCCCTTGGGCATTGACGGCCAGTTCGGCGCGACGCACCAAAACGTCGTGGGCAGCAGCGGCACTTAATCCGTTGTCAGCAGACGTTTCCGCTCGCAAGGCAAGCGTACCAGCCTGCTTGGCGGTCAGCTCCAATTCGATGACTTTCTGATCGCCGGGGGCAATCGTTCCGATCGAATCGATGACCGTCGGGTTTTGCCCCTTCTTGATCGGCATGATCGTAATCGAAACGTTCTCGGCTGGGCCGGTCCCGGTATTCTTAGCAATGACTTTGAAGATCTGCGAGTCGCCAAACAAAATGTCCTGCGGGCCATCGATCACCATGTCGAGCTTCGGCTCAAGCACTGAGATCGACGATTTCGCACTTAACGGAGCGTAGGCGACTTCCATGCCCAGCTCAAACGGACGCGTTTGCGTAGCGACCAATCCCAGGTCGAGCGATCCTTCGCTATGAGCTGGCAGAACGGGAATGTCCCATTGAACAGCCATCATGCCGCTTTGCGACGTCACCTGACGCGGGGAACCAAGCGATCCACGCAGGTCTTGCAGTTGAATGCCCTGGGGTAGAATCATTTGTATTGTTACTTGGCGAGCACTGGCATCGCCCATGTTGCGAGCATGAATGCGATAGGTCGACGGCTTGCCGATGACCAGCGATTTGGGCCCTGCTGCATCGACGACTACGACCGGGCTGTTGACAGTGAACAACGCTGTGGAAGTGGGCGCCGGTTGAGGCTTCGGAGCAGGCGTCTCGACGGTAGAAAGCGTCTGCCGAGGAATGGCCGTGGGTTGCGGTGAAGTCGATTGCGGTTTAGGTTCAGGTTTTGGCTCGGGCTTTAATTCAGGCTTGGGGTCTTCCTTCACTGCCGAAGGCGTCGCGCCGATCGATGCGGCTCCATTGGCCGCTGGGGCTTCGTTCGCGGCTGAGCTAGGTTGGAAGCGATAGGGGTTCGCCTGGGTTGGGGCCGCAGGCTTGGGCATCGGCGATGCTGGTGGCTGTTTGTCTGCCGGTGCTTCCAGCTCAGGGGCTGATTTGGTTTGCTCGGGCTCGCTGCCAATCGAAACCGGATTGTCACGGAAACGGCTCAGCGCTTCGTCGAGCGAAGACGGCAGACCCGCCGGTGCATTCGCGGCCGGGGCCGGTTCGACTTCGGTCGGCGCTTCCAATTGCGAGGTGGTTACTCGACGACGGCTGGACGGCTGTGTCGACTCTTCACCTGAAGTCAGTCGCATACCGGTATCGATCGACGACATGGGCTGAGAACTAATCCGAGCCGGCATGGGCTGCAACGGCACAGAGCTTTCCGGCGCAGTAAAGCGGCTGGGCGCAGGAGTCGAAAACTCGTGAACAACCGATTTCTTCGTCTCGGCCGAAACTTCCTGTTGAGGCATCAGTCCCGAAATGACCATGTGGCCGAGGGCGGCGAGCAGGATGAGTCCCGCGGTTCCCAGAATTGCGCTACGATGCATCATTGAATTTCCTGTCACCCATCGAAACAATATTTGGATTCCTATCTGGGTATCGGTCATTCCAATATTAGTGGTTTAAAGAATTGTTCGGATTTCGGAGAATGGATGGTTTAGGTATCCTGTTCGGAATGTTCCTGTTCGACGTAATCCTAATGAGAGCAACAACTTCGTGACGAATTCACGCAAACAACAGATCCTCAGCTTGTTAGAAAACGACCCCAGCGACACCTTCCTGCTCTATGGTCTGGCCATGGAATTGCGTAAAGAAGGCAGCCACGACCAAGCCCGAGCCGAGTTCGAGAAGCTGATGCGCGGTGCTCCCCCCTATGTGGCGGCATGGTTTATGTGTGGCCAGATGTTAGCGGAGATGGGTGAGATAGAGGATTCGCGAACGGTTCTCCGCGAAGGGATCGAGATTGCTCGCCAGCAAGGCGATGCCCATGCCGCCGGAGAAATGGGCGAGTTGCTGGCATCTTTAGGAAGCATGGGGGAGTAGTCCCCCCAAGTCTGCAGCAGAGTCGTTAGAATAGATCGATTCGGGGTAGCGCATTTCCGCCAGCATGTTTGCCTAGCAATCTGCCGGCGGTTGCCGAGGCCAGTCGAGAAGAGGAAAGGGAGACGGAGTGGAATTCCAGCTAGCATCCGAGTTTAAGCCCGCCGGAGATCAGCCTGCCGCGATTAAGTCCCTGACCGAGGGTATCCTGGCTGGCAAGAAGCACCAATGTCTGCTCGGGGTGACGGGCTCCGGCAAGACGTTCACCATGGCGAACGTCATCCAAAACATGCAGCGTCCAGCGCTGGTGATCTCACACAACAAAACCCTGGCCGCCCAGCTCTACTCGGAATTCAAAGACTTCTTTCCCAACAACGCGGTTCATTACTTCGTCAGCTACTACGACTATTACCAGCCGGAAGCGTACATTCCGCAGCGCGATATCTACATCGAGAAAGATGCTTCGATCAACGATGAGATCGATCGTCTGCGTCTCGCTTCGACCAGTGCTCTGGTCAGTCGCCGCGACGTCATCATCGTGGCGAGCGTGTCCAGCATCTACGGCTTGGGTTCGCCCGACGACTACAAGAAGATGATGGTCAGCATTCGTAAGGGGCAGATGGTCGATCGCGATGACATCCTTTCCCGCCTGGTCGACATCCTTTACGAACGGAACGACGTCGGCTTCGAACGATCGAAGTTCCGTGTTCGAGGCGATTGCCTGGAGATCTGGCCTTCGTACGAAGAGTTCGCCTACCGCATTGAATTGTGGGGAGACGAAGTCGAGCAGTTGGCGATCATTAACCCCACCACTGGCGAAATCATCAGCCAGCAAGATCAACTGTTCATCTATCCGGCAAAGCACTTTGTGATGCCAGAAGAACGTATCGAAAAGGCCGTGGCGAATATCCGCGCAGAACTCAACGGCCGCCTGGAAGAGCTGAAGCAGGCCGGCAAGTTGCTCGAAGCCCAGCGGCTTAACGCGCGAACTCGGTTCGACCTGGAGATGATGCAGGAAGTGGGCTTCTGCCCGGGGATCGAAAACTATAGCCAGCCATTGTCGGGGCGTCCCAGGGGGGCTCCGCCGAGCACGCTATACGACTTCTTTCCGGATGACTTCCTGTTGTTTGTCGACGAATCGCACGTGACGGTGTCGCAGATCTCGGCCATGTATCATGGCGATCGCAGCCGCAAGATGAATTTGGTCGAGCACGGTTTTCGCCTGCCCAGCGCGATGGATAACCGGCCGATGAAGTTCGAGGAATGGGAAAGCATCCTGAACCAAACGGTTTTCGTCTCAGCGACCCCATCCAAGTACGAGTTGGAAAAGACAACCGGCGAAGTGGTCGAGCAAATCATTCGCCCGACCGGATTGCTCGATCCGGTGATTGAAGTCTGCCCGGCTCGTGGTCAGGTACCGCACTTGTTGGAAGAGATCCGGGCCCGCATTGTCGCCGGCGAGCGAACGCTAGTGACCACATTGACCAAGCGACTCGCCGAAGATCTTTCGCACTACTTCAACGAAAAAGGGGTTCCGTGTAAGTGGTTGCATAGCGAACTCGACGCGTTCGAGCGAGTTGAACTGCTGCGTGATCTTCGTGAAGGCAAGTTCGACTGTTTGGTCGGGGTGAACCTGTTGAGGGAAGGTCTCGACCTGCCGGAAGTTTCGTTGGTGGCCATTCTCGATGCCGACAAGGAAGGCTTTCTGCGCAGCGAAACCTCGTTGATTCAAACCGTCGGGCGATCGGCTCGTAACGTGAATGCCAAGGTGATCATGTACGCGGACAAAATGACTGCGGCCATGCAAAGTGCAATCGACGAGACGGCCCGACGTCGTGAAATTCAACAGGCCTACAACAAAGAGCACAATATCACGCCAGAGACGATCAAGAAGAATATCCGCCGCGGTATCGAGTCAGAAGCGGACGCACATCGTAAAGCGAACGAAGCCGTCGGCCGCAATGATGACTCCGAGATTATCACGCAGGAATTCATCAACGAACTGCAGACTGAAATGCTGGAAGCAGCCGAGAACCTCGAGTTCGAGCGAGCCGCGTCCATTCGCGATCGAATTTCGAAGATGGAAGATTCGGTCGGTAAAAAGAAGAGCGATGTCGAAGGTGGAAGTGGGGGCAAAGGTGGTAAACGCGGCCGCCGCACCCGAGCCGGCGGCAAAATTCCAAGACCGAAAAAAGGTGCTTCGTAGATCGGAGCTTCCACCAACTCGGGGTGGCCCCGAAATTCATTTTAGATCGCACCGTTACTTTCTAAGCTATCCGGTGAATGCTTAAACTTCTTTCGGGAATTTATCGTGCACGATTACATCGTCTTGTGATAACTGCCCCGGTTTGCCCCAGGCCTTCTGCGTGGCCTGGCCGACGACGATCATCATGCCCAGCACGTGGTCTTCGGGCAAGTTGATGATCTCGGCGACCTTGTTCGGGTCGTAGCCGACCAAAGCCCCGGTGTCGTAGCCCATGCTCTTGGCGGCCAACATGATGGTCTGAGCGGCAATGCCCATCGATCGCATCGCTTCGTCCCGCTGCAATTGCGGCTTGTTGTCGTACAAGCCGACCAGCATGCCCACCAACTTCTGACCCACTTCCGGCGGCGAATCCTTCCAGTAACGTTCCGGCTCCTTCTTATAGGCATGCATATCGGCAGTTAGCACGATCAGCAGGGACGCATCCGAGACCTGGGCCTGGTTGTAGGCAGCCGCTTTAAGCTGTTGGCGTGTTTCCTTATCGCGAACAAGCACGAAACGCCAATGCTGGATATTGAACGAAGTTGGCGACTGGATCGCCGCTTCCATCAGCTTGGTGATCTCGTCATCGGTCAGTTCGTGTTCAGGGTGATAATGCTTGATCGACCGGCGGCCGTAGATGGCGTCGAAGGTATCCATGCCAGAGTTTCCGTGAATCTAATTTCAGGGGCCAAGTGGTTATGCTTCGCCCTTATTTTGGCCGGAATGAGCGTATACGACTACCCGGGACGCCTATTCTCGCATGGGAAGTGTCCCCTTGATCTGGTAGAAATTGCCCATGGAACGAATCGATCAAGACAACCCGTTCGAGTCCCCCACCGCGGCAAGCGATCCGAGCGTGCCGCTGGAAAGTGTCGTGCATCTTGTTCGGCTGGGGTGGCTACTGCCGCTGATCGGCCTCGGGCTTTTCGGGGCGATGCTGCTGACGGCGATCTTCGTCGTCTCGACCTCGCTCAATTTTTTATTGCTGATGGGCGTCTTCTTGTGCCTAATCGGCGGGATCTTGTTCACCATCTACGGGATGTTCTGGTCACAGAGCTTCCGCACCCTGTTGCCGCATGTCGTAGGAGGGCTCGCCGCAAACTTCGTGTTAATGACGATTGTCGGTGGCGTGTTGTATCTGCTGGTTTACCTGGCGACTTCTCCCTACGCGGTTTAGATCATTCGATGAATTAAAAAGAGGGTATTCTGTTTCAATCGCCCTCTGAAACCGGCGGGCCGAGCCTATCGCGAAAACGTTTTAGCGTAGTGCTGTGGAGGGCTCGGTTGGTTTGGATTTTACCCGGAGTCGCCTTCAGCTTATTGGGAGTCTCTTAGTCGCTCTACGTAGCGACAAACCGAGTCATGGACATCGGCTTAGTGATCGCTATGCTTGCCTGCGTGGTATGTGGCATCGCGTATTCGATTTACGCTGTTGTGATGGGGTGGAGAATTTCTAGCATTCGTCCACATGCCATCGCAGGAATGATGGTCAACCTGCTATTCATTTTATTGATTGTCATCGTCGTCGTGTCTTAAGCGAAACACGGCAAGCTTACTCCGACGGCGAATCCTCTTTCCCGTACCGCCCGCGAAACTCATCCGCCGGGTACTTCGCCACATTTTTCTTCATCTTTTCGCGCATCAGTGTCGCCACGTCAAAGCCCATTTCGTTGCATAAGGCCATCGCATAGCACATCACGTCGGCGATTTCTTCTCCGATGGCGGCTCGCTTTTCCGCAGGGATATCGGCCCGGGATGCTTCCACGGTGATCCACTGGAAGTGTTCCATCAGTTCGGCCGCTTCGACGGCCAGGGCCATGCTGATGTTTTTCGGGGCGTGGAACTGATGCCAGTCCCGCTCGGCGACGAAGTGCGAGACCATGTCACGCAATTGAACGACCGGGGTTTCGACGTCGTCGGAGATGACGTCGATGCGCTGTTGTAGGGATTGCGGCGGATCGGTCACAGGGTGAAGTCCTCTTCTCGTCATGGGTTACGCTGAGGGAGAACGGCCCTCGGCTGCGAGACTCATGATTGAAGAATTCACGCTTCCTTTCAACCGGGCGACATTATCGAAGCGTATTGGCTTCTGACTTGGTCGCTCGCAAGCCGAGCAATCGGCAAGCGAAGATAGGGGACAGACTATCGTCGTTGGTGGTGGCGACTTCCGGCTGCGTGATTCCCGGCGTCTCGAATTCTTCGTCAAAGACTCGGGCAAAGACAGGGGCCGACGATTTGCTGGCAGGCGGCTTGGCTTCCGGTTTAGGTTTCTCTGGGGCTGCTTGCGTGAAACGCGATTGGCCGGTGGAAGCACTCACCGCTGGTTTCGGCTGCAGAGCACTCGAATAGCGAGATTTTTTGATTTGCGGCTGCGGAGCTGCGACGAGTTCTTCGTGGCTGACCGTTCGGGAAGACCCTTCGGGGCCAATCACAACCTTGGGGCTCGACCAATTGACCGGATCGGCTTTTTTTGCAGGCATGGCCACCGATTGCGGTTTGGCCGCAATTTCTGGTGTGGCAGCCGTTTTTTCGCTCGGCGTAATGAAAGATGGTTTCGGTGTGCTCGCTCCCTCCTGGTCGATGGGGGGTAAGCGACGAAGATCCTTGTCTTGCGGCTTTTCAGACGCGTGAACCGACGCCGGTGTCGGCGGGTTGTTGGTCGACCAGCGCTGCCCAGCGGCATCTTGGCCCGAGGCAGAGTGCATTCCACCCACCAACAATGCAGCAGCAATTAAGTGCGCGGAAAGTCGCGTTAAGCAAACTTGGGACTTCAATGGATGGCCTTGGATGAGCGTCATGTTCGCCCCCTACTTAGCGTGACATCGTGATTCACGGCGCACGGCGCAAGTCACCGCGTCACGGTTGTCATCGTCAATTGGCCTTCAAGAGTTTAACGATTGTAGGAATCGTGCTGCGCGATAGCAGATTTCCCTTGACCAGGGGACAGGTAGATCACCATAATTGTTTAGGTAGCCTAACTAAGTACCGCGATTGCCTTATCTTATGACGTACGACTTCCATGCCAGCACCGGTTATTGGGTAACCCTCTCGGCTCACCATTACCAGCAGCGTGTCGATGCTGAGCTGCGACCCTTCGGGATCACTTTCCGACAGTTTCAGGTCATTGCCTGGCTGAAGTGTGAAGGGCCGCTCACTCAGAGCGATCTCGCTCGGCGGATGACGATCGAGCCCCCTACCCTTGCCGGTATTATGACTCGGATGGAGTCGATGCAATGGATTGTGCGAACTAGCTGTAACAAAGACCGCCGCAAGAAGTTTCTCGATGTGGGACCTGCGGCGGAGCCCGTTTGGGAGAAGATTGTCCCGGTACTGAACAAGGTGCGCCAGGAAGCCACGCGCGGCATGTCCTCGGATGAAATAGAAAAGCTGCACGGCCTGTTAAGCCAAGTCCTCCTCAATCTGGGCGAAAGCGTCCAGCCTGCCCACCAAGAAGAAACCTCGGCCAATTCATCATGAAAAAGATCAGCTCCTCGACCGCCCTTATTTGCGGATTGATTCTTACTCTCTTGCATGCTCCCGCTTGGGGCCAGTCCCCGGTCCGTGCTGTGCCGGTCCAGCAGCGTGAGATTGCTTCGTATAAAACATTCGTCGGCACGGTGCACCCCTCGAAGCACGCAGTTCTGGGCAGCGCGGTTGACGGACGCGTGGTCGAGTTCAATTACGAGGAAGGCGATTTCGTCGAAGCGGAGAAACCGGTCGCGCAACTGCTGATTAATACGATCTCACTAATACGCGATGCGGCGGATGCCGAGTTAGATGTCCGCAAGGCAGAACTGGAAGAAGTGCAAAACGGCACTCGACCCTTGGAAGTCGAGCAAATACAAGCCCGCATGCGAGCCGCCGAGGCTCGTAAACAGTATATGAAACTGCGACGTGATCGAGCGGTCGAACTGTACGAAAAACGGGGCGTAACCTCGAAGGAAACGTTTGATGAAGCGGTTTCTGCCGCCGATGCTGCCGAGCAAGAATACATGGACGCCCTCAAAGCCTTCGAACTGGCCGAAGAAGGTCCTCGCCCAGAGCAACTCAAGCAAGCCGAAGCACGCGTCGCCGTGCAAGCAGCGATCGTGCAAGAGCTTAACGATCGGATCAAAAAGTACACCATCCGTTCGCAGTTCGATGGCTACTTGGTGAAGAAGTCGACCGAGATCGGAGCATGGGCGACCAGCGGTGGTGCGATTGCCGAAGTCGCCAAACTGGACGAAGTGGATGTCATAGCCAATGTGCCGGAACAGGACATCCCCTACGTTCGGCTGGGCCGAGAAGTGCAAGTCGAAGTCTTCGCTTATCCCGGGCGTAAGTTCCCCGGTAAGGTCGTTGCCATCATTCCCCAGGCAGACGTCAGGGCTCGTACTTTCCCCGTTAAGGTGCGTGTTCCCAATCAGTTCGAGCAAGACCAACCGGTGCTGAAGGCCGGCATGATGGGCAATGTCATGCTGCAGACGAGTGAAACCAAGCTGGCCATGCTGATTCCTAAAGACGCCGTCGTCCTCAACCGAGGTTCCAAGGTTGTGTACGTGATTGCTCCGGCCGAGAAGGGACAAGTAGCCAAAATGGTGCCGGTGACACTCGGCATTCATGATGGAACGGATATTGAAGTCATGGGCGAATTGCAGCCTGGCATGAACGTGGTAACGCACGGCAACGAACGTCTTCGACCGGACCAACCGGTCACCGTATTGCCAGCGACTACCCCGACAAGTTCTGCCGGTCGCTAATCGCCGTGCCCCTCCTCTCTTCGCTTGAAGATCAATACAGTCCCTCCCCACCGCAAGCAAAGCTAATTCGATGATTCAATTTTTCCTTAACAATCCGGTGAAAGTCTCTGTAGGGGTGCTTTTGGTAGCCCTCTTCGGAACGGTTGCTCTCTTTCGAATGCCGATGGCTTTGACGCCTGAGGTCGAGACCCCCACCATCTCGATTGAAACCAGCTGGCCGGGAGCGAGCCCTCAGGAAATCGAACAAGAGATCGTCGTCGAGCAGGAAGAGCAGCTCAAGAGCGTCGAAGGCATCAGCAAGATGACTTCGGAGAGCAGCGACTCGTCGGCCAAGATCACGCTTGAGTTTCTGGTGGGAACCAACATGGACGAGGCCCTGCTCAAGGTGAATAGCCGCCTCGCTCAGGTGCCTGACTATCCCGAAGATGCCGATCAACCGGTGATCAGTACGGCCAACTCTTCCGATCGCCCGATCGCCTGGTTTGTGCTCAGTGCTCGACGTCCTTCCCCCGAGCAATATGCCGAACTGCGCAAAAGCTATCCCCAGCTCAAAGAGGCAGTCGACGAAGTCGAGTTCGCACCCAACATAGGTGTTCAAATGTTAAAGCTCCGCCGCGCGGCGGACAAGCATCCAGAATTCCAAGAGTTGATGCCGCCGGAATCGCTCGACGTTCAGACCCTCAAGCGATTCGCTGAAGACGAAATCGAGGCCCGCTTTGAACGCGTCAAAGGCGTATCGCAGTCGAACGTGATCGGCGGTCTGGAAGACGAGATCCAGGTGGTCGTGCATCCCGAACGATTGGCGGCTCGTAGTTTGACAGTCTCGGATGTTCGCCGCGTATTATCTGGCCAGAACGAAGACACCTCGGCCGGCGACTTCTGGGAAGGCAAACGACGGTGGGTCGTGCGCACGTTGGGGCAATTCCGTACCACCGAGCAAGTCGAGAATCAATTGTTAGCCGTACGCGACGGCGTTCCGGTTTACGTGCGTGATATTGGCGAAGTGCATCATGGCTATAAGAAGCCTACCGGCATCATGCGGCGTTTTGGCGAGTCGGCCATTGGTATCAACTGCGTGCGCGAAACGAACGCTAACGTGCTGGATGTGATGGTTGGCTTACGGCAAGTGCGCGAAGAACTAGACGAAGGCCTGCTCAAGTCGCGCGGCTTGCAATTGGTGCAAGTTTACGACGAAACCGACTACATCTACTCGTCGGTAGATCTGGTTCAACAGAATATCTTCATTGGTGGTGCGTTGACAATTTGCGTGCTGATGCTGTTTTTGCATCTGGGCGCTCGCACTTTGCTACTCATTCCACCGGCGATGGCCCTGGCGATTGGTTCGGCCACCGTCAGCAGTTGGTTGTTTGTTCCGTGCTTAATTTTGCTCATCACGGCAGGCTTCTGGTTCGCACGTGGCGCTCTGGTGGTCGCTTTGGCGATTCCTACCAGTATCATCGGCACATTCTTAATCCTGGGGGCCCTGGGGCGATCGTTGAATGTGATTAGCCTAGCCGGCTTGGCGTTTGCTGTGGGGATGCTAGTCGATAACGCCGTGGTGGTGCTCGAGAATATCTATCGTCACTATCAAATGGGCGATCCTCCCATGAAAGCGGCCGCCAAAGGTACGCAAGAGGTGTGGGGGGCGGTGTTCGCTTCGACGGCGACGACAGTGGCTGTGTTTTTACCGATCGTGTTTGTTCAGGAAGAAGCGGGGCAGTTGTTTCGAGACATTGCCTTGGCAATCAGTGCGGCCGTCGCGCTTTCGTTGGTCGTATCGATGTCGGTGATTCCGACAGCTGCCTCGCGACTCTTCCACAGTACCCCGAAACGGAAACACAGTGCGTCAGGAAATGGGAATGGAAACGGCAAATTGCCGCATAAATCCGCGACCGCGACCTCGGGCATCGAAGCAGGTATCGGCAATGCCGGCAACTCAACGATCGAGGCTATTGTCAGCGTCAATCGCTGGTTGATGGGGAGCGTGACGCGTCGTGTGGCGGTGATCTCTTTGATTCTCGTTGGGACGGTCGGTATCAGTTGGGCACTGTGGCCGAAGGTCGAGTATCTTCCTACCGGCAACCGGAATCTGGTCTTCGGAATTTTACTTCCCCCTCCGGGTTACAACATCGATCAACTGATGGCCCTGGGCGAAACGGTCGAAGAAGAACTGCGTCCTTACTGGGATATCGATCCGAACGATCCAGAGGTTCAAAATGCCGAATACCCGGCGATCAGCGACTTCTTCTTTGTCGCTCGCGGTCGGCAGGTTTTCATGGGGCTACGAACCTACGACGACCAGCGCTGCGGCGAACTGGTACCCTTAGTTTCCAGTGTGGGGGCGAAACTCCCTGGGACTTTCGCGGTGGCCAAGCAGTCGAGTCTCTTTGAACGTGGGCTGACTGCCGGCCGTACCATCGAAATTGAAATCACCGGGCCGGAACTGCCTAAACTGGTCGATCTGGGGACTGAGATGCTAATGCGGGTCAAAGGAGCCGGGCCATTCGCTGGCAAGGGGCTCATTCCCGATGCCCAGGTTCGCCCCGTGCCGAGCTTGGACCTTTCCAGCCCGGAACTGCATATCGAGCCAAAGCTGGTCCAGGCCGCAGAAATGGGGGTCAGCAGTGCCGACTTAGGCTTTACAGCCAATGCACTGATCGACGGTGCCTACGCCGGCGATTACTTCCTGGACGGTAAGAAGATCGACCTCACTATCATGGGCGAAACGAACTTCGCCGATAGCACGCAAAAGATTGGTGGCTTGCCGATTGCGACCCCCGGCGGCGAGCTTGTTCCCCTGGCCGCCCTGGCCAATGTGAACATCAGCAGCGGTCCCGAACAGATCAACCACCGAGAACGTCTCCGCTCGATCACCATCGAAGTCTCACCCCCCGAGGCAATGCCGCTGGAGAACGCCATGCAGTTGATCTCCACACAGTTGGTCGACCCGATGATCGCCGACGGGAAAGTTCCCAATGGTTATCGCGTGGGGCTTTCGGGAACGGCTGACAAACTGACCGATACGTGGAATGCACTTTGGATCAATATCCTCTTGGCGCTCTTAATCACCTATCTGTTGATGGCAGCACTGTTTGAATCGTGGATTTATCCCTTTGTCATTATTTTGTCGGTCCCCCTGGGGGCGGTCGGCGGCGTGATGGCGTTGGCCCTATTGAATGTGTTTTATCTGCAGTCGCTCGATGTGCTGACGATGCTCGGTTTCGTCATTCTGATTGGGACGGTGGTGAATAACCCCATTCTGATCGTGCACCAGGCGCTCAATTATATGCGGGAAGATGGCATGGACCTCCGCGAGGCGGTTCTGGAAAGCGTGCGCTCGCGTGTTCGTCCTATTTTCATGACCACCATGACCACCGTTTTGGGGCTAATGCCGCTGGTCCTGTTTCCTGGGTCCGGTAGCGAACTCTATCGCGGACTGGGCAGTGTGGTGCTTGGCGGCTTGCTGGTGTCGACGTTCTTAACGCTGATCCTGGTGCCCAGCCTGTTTAGCCTGACGGTCGAAACGTACGAAGGCTTGGTGTCCCCCTGGCGGCGTGATGAGGAAGACGAAGAGCCGTCGGATGGCCTGCCAGAGGATGATTTCGAGTCGCTTCCCGCACGCGAATATGCCGCCGCACCCAGTCAACAATGATCGGATAGCACGTTATCGCATTTACGCCGGTGGGCAAAATGTTCTGAAGACTGGTTTTGCGGCCTTGTCAGTTCTGGTTAAACTACAGTTCTCGTTAATTGCCAAATTCGCTTGCAGGATTTCTCCATGCCAAAGCTTCGCCTAATGCTGGTGCTTCTTACACTGCTGTCGCTCCACGTGATTTCCAATCCCGTGTTTGCCCAGGCAGAGGGTGAAGAAGAAGCCGGTAAGAACTGGGTGCTGAACTACATCTCGGTTGTTCTCAGCGTTGTCGTGGGGATTATCGTGGTCGGTCTTGGATCTAACCGCGAAACCGAGGAAGAACGCAAGCGAGAACGCCGAGAGGCCAAGGAGAAAGAAGAGCGACTGAAGAAGCTCGAACAGAGCTAACCACGTCGCTCTACAAATAAACGATAGCGACTTTAAGTCGCCATCGTTGCCTGAGCTTCTTCGGAAGTGCGGCCAAACGCACCCATCAGTCGCACGACTTTACGTCCGACAACTTCTACGGATTCACAAGCGGCTGCTGATTCACAGACTTCTCCTGCTTTCAGTGCCAATTCGTCGTAGCCATATACATCGCAGCAGCGATAAATGAAGTGGCTCGTGCGACCAACCTCCGACATGTTTCCTTCGCTAATAGCCAGCAAAAGCTGGTCCATACGCGGTGTCAGGCCGTCGAGGAACGCTTGAACGCGGACCCCATTGAATGCCAGACGTTGGTTGAGCTTTCGCAGGTCGGGAAGCGAATTTTGGGTAGGATTCATCGGCCGCCTCGCATGTCACAAATCGCATGAAAATGGTGAATAGCCCCATCGCTTGGGACCTTTGCGAGATCGGCAACCGCTCGGCCATTCGATTGGCACGTTTAGCTTGGTCGATGAAAAAAGATGCGATCTGCGTGAAGACTAACGATTATGCCGCTTTTCGGGGCAACCTGAGAGCTGCTACCTCCGGCTCTGTTTGAATGAGGTCCTGCTCGACAAGTCGCTCCAGGATTTTCTCAACTAGTGGCTGGCGTCTTGCCGTTGAAACGTCTAAATCCTCCTTCTCGAGCGCATCCAGATATTCGCGAACCATTTGCCGCAAACGTGCACGCTGATAGCCATCGGCCTGTGCCAGCGGCCGGTTGCCAGCAGACGAATTGACTCTTTCTCGGGCAATTTCGGTCAACTGACGAACCGCTTGGTTGACGACATGGTCATTCCTAGTGAAACTGCTGACCCAAGCGAATAGATACCGCATGCGAAGATTCCTTCTTCGATCTGACTTTAAAAATGGATGGATATCCATGAATGAAATATCAGATCGAACTTAGAAGGACGCTCGCGGCAGTTATTTGCCAATGGTTTGGTTCTTACTAACTGGTGAAAGCTTGCCAGATATCAAGAAATTCATTGAAGAGGGAGCCCTCAGGCTTCCGATACCATTGTCAAAGTCAGCGAATTTGGAATAATCAAACCAATCGCTATTGATCGCGCAATCGCGATTTTTAAGGCGCCGTGGCCAAGTGGCTAAGGCAGCGGATTGCAAATCCGCCATCGCCGGTTCGAATCCGGCCGGCGCCTCTTTTTTTCTTTTGCGTCAACTGCCTATTTTTCCAGACGCAGCCTCTTGTTTCCTACAAGGGTTTGAGATTTTCTCTGAGAATACTTTTTGCTCTGAAATGTATTCTGTATTACACCCATCAAAGGAATTTGATTTTCAGCCAGAAGTTAATCCCGGTTTTTTTATTGACACCCTTTTGCGGTATTTACGCAGGAACCGGTAGATAACTCAATGAGGTTCAAATAAATGCCGCCAATTAACGGGTGAGTTGCGTGCGGCAATTCCGCAAGCGGTTTGCCGTAAGTAATGGAATGTTCTTGGTTTTTTAACTTCGGCAGAGCATTTACTCCTTCTGTTTATGACGTAGCCCTAGCAATTTTTATGGGTTAGGTTAATCTGTCTCTAGTGGGTGGTGTGGTTGCCGTCTTACGTCACTTGTGGGGTATTCGAGGCAAGCGCAAGATTTTTTTCGTCAAACACGCAGCAACCCAC
Organism: Bremerella alba; assembly: GCF_013618625.1. Taxonomy (NCBI): domain Bacteria; kingdom Pseudomonadati; phylum Planctomycetota; class Planctomycetia; order Pirellulales; family Pirellulaceae; genus Bremerella; species Bremerella alba. The sequence goes on along the minus strand of NZ_JABRWO010000005.1, from coordinate 98,324 downwards.
CCCAGATGGCAGGCCAAACCCAGATAGAACCGTATCTCGAGTTGCTTTCGGCCAGGAAGTAGTTCGGGCACAATAAGCGTAGGATGGGCAGTCTTACCTATGACTTGTGCTGTTGGTCGATTCTTCAACAGAATCCAAGATGCGGCTTACTTAGATATTGATTGTGGAGTAATCGATGGCAATTCGAGTTCTCGTTGCGGATGACCACGAAGTGGTTCGTTGCGGACTGAAAACATTGGTAGCAGACAGTGACATTGAAATTGTCGCCGAAGCAGCAACAGGAGACGGCGCGATCAAGTTGGTCGACGAAGTTAAACCTGACGTTGTGCTTCTCGACATTCGTATGCCTGAGGGAGATGGTTTAACGACGTTGGGGCGTCTTAAGCTCGATCATCCTAATCTGCCGATCCTGGTTTTATCGACCTACGATAACCCCACCTATGTCGCACGTGCCGTTGCTTTGGGGGCATGTGGTTACGTCCTTAAAGGGGATTCGCGAGATCGTCTGCTGGACGCCATTCGCACCGCCAACCGAGGCGAAAATGCCTGGACCCGCGACGAACTGCGCCGCGTGACCGGTGCTTTGGCAACGCCACGTCTCAATGCGGACGTGGAAGTCCCGCTGACCCAGCGAGAAAGCGAAGTGCTTCGTCAGTTGGCCTTAGGGTTGACCAACAAAGAAATCGCTCAGGCGCTGCACATCAGCTACGAAACGGTCAAAGAACACGTCCAGCATATCTTGCGCAAAGTAGGTGTGTCGGATCGTACGCAGGCCGCAGTCTGGGCGGTCCGTAAAGGGCTGGTTTAGCACCGCGTTAGTTTTTTTGGTCGCGGTGGGTATCACGAGATACCTTCTGCGGAACGTTTCAGGTGACGTGGCCCGTTTTCACGTCACCTGTCAGCGCTTACGATGAGTGGCTTCTTCTTCCTTCTGCCAGGACGAGCCACCATGAGTAAGCCCACCGACGTCGTCGTTCGCGAAGTTAAGCCATCGACGAACACCATTCAATATCGTACCCCCATGAAGTTTGGGGGACGCATCGCTACCGACGTGACTATGTTCAACGTCGAGATCACCGTCGAAACCAACAGTGGTAAGATTGGCCACGGTTATGGCTCGATGCCGTTGGGCAATATCTGGGGTTGGCCATCTCAGCAGGTCGACAGTAGCCAAACGCTGCAAACCATGGTGGAAGTCGCCCATCGGTTTTCGGCCGAAGCCAGCAAGCTCAATGAGGCCGCTCATCCGCTGCAGCATTCCCGCTCGCTACATCAACCGCTCATCGGTATCGGCAAGCAGTTGGTAGCCGAGCTTTCCCTGCCAGAGTCGATCCCCGAGTTGGCCTTGTTGGTCGCCGGAAGTCCTGTCGACGCGGCCCTGCACGATGCCTATGGCAAAGCGCTTGGGCTAAACAGTTACAACACGCTCGGAAAAGAGTTCATCGAGGAAGATCTCTCTGGCTTCTTGAACGAAGACTTCGCCGGCGAGTACCTCGATCAGTACACCACGCGTCAGCCGCAGCCTACCATGCCGCTGTATCACCTGGTGGGGGCGCTCGATCCGCTGGACCACGACGAACTCGAGCAGCCGGTTGGTGATGGCCTGCCAGAGACGCTGCCCCAGTGGATTGCGGCCGATGGGCTGACGCATCTGAAAATCAAACTCAACGGAGACGACCTCGACTGGGATGTGGCCCGGGTTGCCAAGATCGACAAAGTTTCGACCGCTGCCCAAACCAAACGCGGCATCACGTCGTGGTTTTATTCGCTCGATTTCAACGAGAAGTGTGCCAGCGTGCAGTACGTGCTGGACTTCCTAGCCAAACTGCAAGAGGTCAGCCCTGCGGCGATGGATCGAGTTCAGTACATCGAACAGCCGACCCATCGCGATCTTAGCAAGCATCCTGAAAACAAGATGCACGCAGCCGCCAAGATTAAGCCGGTGGTGATCGACGAGTCGCTGATCGGTCTCGACACGCTCTTTCTTTCACGCGAGCAAGGCTACAGCGGTGTGGCGCTCAAAGCGTGTAAGGGGCACTCCGAGGCGTTGCTGATGGGGGCCGCAGCCCAGAAGTATAACTTGTTTCTGTGCGTGCAGGATCTGACGTGCCCCGGGGCGTCCTTTCTGCATTCGGCCAGCATCGCGGCTCGCTTGCCGACGATCGCCGCTATCGAAGGGAACGGTCGGCAATACTGCCCTGCCGGTAATGACGCCTGGCGAGATCGTTTTCCCGAGATGTTCAACATCACCGACGGCACCGTGGGGACCGGTGTTCTCACTGGCCCAGGCCTGGGCTTCTAAGAGCAACCCACGATTCGAAACGAAAACGGGACCAGCATTTTCACTGGTCCCGTTATCTTATCAGTTACTGACTTCGCCGTCTTAGAACTGGCGAGGACCGCCGACGGTTGGTGTGGTCGTTGTATTGTAGTAGGTGTGCTGCGTCGCGTCCCACGAGACGTTCGACTGGTGAGCCGAATAGCGGTACATCATCGGAACGGCGTTAGCCGAAGGACGCAGGTTGTTAATGCCGTACCACTGTTGCGAGATCATGCGAGCTCGGCGAGCCGATGCGGTCAGTTCCGCACGGCGGCGGCGAGCAGCGGACGGATCTTCATAGCGACGCATCTCTTGCAGGTAAAACCACATTTCGGGGGTCGCATTGCCTAGCGAAGGAACATCTTCCACGCTCAGTGGTTTCTTTTCTTCGTTTCCATCGACCACCTTCAACTCTTGAGCGTTGACCTGTGAGGTCAGGGCGACGATAGCCAAAACGAACGTGAAGGGAATCAGCTTGGTCATTGAGGTTCTACTCCAGAATATGGTTGTCGACGCAACGTCTCGACAGGCTGCGCTCACGCCGGATCGGCAACCCAGCACGCGTACGTCTTCTAGAGTCGGCCAGAAAGGGGTTGAATCATCGGCAAAATCGAGATTTCCCTCGCTCGTTTCCTCGCACCCTCGTTAAGCTCGTACCAGCTTTCCTGTCTTGCTGGATGCACTGATGGCACGCCGGTGCATGCAGCCAGGGAAAGAAGGGAGACAACTCCGCGCTGCCTGCGTTTGGCCCAGAGCTTTATCTCTGGGCTAACCATGCATTCAGGATGCATTCCCCGTGTTGGGGCCCTCAGTTTTAAGATTCACCTAGTGTTAGGCTTTCCCTCAGATCTCGTGCGTACTCACCGTTATTCGATCCAGCCGCCGCCTAGTACGGTGTCGCCGTCGTAGCATACAACGGCTTGGCCGGGGGCGACGCCGTTGCGCGGCTGGTCGAAGGTCACCGCGATGCGTCCTGCCGGCAGCATCTTAACCGTGGCCGGCAGCGCCGCGCTGTTGTAGCGGATCATCGCTTCGCAGCGAAACTCGTCCGACTTGGGCTGGACCAGCCAGTTGCACTGGTTGGCGGTTAAATCCGCACAGCCTAGCTCTTCGAGCTTTCCGAGAACCACGCTGTTTTCGACCGGGTCAATCTTCACCACGTAATGAGGCTCGCCCAGGGCAATGCCTAGCCCCTTCCGCTGGCCGATAGTGAACCGCTCGATCCCGTCGTGCTGTCCGACGACGCTGCCATCGGTTAGGACGAAATCGCCTGCCGTCTGGGCGGCCGGTCGCCGCTGTTTCACAAACTGATCGTGCTTGCCACTGGTCACAAAGCAGATTTCCTGGCTGTCCTTCTTATCGGCCACACGCAGACCTGTCTCGCCGGCCATCGCGCGGATTTCATCTTTGTAGAAATCACCCACCGGCAGCAGCATCCGCTTGAGGTAGTCTCGTTGAATGCCGAACAGCACATACGTTTGGTCTTTGCCCGGATCGACGCCACGAACCATTCGCGGAATGCCGTCGGATTCGTCCGTGGGAACCAACTTCGCGTAGTGCCCGGTAGCGACGTACTCGGCCCCGACGCTATCGGCGTATTCGAATAACTTGCCGAACTTGATCCAGTTGTTGCACATCACGCAAGGGTTGGGGGTCCGGCCGCGGATGTACTCGTCGGCGAAGTACTCCATGATCTGACCGAACTCTTGTTGCAGATTCAGTGCGTAGAACGGAATGTCCATCCGATCGGCGACCCGCCGCGCGTCGGCTGCGTCGGAAGCACTGCAGCAGCCTTGCTTGTGATCGGCACGCTGATTGAGAATTTGCAGCGCCGTTCCACCCCCAGGGGCATCCAAGCTGCACTCAGCCACCGGGCTCTCTTCGCCGTGGCGCATGAACACCCCAATGACGTCGTGACCGTCACGCTTCAATAAATGGGCGGCGACACTACTATCGACGCCCCCAGACATGGCTAATACAACGCGTGCCAAAAGTGCTCTCTTACGATTTCAAATGTCGATGAACGGATGAATCTCTGGGCTAACCTATTTGAATTGGAGGCCCTGCCTCTTGGTCGATTTCTGCGACTTCCCATGCATTTTAGAAAACGTCCCCTTCATTGAGACACCCCCAACAACGGCGGAGATCCGCGAATTGGTCAAATTTCGGCCAATTCTCCCAGGTTGTCACAGGGGTAGCCGCACGCGTACGATGGAAACCTACACTCGACACCCAGGAAATCCCACGGAACATGGAGTCAGTTGATGCGTGCGATCCCCTTGCTTCTGGTTGGTTTGATCTCATTTATTTTGCCTCACGGAGGAAATCTCGTCATGGCGCAAACGGCCACGGAAACCCCGTCCGATGACCCTAATCTTTGGCTGGAAGACGTCACCGGCGAAAAGGCCCTCGACTGGGTCAAAGAGCAAAACAAAGAAAGCACCGCCCAACTGACCGAGTCGCAAGGCTTTCAGCAGTTGGAAGAAAAGATCTTAAAGATCCTCAACTCGAACGAGCGAATTCCCTTCGTCGTCAAGCGTGGCCCTTACTACTACAATTTCTGGCAAGATGGCGAGCACCCGCGAGGCCTGTGGCGACGCACCACGCCCGAAGAGTACAAGAAGGATAATCCCGAGTGGGACGTCATCATCGATGTCGATGCACTGGGTAAAGAGGAAGGCGAAAACTGGGTCTGGCACGGCGTTTCGATGCTGAGGCCAGACTACCGCCACGCCATGGTCAAGCTCTCGCGCGGCGGGGCCGATGCAGATATCAAACGCGAATTCGATATGGAAACGCGTGAGTTCGTCCAAGACGGTTTCTATCTGCCGGAAGCCAAGAGTCGCGTCTCGTGGAAGGACAAAGACACCTTGCTCGTCGGCACCAACTTCGGCGAAGGCTCTCTCACCGATTCTGGCTACCCACGTATCGTTAAAGAGTGGAAACGTGGCACGGAACTAGAACAAGCCAAGACAATCTTCGAAGGCGAAAAGACCGACGTCAGCATCACCGGCGTCTACGACAAAACGCCTGGCTTCGAGCGCGAGTTCGTCAGCCGCGCGATCACCTTCTATACCAGCAAGCTGTGGCAAGTGGTCGACGGCGATCTGGTCGAGATCGAGAAGCCTGACGACGCCGAAGTGAACGTCCACCGCGAGTGGATCTTCATTCAGCCTCGCAGCACATGGGAAGTCGGCGGCCAGAGCTACGAACCAGGCGCCCTCCTGGTGGGTAACTACGACGACTACATGAACGGCAAACGCGAGTTCACCGTGCTGTTCGAGCCTACCGATCGCAAGTCGTTGGCCGGTTACAGTCCGACCAAGAATCACTTGATCGTCAACGAACTGGACAACGTCCGCAACAAGATCTACCTGTGGACGCCTGGCGAAGATGGCAAGTGGAAAAGCGAGCCCATGCCCGGCGTGCCAGAGTTCGGTACGATCTCGGTCGGTGCGGTCGACGAAGAAGTGTCGGACGAGTTCTTCCTTACGGTTACCGATTACACGCTGCCAACAACGCTGTACCTGGGCACCGCCGGCGATCCGGCCCTAGAGAAGCTCAAGTCGCTGCCGGCGTTCTACGATGCTACCGGCATCGTGGTCGAGCAGTTTGAAGCGACCTCGCAGGACGGCACCAAGATCCCTTACTTCCAGGTTTCGCACAAAGACCTAAAGCTCGACGGCGAGAACGCCACGCTGCTCTACGGCTACGGCGGGTTTGAAGTTCCGATGGTGCCCAACTACTCGGCCACCACCGGTACCGCCTGGCTCACCGAAGGAGGCGTCTTTGTCGTGGCCAACATCCGCGGCGGCGGCGAGTTCGGACCGAAGTGGCATCAAGCGGCACTGAAAGAGAACCGCCACAAAGCGTACGAAGATTTCATTGCCGTGGCTGAAGATCTGATTGCCCGCAAGGTGACCAGTCCCCAGCATCTCGGCGTGATGGGTGGCAGTAACGGCGGTCTGCTTACAGGCAACATGCTGGTGCTTCGCCCCGACCTGTGGGGCGCTGTGGTCAGTCAGGTACCGTTGTTGGATATGAAGCGATTCCACTTGCTGTTGGCCGGTGCCAGTTGGATGGGCGAGTACGGCAACCCCGACGAGCCAGAGCAGTGGGAATTCATGAAGACCTTCTCGCCGTATCACCTGGTAGAAGAAGACGTGAAGTACCCCAATACTCTCTTCACCACCAGTACCCGCGACGACCGCGTTCACCCTGGCCATGCCCGGAAGATGGTTGCCCGGATGAAGAAGATGGGACACCCGGTTCTCTACTACGAGAACATCGAAGGGGGCCACGCCGGCGCCGCCGATAACAAGCAACGCGCCTTCATGACGGCGCTAACCTACGAGTTCCTCAAGCAGCAACTCATGGGCAAGTAGTTAGCATCATACCCTGTTCCCTCTCCCCGCTCGGGGAGAGGGCTGGCAGCGGCTCAGTGGTCCTGCAAGCCAGAGTATGCCATGAAATAGGATGGTGAATGATTCTTTCGAGGGGGAGCTTGTACTTTACATACTGTTGAACGAAATACTTTGATTCGATCGTGGTGACGTTACACTTCGCATTCGACCTGCGGTCACTCCTTCTCTTTCTTCACACGAAGCTCATTCTCGTCTTCTTCAATCGAGAAATGATCTCCCGTTTTCGGCTGTACCTGTGCGTCGGCCTCGCCGCTTTTGCCCGGAAAGTCGAACTTCACTGGGGCTAAACGGCAACTCATGTGGGTGCGGGTATAACGTGGCGGCAGTTGAAAGCTTTTTTCGCCCATTGAATAGCCAACTTCCTTGTCTGCATGGTTGGCAATCTGAAATTCGATTGCGTCGGACTTGGGCCGACCGAACATCTGTACGGCATACCAGTGGCTAGTCTCCTTACTCACCGCGACGGCCACGCCGGTCTCACGAACGTCCCGATCGAGCATGTTTTCGCGATGGCCGGGCGAATCTTTCCATCCCTGCACGAATTTGTCGGCCAAAGCTTCGGTCTCGGTTCCGGCCGAGTTGTATCGATATGCGATGTTTTCGGCCACGATGCAGTATTGGTAGTCGTGTTCGGAAGCCCGGTCGGCGGGGCGATTGCCGTCGGCTCGATGCCCGTACCTGTCTGTTCTTGCCATGTAATCCGCAAATGTCTGGGCCGTGGCGGCTAGTTTCGAATTGGTCTTTACCGGTCCCCTACCCTGGGCTTCGCGAAACTCGTTGGTCTGCCGGACAATTAACTCCGCGACCTGCTGTGCGTCGACGTCAACGTCTTCAATCGGTTGACCGGCTCCCTTAAGAATCTCAACTTGGCTTTCCTCACGCTCTTGGCTGTGGGCAAGCCCAGTCAGCAGGATCATTAAGGTTACGGATCCAAAAACGAGAGTGGAGTGGTGACGCGTCGTTCGTTTCATGGTGAGTTTCCAAGGCTTTAAGTTGCAAAAAATAAGTTACCGGCGAAGCATCCCCGAATTGAAAGCTTGCAACTAGTCAGAAGCATGTTTCGTGCCAACTGAAGCTCGGCCAAAGCCCACCTGGGATTGGCTTAGCTGCCTGCGTTCGGCAACGCAGATGCCCATCCCTCTAGAAAAGCCCGCGCACTATCTTACTGAAGCGTTTATCCTCTAACTTGCATTTATCGTCCTCGGATCACTCTTGCTTCAGGGGCCATCTAGCTTTTTCACGCAGACACGTAAATGCGAAGAAGCGACCGGTAATAATACTGGGCCGCGCTCTGAATCGCTCGAAGCGAAGCCACGCCTACACAGACGTGAGCATGGCACCTGAGTCGGACAGCACGCACCAGCGTGGGCCTCCGTGACGCCCCAGCAGGCAAGTAGGTAGCGAGCAGTGACGCGAAGCAGACGGATCGCACTGAATGCGGTCTGCACGGGGTGGGCATGCGCCTATCACCATTCGAAGGCCGAGCGGCTTGCTATAAAGATTTCCATAAGTTGTGGAAATAGCTTGCCTGGCTGCCTATGCTGTGGGTCTGGGTCTACCCATAGGGACTGTTTGTATCGGCCGACATCGAAATTCAAGAGGAAGATAAATGGCAACTGTGATCGAAGCAGCTGGCGACAAAATCAAAATCGACAAAGGGTTTGTCTCGGGCAAAGACCGTATTTCGGTGAACGGGGAGGTCGTCTTTGAAGGCAAGTTAACCGATGATGAGCCCCAAAATATTTATTTCGGCAGTCGTGAATACACACTCCGCCAATCGGTCGTCAGTCGAACGACCAGAGCCACGGCTATTCAACTTCATATCTTCGAGAACAAGACGGAAGTTCATTCCGGCCTCTACGATCAGCACGGCAAGCCGGTAAAAGATCAAGCCGAGGCAAAGTCCAATGGGGCCGTTCAAGTCTGCGGGATCGCCGGAGGAGTCATTGGCGTTATCGTCATGTTAGTGTTAAACCGCGAAACGGGGATCGTCCCAGGCGGGGCCATTGGGGGCGCCATCGGAGGCGGAGTTGGCAGTGCGATCGGTTATGGGGTTGGCGGGCTGATCTTCGGGAGCAAGTGACCGCAAGGTATCCCTCGATAAGAGCGAATCAACATATCACTGGATGCCACGTTTGGCGGGCGGGTAACGATACTTACGTGTCGGTGTGTGGTTTTCGTAATTCGCCGTTCACGAAAATCTTGTTGTATCCGGCAACACGGATGTGATCTCGTCCTTTTATGGAACCAAAGTCGAATTCGAGACCATCATCTTCGAACAGCAAATTGCCGTGATGAATTTTAAGTATGAAAGGTAGGTCAATTACACGGTAACTATTTTCCAGTGGATTAGGGTGCTTTGGCAATGATTCTGAAGTGCTCGCCCTGCCCTTCACCGATTCCATCCAGGTGACACGAATCCCATTGAAATCGAATTCAACTTCATGACAAGTATCAGGGGCTCGTAGTCCTGGGCCGAGTGAATTCACCGAATCTTCAAGCTCTAATCGTTCAACGAGTAGCTCTGGGGCGTCAGAAAGTGCTTCCAGTAAATCGTTTGACCGTTTGAAGAAGGAGAGGAAGCTTTTGCCGGACCAGTAAACGCCGTCGGGGTCGTGGACGAACATGATCATCTGGCCATAGGTGCCCTGTTGAGTTGGATCAGCATCGAAATATAGCTGTTGGTTGCTGCCATACGAATTGGTGAAGGCCAACCACTTACGATGTCGTAAGAAGTAACGTTGGATGCGTGGATCACGCTCGCCCCAAGATTCGTTATCATGCCATTGGGAATATAACGCCTGATCATAGGGTGCGAAAAGTTTCCACTGCGATATAACCTCCTTGATCGATAGAAAGGCATGAGGTGTAAACTCCTCATCTTCACCATCGGCCAGCCAAAAGTATTTTCGTGATCCGTTAGATAGTTGCCAAAGATCTTTGAGATCATCACATACGGTGATGCCGGTAACTTCAGTCAGAGTGTCGATTTGCGTGTTGCTCGCTGGTGGAGCCGTTTTGAGAGGAAAGCCGATACGGTCAAAGACACGAGAGAGCCGTTCAAACTCGGCATGAATTGTTGTCAATGTTCACGCTCCAACGTTGGGGAAATAGTTGCGTGAGTGCGAGGCTCTACAAAAAAAGCGTAGCCCCATTCAGAGGCTACGCACCGTTTAACACGCGTTGATCCGCTATTCCCACGGTGGTGTTTAATGCAGTTCAACCGCCTGGCCTGGCACGGGGAACTGTTCGCACATGGTGACGACTTCGCTGCGGATGCGACCATGAATCGCGGCATCTTCGGGGGCTTTCAATGCTTCCAGGATCCAGCCGCCGATGGTCTTCATTTCGTCGGTTTTCATGCCGCGGGTGGTTAGTGCCGGCGTTCCAATTCGCACGCCGCTAGGGTCCATCGGCTTACGTTGGTCGAATGGGATCATGTTTTTATTGACCGTGATGCCACTGGCACCCAAGGCGTTTTCGGCTGCCGTACCGGTCGTGCCGACGGCCGTGACGTCGACCAACATGAGGTGGTTCTCGGTGCCGCCGGAGACGAGCTTCAGGCCACCGGCCATCAGCGCGTCGGCCAGGGTCTTGGCGTTGTCGACCACTTGTTGGGCGTACTGCTTGAACTCGGGCTGCAACGCTTCCTGGAAGCACAACGCTTTACCGGCGATGACGTGCATCAACGGGCCACCTTGGGTGCCGGGGAAGACGTTGCGGTTGATCATCTTCTGGTGCTCTTCCTTGCACAGGATCAGACCAGAACGCGGGCCACGTAGCGTCTTGTGACAGGTCGTTGTCACAAAGTCGGCATACGGCACCGGGCTATTGTGGATGCCGCCGGCGACCAGACCGGCATAGTGAGCCATGTCGACAAACAGCTTTGCTCCGACATCGTTGGCGATCTCGGCGAACTTTTCGTGCGGGATCTCTCGTGGGTAAGCGGAAGCACCCGCGACGATCAACTTCGGCTTGTGCTCTTTGGCCAGCTTGGCGATCGCGTCGAAGTCCAAACGATGTGTTTCAGGGTCGACGCCGTAATTGATGAAATTGTACAGAATGCCGCTGACGTTCAGCTTCATGCCGTGGGTCAGGTGGCCACCATGGGCCAGGTCCAAGCCGAGGATCGTGTCGCCCGGCTCAACGGCGGTCAGGTAGACGGCAAAGTTGGCCTGGCTGCCGGCGTGCGGCTGGACGTTGGCGTGCTCGGCGCCAAAGAGCTGTTTGGCTCGGTCGATGGCTAACTGCTCGACCACGTCGACATGTTCGCAGCCGCCGTAGTAGCGACGCCCGGGGTAGCCTTCGGCGTACTTGTTGGTCAGTACGCTACCGACGGCCTGTTGAATGGCAGCGCTGGTGTAGTTTTCCGAGGCGATCATTTCCAGACCATCGGCCTGACGGACCTGTTCGGCCTCGATGGCTGCCCAAACTGCGGGATCGTTTTGCTTGATTAAGTTCATGGCAACGTCGTGGTTGAGACCTAGTGTGACCCCAGAGCCTACCCAAGCCCCGGAAAGAATATTGAATTGTCGGAAAGCGCCCCGCTTTCGTCAACGGGCACAGATGCCTGGTAATTTCGCCCATACAGATCTCGCAATGATCGCGCGGATGAGGCAAAATTACGGCTGCCAGAGCGAAGCAGGTCTTCTACCATAAGCTCGTCAATGACAAGGGCCCAGCCATGACTGACTCGAATCCATACAATTCGCCCCATACCGGGCTGGAAGCGGCCACCGGCGTCGAGCCGTTGGATACCTCCGGAGACGGCACCGGCGGACTGATTCCTTATAAGAATCCGGCAGCTTTAGCGGCCTACTACCTGGCGATCCTTGGCCTGTTTCCCGTGATCGGTATTTTCGCCTCGATCCCGGCCTTCGTTCTGGGCATCATGGGCCTCCGCCGAAGAGCCCAGAACCCGGCGGTCAAGGGTTCGGTGCATGCGTGGATCGGGATTGTCCTAGGGGGCATCGCCACGCTGCTGAACCTATCGTGCGTCGGGATGATCGTATTTGGGGTTGTGAGCGATGCCACGCGGTAGATTACGGAGTGGCGAACGACTGGAAATTGTTTTTTAACTGCGCCGGCGATGGCCGTACCAGTTGCTCGATCACTTCCCCATCGGAAAGTAAAACGAGCGTCGGCCACAACTTCACTCCGAAGCTGCGACCCAGGCGTTTTCCTTTGCCGTCGGCGACGCGAATGTGTTGCACATCGTCAGCACTGGACAGCAGCGACTCGACTGTTGGGGCAAGCCCCTGGCAGTGGCCGCACCAGTTAGCGCCGAACTCGAGAACGACCTTGCCAGTGGTTTGATCGATCTCTTCCCGGGTTGGGGCCTGTTCGTGATACTCGGAGTCGAACGACATGGTAGATACCTTTCCGTAGCGAGCAGTGAATCGGTTCGTAACGCCCTTCACTGCCCGCAACTTGAGTGCCGCAATCTTAGGTGTATTCCTGCTGGGTCGGCTTGATAATCAACTCGGCCACGTGCGCCCTCGGTGGCAGGTGACAGATCGACAGCACCACCTCGCTAAAATCTTCCGGCTGCAGCATCCGGGCACGGTGCTCGGCCGTCGGGGCGCTGGGGCGTTGGTCGAGGATAGGCGTTTCAACTTCGCCAGGATAGATGTTGGTAATGCGAACCCCCTCGGCGGCGACTTCGTTTCCGACCGCGGTGCCCAGGGCCGTCATGGCGAACTTCGACGCACTGTAGGCGATGCCGCCCAGGGCGTAAGCTCGTTTGCCGGAGATCGACGAGATGTTGATAATCAGCCCATCCTTTCGCTCGCGCATGGGGGGCAACGCCTGATACAGCAGGTTGTAGCCGCCGGTCGCGTTGATTTGCATGACTTGGTCCCACTGCTCTGGGGTCATTTCGGCCATGCTGCGGGTTTTGATGTTGATGCCGGCGGCATTGACCAAAATATCGAGTTGCCCGAGCGTTTTGGAAACGAAGTCGAACAGGCCCTTCACGCTGGTGCGGTCCGCGACATCGACGCTGTGGCAGTGGATTTCGGCATTGCTCTCGGCAGCGACTTGTTCCAGGACTTCAAATCGGCGGCCTGCGACAACGACCTTCGCTCCGTCGGCGGCCAGCGACAAGGCAATGGCTTTGCCGATCCCAGTACCACCACCAACAACCAGAACGACTTTTCCTTCCAGCGACATGAGCAAGCGCCTTTCATATCAGGTAACAAGTTTGCAATCAGGGGAACAAAACGACCGATTGACCCAATCGATACGATCAAAGAGGGGATTAGCCACCGAGGACATCGAGAAGACCGGAGGAAAGACGAACTGCGAATTTTGCGGGCGTGGGGTTTTCATTGCGATTGAGCAAAGTGCGTTATCCGTGAAATCCGTGGTTAAAAAGCTCTTTCCTCTGTGCTCTCTGTGTGCTCGGTGGCTAAATCCTTCCTGAGACATATGCCTTGTAGGCCCTATGGCGATTGGGTCGCCTTTTGCGGTAGGCCGAATGTCGTTATCCTAAACGCTGCGCGATTTCTAGAGAATCGGTTGCGTGACATTCATCAATTCCGCGAAGACATGTTTCCCCAGGGTAGAAGACGATGGGACTATTCACCGGTAAAAAAGGCCTGATCGTTGGCGTAGCGAACGGAAATTCGATTGCCTGGGGGATCGCCCAGAAAATTATGGAAGAAGGGGGCGAGTGCGGTTTCACTCACCTGCCAGATCGAGAAGACGACGCACGCAAGAAGAATCGTCGCCGTGTTTCGCAACTGACCGACAACTTCGAGCAGGCCAAGTTCCTGGTTCCTTTGGACGTCCAGTCCGACGAAAACATCGCCGAGGTGATCAAGACTGCCGAAAGCGAGCTGGGTAAGATCGACTTCCTGCTGCATTCGGTGGCGTTTGCATCGCTCGACGACCTGCGTGTGCCGACCGTTGAGTGCAGCCGCGAAGGCTTCAAAATGGCCATGGATATCAGCGCTTATAGTCTGATCGCCCTGACCAATGCGGCCCGGCCGATCTTGAATGAAGGGGCATCCGTTTGTGCGATGACCTACTTTGGCGGCGAAAAAGCCGTGCCTGGCTACAACATGATGGGCGTCTGCAAGGCCGCTTTGGATAGCATTGTGAAATATCTTTCGTTCGACATGGGCGAATACAACGTCCGCGTGAACGCAATCAGTGCCGGCCCGCTAAAGACCCTGGCCAGCAGCGCGGTGGGTGCGAAAGAGATGTTGGACCTGTACGCAGCCGTTTCGCCGTTGAACCGCAATATCACGATGGAAGAAGTCTCGAACGCCGGGGCTTTTCTGCTGTCGAGCTTGGCCGGCGGCATTACCGGCGAGATTATGCATGTCGACGCCGGCTACAACATCATGGGTAGCCCTGGTCGGATGGCGACCGAGTATAAGAAGATGCAGGATCAGTTGGGCGACAAATAATGGCTTCCCAATTACCATGACCCCAAAAAGAGAACGCCGCGAATGATCGCGGCGTTCTGCTTGATGTGCTGGCTTGGGCTGGCAAGTTAGGCTGGCGTCGGGAATCGGCTTCTTAGAAATAGCTTTTCCCAAAACTTGGCCGGTCTCAATCGAGGGTCGTCCAAAGAGATTCGATGGCTTTTACCGCGTCGCGTGCGGCACATAATGCCATCGGGCTCGACGCTTTCGACAATCCAATACTTGTCTACTGCGTAGGTGTAGTACTCTCCGCGAGATTCCGGCTCGATGTCGTGAGCCCTAGGACCAGGGCTCGTTGTGTGTTTGGTCTTGGTGTACACGACCACATCGCCGGGGCGAATCATCGAAGTTCTTTCCGTGTTTAAGGCCACGATGGGAGTTATCCTCCAGAAGTATCCCTAATTTAAGGTTATCGCGTGTATTGGTATTCGTCAATCTGAACGATTTTCCGCGAGATATTTCCATAAAAGGCATGGTAGTTGCAACTTATTCAATCGCTAGTTTTTGCCGGATGTCACAAAAAAGGATGGAAAAGTAGCTTTTCTGTCCGTTAAAATAAAGACCTCGTCCGACAACTCTGCGTGGTTCTTATTCCACTTCTGCAGGAGGATAATTGCATGTCGATCCCTACTTCGACGACTGCGCCAACCGCACCGACGCTTACGGCGCGTGACTTCATGGCTACCAAGCTGATTTCCCTCAGCCCGGATGAGGATGCTTTGGCCGCCATCCGAAAACTGTTGCATTACCGAATTTCCGGAGCCCCGGTGGTCGACAGCGATGGAAACTTTTTGGGGATCTTTTCCGAAAAGACTTCGATGCGTTTCCTGCTCGATGCCGCCTATTCGCAGCTCCCTTCGAACCGGGTCGGGGCCTTTATGAACACCGATATCGCCCGGCTGATCACCGCCGATACCGATTGGCTAAGTTGTGCCCAGATCTTTTTATCGACCCCTTATCGACGATTGCCGGTCCTGGAAGGGACCAAGCTGATCGGTCAGGTAAGTCGTCGCGATTTGCTGAAAGCCGCGATGCAGATGATCGATAAACGCGACAAGCGGAGTGGCAAGTTTGTGATGTACTTTAGTGCCTTGATGGAACAGTACGACTCTCCGGTCGACTAATGTTGGTTAACCTGTGCGGTTGCGAAATCCCGCAAGCCGTCGAACGTCCCCTGTTCGACGGCTAGGTTCGCTTCTCATAATGACGGCTCACTACCTTTCTTTTATTGAAAGAGCCGTATGTTCGTGGCCGCCGGTTTAATCGTCGTTGGTCTTGTGGCTTTGGTTTTAGGAGGGGAACTCTTAGTCCGCGGGGCGTCTGCGTTGGCGGCCCTCTTGGGCGTTTCTCCGCTGGTTATTGGCCTGACGGTCGTTGCGTTTGGGACCAGTGCCCCGGAACTAGCCGTTTCGCTTAAAGCTGGCATGGCGGGCCAGGCCGACATCGCGATTGGGAATGTGGTGGGGAGCAATGTCTTCAATACGCTCTTCATCCTCGGCATCTCGGCGCTGGTCTCTCCGCTGATCGTAAACAGCCAACTGATACGCCTGGAACTTCCCTTGATGGTGTTGGTTTCCGTGGTGACGTGGGGTCTGGCGATTAACGGCACATTGGGGAGATTGGAAGGCCTCGTCCTGGTCGCTGGGTTGATCGCCTATGTGGGTTGGTCGGTCTGGCAAAGCCGGCGCGAATCGCAGACCGTCGTTCAAGAGTTTGCCCAGGAGTTCGACAAGCCACCCAAGTCGAATTGGGGTGCGGCGCTGCAGTTGTTGTGGATTGTGCTCGGCCTGATCGCGCTGGCGTTTGGTTCGCAGTGGCTTGTGGATGGAGCAGTAATGGTTGCTCGGCAGATGGGGATGAGCGAACTATTAATCGGTTTGACGATTGTCGCGGTTGGGACCTCTCTGCCTGAAGTGGTGGCTTCGATCACAGCTTCCCTCAAAGGCGAGCGTGATATTGCCGTCGGCAACGTGGTGGGCAGTAACCTATTTAATTTGATGTGCGTGCTGGGGATGTCGGCTGTGATCGTTCCCGGCGGAGTTCCCGTTGCCTCATCTGCCATCTGGCAAGAGATGCCGGTGATGATCGCGGCCAGCGTGATGTGTCTGCCGATCTTCTTCACCAGGTATCGTATCGATCGTTGGGAAGGCGGGCTGCTGCTTGCTTGGTACGTTATCCACACCGTATATCTAGTGCTGGCGGCGGTTCATTCGCCACTGACAACCATGGTGGGTAGCGTGGCCCTGTTTGGCTGCGTTCCATTAACGGTTCTAATACTGTTGGTTTCCGTTCTCTATTGGCGCAGCTCGGGGCCTGAAATGACAAATAGTGGCCGTGAAAACGCGTAATGTGTGGTGATGGCACCTCATTGCCGGTTGCTGCTACGTCTTGTAAAATTCGCGGTTTACCCTATCTTGCCGACCTGATCTGGAAGTAGGAAGGCGCAGACGGTTCCCCATCTTGTTTCGGTGGAAAGAATGAGCACCAAGAAGAACTTAATTGTTGCCCAAAGTGGTGGTCCCAGTCCGGTTATCAATAATACGCTTCGCGGCCTCGTGGAAGCGGCCTTGCAAACGGACAACATTGGGACGGTCTACGGTGCCCACCATGGGATCGAAGGGGTTCTTAAAGAAGAACTGATTAATCTGACCGATCAGCCGGCTGAAGAGATCTCGCTGCTGCGTTACACGCCGGCCGCCGGTTCGATTGGGACTTGCCGCTACAAGCTCAAAGACTGGCAGAACGAAGACTTCGATCGCTGCATGGAAGTTTTCAAGGCCCACAACATCGGCTACTTCGTATACATCGGCGGAAACGACTCGATGGATACGGCCAACAAAGTCGCCCAGATGGCCCAAGACCGTGGCCTCGATATGATCGGTATCGGCGGACCCAAAACCATCGACAACGACGTTGGTGATAGCGAGTTCAAGCTGATCGACCATACGCCTGGTTACGCTTCGACGGCCAAGTACTGGATGCACATGATTCAGTATGCCAACGAAGAAAATCGCGGTAGCAGCCCCGCCGACCCAGTGCTGGTCATGCAGGCCATGGGCCGCAAGATCGGTTACATTCCGGCCGCCGCGCGTTTGGCCGACCCCAAGCGAGAAATGCCATTACAGATTTACATGGCCGAATCGCCGTGCTCGCTCGAAGAACTGCACGAGAACGTCAACAAGCAACTCAAGCAAGATGGCCGCTGCCTGGTGGTCCTCAGCGAAGGTTTTGATGTGGGGGACATCGGTGCTCGAAAGGATTCGTTCGGTCACACAAGCTTCAGTGCCAGTAACATCACTGTGGCACAAATCGTCACCAATTACCTCAACGACAATGGCTTGGCCGTCAAAGGTGCCGCCCGCTGCAACGTGAGCGGTACCGATCAGCGACACGCGATGGCCTACGCCTCGTCGGTCGACCTGGACGAAGCCTACCATGCTGGCGAAATGGCGGCCGTATTGGCCTCGACCGGTCAGTCTGGCTACATGTCGACCATCTTGCGAAACGAAGGAGATGTCTACAGCGTTCGCTACGACAAGGCACCTCTCGCGGAAGTCGCCAACAGCGAACGCACCTTCCCCAAGGCATGGATCGACGCCAACGGTTACGACGTGACCGACGACTTCATCAAGTACGCCAAACCGCTGTTGGGTGAAGGAATGGTCAGCCTGCCGATGATCGATGGTCGTCAACGTATGACCCGTTTGCAGAACATGTATGCCGATCAAAAGCTGCCAGCGTACGTGCCCCAGGCCGATCGCCAGGAAGCCCCTAAGTAGTCGATACGCATCGAATTGACCCCCCACAGCAACCATTTAAACGGATAGCGAGAACGAACGACCATGGTCTACCAGATTCAGCCGAAGCAAGAGTTTCTTGTGGGCATCGACTCCGATGGTTGCGTCTTCGACACGATGGAACTGAAGCACAAGGAATGCTTCATTCCTAACATAATCAACTACTACGAACTGCAAGGGGTCAGCAAGTACGCTCGCGAAGCGGCCGAGTTCGTCAATCTGTATTCCAAAAGCCGCGGTATCAACCGTTTCCCGGCCCTGGTCGAAGCACTAGAGTGGCTGCAGAAACGCCCAGAAGTGATCGAACGCGGCGCGAAGATCACCATCCCTGAATCGCTTCAGAAGTGGATCGCCGAAGAAACCAAGCTGGGCAACCCGGCCTTGGAAGCCAAGGTCGCCGAGAGCAACGACGCAGACCTGGCCCACTGTTTGAAGTGGTCGAAGGCCGTCAACGAGACCGTCGCTGGCATGGTTCGCGGCGTGGCTCCCTTCCCTTCGGTTCGCAAGTGCCTGGAAAAGCTGACCGGCAAGGCCGACATGCTGGTCGTTTCCGCCACGCCAAACGATGCTCTGAACGAAGAATGGACCGAGCACGACTTGCGTCAGTACGTCACCGAAATTTGCGGCCAGGAAGCTGGCAACAAAAAGGAAACGCTGACCAATGCCACCAAGTACAAACCGAATCAAACGCTGATGATCGGCGACGCTCCTGGCGACTACAAAGCAGCCGCTGCCAACGACTGCCTGTTTTATCCGATTAATCCGGGCGACGAAGAAAACAGCTGGAAACGATTCTACGACGAAGGAATCGATAAGTTCCTGAAACTCGAGTTCGCTGGCGATTATCAGCAGGCGTTGCTCGACGAATTCGACCGCTACTTGCCTGAAAAGCCAAGCTGGCCGGTCAACGATTAGATCAATAACTGGGAGCGTCCTCGCACCGCACCAATCTCTGGTCCCCTCCTCCCTTTCTCAGGGAGAGGGCTAGGGTGAGGGTTGATGAAGCGCGTACCGGGTTCGCCCCCTCACCCTAACCCTCTCCCCCAAGGGGAGAGGGGACTACGAAAAAACTGATTCCCGTTAATTCTCAGAGGAAAGAAACATCATGTCCGATGCTTCCTGCGATTTTGGTTTGATTGGTCTCGCCGTGATGGGCGAAAACCTTGCCCTGAACGTCGAAAGCCGCGGCTACAAGGTAGCCGTCTACAATCGAACTACCGAGAAGACGGATGAATTCATTGAAGGCCGTGCCGCTGGCAAGCAGTTTGTCGGTTGCCATGACCTGAAGAAGCTGGTCTCGTCGCTCAAGGCGCCTCGCAAGGTGATGCTGCTGATCAAAGCAGGCCCAGCGGTTGATGCGGTGATCGAAGACCTGCTTCCATTGATGGATAAAGGCGACATCATCATCGATGGTGGTAACACCCACTACGCCGACACCGAACGTCGTACCAAGTACGTTGAAGAAAAGGGCCTGCTATTTGTCGGCTCAGGCGTTTCCGGTGGTGAAGAAGGGGCGCTGAAGGGCCCAAGCTTGATGCCCGGCGGTAGTGAAGCTGCCTGGCCGCACATCAAGGAAATCTTCCAGGCCATCTCGGCCAAGGTCGGTCCTAACGAAGACATTCCTTGCTGCGAATGGGTTGGTCCTCGCGGTGCAGGTCACTACGTGAAGATGGTGCACAACGGCATCGAGTACGGCGACATGCAGCTGATCTGCGAAGCGTACTTCCTGCTTAAGCACGGTCTGGGGCTGACCAACGACGAACTGTACGAAGTCTTCGATCAATGGAACAGCGGCGACCTGCAGAGCTACCTGATCGAAATCACTCGCGACATCTTCAGTGTGAAGGATGACGACGGCGAAGCTTACCTGGTCGACAAGATCCTTGACGTTGCCGGAGCCAAGGGTACCGGTAAGTGGATGAGCCAACTGGCCTTGGACCTGGGCGTGCCCAGCACCCTGGTCACGACCGCCGTATACGCTCGTGGTTTGTCGGCGGCTAAGGAAGCCCGCGTGCGAGCCAGCAAGGTGCTGACCGGGCCAAGCGGCAAGACTTCCGAAGATCGTACGAAGTTCATCGAACAAGTTCGCGAAGCCCTGTACGCTTCCAAACTGTGTAGCTACGCCCAAGGTTTCGTGCAGTTGCAAGCCGCTTCGGCTGAACACGATTGGGGTTTGAACTACGGCGATTGTGCCCTCTTGTGGCGTGGTGGCTGTATCATTCGCGCTCAGTTCCTCGATCGCATCAAAGAAGCGTTCGACAAAGACGCGAACCTCGAAAACCTGCTGTTGGATCCGTACTTCACCGAAGCGGTTACCAAGGGGCAAGACGGTTGGCGAGCCTCGGTCAAGACGGCCATTGACCTGGGCGTTCCGACCCCTGCGTTCGCCGGAGCATTGGCTTACTTCGACGGCTATCGCAACGATCGCCTGCCGGCCAACCTGCTGCAAGCCCAACGCGATTACTTCGGCGCACACACGTTCCAGCGCACCGACAAGGAAGGCACCTTCCATGCCGAATGGCTGCAGCGTCGTCGCGAGCCAAAGTCTTAATCGCTCGGCTAACCGATTCGAGTATCTAACTCTCCTGCCACAAACTCCCAGGGCCGATCTTAGTGCCTGGGAGTTCTAGAAAAAGATCGATAGCGAGCATGGCAACTGATTTCCTTACCAAAATGTTCGGGCTCGATGGTCAAGTCGCCGTCGTCGTCGGGGCTTCCGGAGTCCTGGGTGGAGCGATCGCGGAAGGTCTGGCCTCGGCCGGAGCAACCGTCGTGGTGAGCGGCCTGAATGCCCAGCGAGGCGAAAGCCGTGCCGAGCGGATCACCTCTGCCGGTGGCAAGGCCGCGTTTATCGCTGCCGATACGCTCTCGCGAGATTCGCTGGCTCAGCTACGCGATCAATGCCTGGAGAAGTTCGGTCGGGTCGACATGCTCGTCAACTGCGCCGGGGTTAATTCTTCCGTTCCTTACGAAGAGATCACCGACGAAGATTGGCAGCGGGTATTAGATACCAACCTCACCGGTACGCATCTCGCTTGCCAAGCTTTTGCACCCACGATGTCCGCGCAAGAGCAAGGTGGCGCAATCCTGAACATCGGCAGTGTGACAGCGCACTTGCCGCTATCGCGGGTATTCGCCTACTCGGCCTCGAAAGCAGCCGTCGATAACCTGACCAAAAATCTGGCCCGCGAGTATGCCACCCAAGGCGTGCGTTTCAACACGCTCTGCCCTGGCTTCTTTCCGGCCGAACAGAACCGCAAGATCCTTGATAAAGAACGGGTTGATAACATCATTGGTCAAACGCCGATGGCTCGTTTTGGTGAACCCGAAGAACTTGTCGGGGCATCGATCTTGTTATTGTCGCAAGCAGCCGGTAGTTTCATCACCGGTGCCACGGTTTATGTCGACGGCGGCTTTACGGCAATGCGGTTTTAAGCCCAGCTTTCGGGGGTAATTCCCCGGAATTTCATGGGGCATAATTGGCCTGCATGGTTTAAGCCGTTAGTTTGACTAGAGGGAAGAAGACGGTCGCGAATTCGCGCTGTGGGCGATCGCTGGAATTTACCCCGATTCGTCGCGGCGTATGAAACAGGAAAAGCCATGTCTCACACATTTGTCATCTTCGGTGCTTCTGGTGATCTGACCAGCCGCAAACTAATTCCGGCTCTGTATCTGCTGTCCAAAAAAGGACGCCTGCCGGAGGGGACGCGAATTGTTGGCATGTCGCGAACCGAGTTCTCGCACGACTCCTGGCGTGCCGGTTTGAAGAAAACGACGGAAGAATTCACTGGCAAGAAGTTTGAAGAAGAGTCGTGGAGCAAGTTCGCTGCCGGCATCTACTATCACCCTGGCGACCTGACCAAGCTGGAAGATCTGCAGGGGCTTAAGGCCTTGCTGGAAGAAGTCGAAGGCGGTCCAGCCGAACGCGTTTATTACCTATCGACGGCCCCTCGTCTGTACACCGCCGCGATCGATCAGCTCGGCGAGTCAGGCCTGGCCAATCAGGAAGAAGGCGCCCGACGCATTGTTTTGGAAAAACCTTTTGGTTACGACCTGAGTACGGCCGAGAAGTTGAACAAGGACGTTAATCGTGTCTTCCCTGAGAAGCAGGTCTATCGCATCGACCATTACCTGGGGAAGGAAACGGTTCAGAACTTGTTGGTCATGCGATTTGCCAATTCGATCTTCGAGCCGCTCTGGAACCGTAACTACATCGACCACGTGCAGATCACCGTGGCCGAAGAGGTGGTCGTGGGACGTCGCGGTGGTTACTACGACCAGGCCGGCGTGCTGCGAGATATGTTCCAAAACCATCTACTGCAACTTCTGATGGTGACCGCCATGGAGTCGCCGGTTCGCTTTGATGCGGACATGGTGCGGGACGAAAAGGTCAAAGTGCTTCAGTCCATCCGCCCGATGTCGTCGGATGAGATCGCCCGAGAAACACTTCGTGGCCAGTACGAAGGCTACCGCCAAGAGGAAGGCGTGCCGGCGGACAGCCAGACCGAAACGTTCGCGGCGTTACGGTTGTGGGTCGATAACTGGCGTTGGAATGGGGTGCCGTTCTATCTCCGCAGCGGTAAAGGCATGTCGTGCCGCACCACCCAGATCGTCATTCAATACAGTCAGCCTCCGCATACGCTCTTCGATCAGAAGGCGCATATGGATTCTTGCCGCTTGGTGATGCAGATTCAGCCTGCCGAAGGTCTGCAAATGCAGATTCAGACGAAGGTTCCCGACGAAGGGATGATGACCCGGACCACTCCCCTGGACTTCCGTTTTTGCAAAGAATTCCAAGGCGAAATGCCCGATGCCTACCAGCGTCTGCTGCTGGATGCCCTGCAAGGCGATGCCAGCTTGTTTGCTCGCAGCGATGAAGTGGAACTCGCCTGGGGAATCATCGACCCGATCATTCAGACCTGGCGTTCTGCCCAGGCCCCTAAGCTGCACCTGTACGAGCCCGGTTTCTGGGGGCCGGACCAGTCGAACGACTGGATGGCCGAACATGGCCGGCAGTGGTTCGATGTGTGCCCTGTGCTGCACTAAACACGTTGCTGCAGGAAGATCAGTCAAGAAATAAAAACGGGGTCGAACGGTTGGGGCAGGTAACCATTCGACCCCTAAGCGTCGCTGGAGATCTTAGATTCCAGCGACGTGTGCTCACGAATGTTTCTGGATGGGGTAATTCAACATGAGAAACAGTTCTATATGAGCAGATATCGACCACCCAGAGTACGGTCTTCACTGAAGTTCAAAAATTCCTCGGTGTACGAAAAGTTTCTCTTGATGCAAAAGTCGCATCTAACGGAAAGTCGCACTATTCGTGCATCACTTACCTGATATTCTTGAGTTAAAGAAAACCGGTTGTATTGATTTTCGAGGTAATATCGGCCCTATGGCCCTTCGACTTGGTAACTTAGAACTAGATTTTCCGCTCGTACAGGCAGCCCTTTCGGGGTATAGCGATATGTCGATGCGCGTTATCGCGCGACGCATGGGGGCCCCGTACACGATTTGCGAAGTGATGCTCGACAAGTTTTTGGTCGAGCTGAACGATAGGAAAAAAAATCGCCACTTCCTGAGCATTGCGGAAGAGGAGCACCCGGTCGGGGGGCAGTTGATGGGCGCCGAGCCTGAGCAGTTTGCTGCCGGAGCGGCCCGCTTGGTCGAAGCTGGCTTCGATGTGATCGACATCAATTTCGGCTGCCCTGTGAAGAAGGTTTTGGGGCGATGCCGCGGCGGGTTTCATCTGAGCCAGCCGGAGGTAGCGCTCGATATCGTCCGTCGCACGCGCGATGTCGTCCCCAGCGAGATGCCGTTAACGGTGAAAATGCGTCGTGGGATCGACGACACCCAGGAGAGCCGCGACAAGTTCTTCGAGATCCTTGACGGAGCATTTGAAAGTGGTGTCGATGCCATCACAGTGCATGGCCGCACGGTCCAGCAGCGTTACATCGGACCAAGCCGCTGGGAGTTCCTCACCGAAGTGAAGCGGCACGTCGGTCAACGCACCATCTTGGGCAGCGGGGACTTGTTCTCGGCTCAGGACTGTTTCGACATGATGAACGAGACCGGCGTCGACGGAGTGACGGTCGCGCGGGGTGCGATTGGTAATCCGTGGATCTTTCAGCAGGCCAGGGCTCTCGCGGCCGGTCAGGTGTTGCCGCCACCGCCCACCACCTTCGAGCAGCTAGAGATCATCCAAGAGCACCTGCGTCTGGTGATCGAACTATATGGCGAAGATCGGGCGATGACTAACTTCCGCAAGTTCGGCGTGAAGTATTCGTTCCTCCATCCGCAAGTAGAAGAACTTCGCGCAAAGTTCGTGCGGATCCGCGAGATGGCCGACTGGGAAGCGATCCGCGACGAGTTCTACGCGGTCGATCAACCGGGGCACTACCTTTCCGGCGAGATCCACAACAAGCAGGTCAACTGTTCGGCCGGTTAGCGAACGCACGCTCGATCTCACGCTGGACGTGCTCGTGGTCTTCTGCCGTCTGACGCTCTGCTAGCAAGTGTGCGGCTTCCGGAAAATGCTGTCCCAACGCCCACGCCGACGCGCCTCGCACGAGCCACTCTTCATCCTGCAGTCCGTGCGATAAAGCAGGGATATTGTCGGCGTGCGGCCGGTTACCCAAGACGATCGCCGCGTTGCGTAGGATACCCCGCCTTTTGGTACGCCAGAGCGGCGTCTTACGAAAGTGGTCGCGAAAGTCGTCGTCGCTCATGGTGAACAGCTCGCGCAGCTTGAGCGGTGCTCGATCACTGGCCGGAAAGAAGGCCTCGTGCGAGGAGACCGGCGACTTGTTGTTCCACGGGCAAACATCCTGGCAAACGTCGCAGCCAAACACCCAGTCTTCCAGTCCTGGTCGCAGGTCGGCTGGGATCTCGTCGCGAAGTTCGATCGTCAAGTACGAGATACACCGCGTCGCGTCTAGCACACCAGGCCGAGGGAAAGCACTCGTCGGACAGGCGGTCAAGCACGCCGTGCAGGTACCGCAGTGACTGGCGTTGTGGGGATCGTCGAATACGAGTTCCCGGTCAATCAATATCGCGGCGAGGAAGAACATGCTACCGAGCTGCTTGTTGAGCAGCATCGTGTTCTTGCCGATCCAGCCGAGGCCGGCCAGTTGGGCGAATTCTCGCTCCAGCAGCGGCGCCGTATCGACGACCCCGCGTACGTTAGCTTCCGGCTCCCACTGGGCGATCGCCTTCTTGAACTGCTTGAGCCGAGCATGAATCCAGTTGTGGTAGTCCAGCTCGCCGAACGCATACCGCGAGACCCTCCCCTGCCCTGGTTCAAGCGGTGGGATGGGCTCGGTTTTGTAATTGAGGGCCAACATGACAATGCTTTGCACGCCATCCATCACGTGCTTGGGATGGGCATAAGCGTCGCGGCGGTCTTCCAAATATTGCATCTGGCCTGCGTAGCCGGCGTCGAGCCAGTCGTGAAAACGATGCAGACCAGTCGGGGTAACGGCCGGACAGATGCCTACTGCCGAGAAGCCCAGCTGCTGGGCCTGCTGACGGATCAATGAAGTCAAATCATCGGAAGAATGCGGCACGTGTTCAAAACCGGCAAATGGATTTGCGTTTGTCAGGGGTCGTAATTAGGGTGAATTGATAAGGATTAAATTACCAAGGATGGGTTCGTCGGGTTGCTCACGCAAGGTGTTCTGAGATGCGCAAGGTATTCCTGGTGCTGTTGGCTACGGCCATTACCGCAGGTTTTATTTCAACCAATGAAGCTCGGGCCGATGGTAACATCATCGTCCATCGTACCGGATCGGTCGGTTTCGGAAACAACGGCGGTGGCGGTTACGGCAACAATTGGTCGTGGGGCCCCTACTCGTTGAATCGCTCGCTGGGCTACATTCCAACGCCTCCCTACTTCGCACTGCACCCACCGGTGCATTACTCGCACAGCGTGGCCGTCCCCTACGGAATGAGCCCCTATCCGATTTCCTCGTACACGCCGAGCAGCTCGTACGTGGTCGATCGACCAATTCCTGAGCCACAGGTCGTGGTGAATCCTTACGTCGATCAAGACGTCGCTAGCGATGCCATCGCAGCCGAACCAGTGACGAAGATTGTCGACGCGAAGGGCAAATCGGTTTCGATGCAAACCCCTAAGATCGTCCAGAACGAACTCTAATCGTGCGGACTAGCACGGCATTCAATCCGTAATGGCAACCACCGCTCGGATTTAGACGGCGGAAACTTGAGAGATTTCTCTCAGGTTTCCGCAATTCGTCTTGCTGCTGGCTAGCGGTCTTTGGTAATCTCCCGCCGCTGTCGGCCAGTATGTTGTGGGCTGACGCTATGGTTTGATTTCGGGAGGATGGCAGTTTCTTCGGCAGAAAGCCGGAAAATAGATGCCGTATCCGGAAAAGGATTTCCCATGAGAAGCCTCGTTTCCGTAAGCTTGCTTTTGCTCGTTGTCGTCGGCTGCCAGAACCAGCAGTCGCAGATGAATCCTTTTGCCGTCTACGGACCGCAGCGTCTTCCCCCACCTGGCACGCAACCTAACGGGCAGCCTGGCCAGACGGCTCCGTATTATCAGGCGCCGGCCGCCAACCAAGCGCCTACTATTCAAGGTGGCTACCAAACCAATCCGCCAGCCCAGTTTACGCCTCCCCCCAATACGGCCCCGACAACCCAACCTCCGTCGAGCTATGGGCAGCAGCAGTGGAAAAGCGTGAGCGAGTCTTCTCCGAGTAATAACAGCAGTACCAGTAGCGGCAGCGTCGTGCCGGCCAGCTACACCGGAGAGGTGAATCGAACGACCTCGGCCAGTTCGCCTGCCGTCTCAGGCACGGCAACCACCGGCGCGACAAACAGTTCCACTGCCAGCAGCTCGAATCCTTATATCAGCGGCATGCACGTTAACGAAGTGACCGAGGTCGTCCCGATTCAGTCGGCCCCTGCTACCACGTTGGTCCCCCCCACCACTTCCACTATGCCCAACGCCAACTGGTCGACTACGCCCCAGGCCACAAGTGCTTCGGCAAGCGGTACAGTCCAGCCAAGTCGTATCCCTTAAAGCCTTTTGCTTTACTGGTTAGAAGGTGAAAGGTGCCACTCTGTTGGACAAGCTGTTCGCGGCACCCTCTTCCTGGCAATTCTTCCCAGGAAACGATGTAACTCCTTTGCGGCTTTCCAGTTTGCCACTTGACGATTTCGGCCGTGTGGGAAACGATAAAGCCCATGGATACTCCGCATCAATTCGATCTGACCGGCATCGATCCGACTACCGAAGACCTTAAACTGCCGCCGCTAAAAATCGGCGAGATGGTCGTCGATCCGCCGATTCTTCAGGCCCCCATGGCGGGCTTTACGAACTATGCGTTCCGGCAGATTGTGCGTGGTTTTGGTGGTGCCGGGCTGCTGGCTACCGAAATGGTCAATGCTCGCGGGTTTCAATGGCTGGACGAAAACGAAGCCGAGTTCCCTGAACGCTTGTGGGGTGTCGAAGACGAGGCCCGTCCGCTGGCCGTTCAGATTTGGGACAACCAGCCTGAAGTGATGGCTAAGGTCGGCCGCCGCCTGGTCGAAGAGTTCCAGGTGAGCGTCGTCGATATCAACTTCGGCTGCCCCGTGAAACAGGTCACCGAGAAAGCCCACAGCGGCTCGTACTTGTTGCGGGTGCCAGAGCGAATGGGGCAGATTATCTCGCAGCTAGTCGAGGCCTGTGCGCCGACACCGGTCACAGCGAAGATTCGGCTGGGCTGCTCGATGGATGCGATCAACGCGAACGACATCGCCCAGGTTGTCGAAGAGAGTGGTGCTGCGGCACTTACGGTACACGGCCGGGTAGCGTCGCAGTTCTTCAAAGGGGAAGCCGACTGGGAGCGCATCTCAGAGATCAAATCGCACCTGAAGAAGATCCCGTTGATTGGCAACGGCGATCTGGATTCGGCCGAGAAGGTTTACCGGGCTTTTCGCAACTTCGACGTCGATGGCGTGATGATCGCGAGAGCATGTCTGGGGCGTCCTTGGCTGTTTGCCCAGGCAGCTGCGGCGATTGCCGGAAAGCCGATCCCGCCAGACCCGACGCTCGTTGAGCAGCGTGATTGCATGCTCAAGCATTACGAACTGGTAGTGCAGCGATTCGGCGAAAGCAAAGGGACGTTGCTGATGCGGAAGTTCGCTTGCTGTTACGCCCAAGCGAAGCCAGGGGCACGGCATTTCCGAAAGCATGTGGCCAATGTTGCCAGCCCTCAAGAGTTCTACGAAGTGGTCGAACAGCACTTCCCGATCGAAGCCCCGGCACCGGCTTAGGCTGCCGCTGATGTGGGTCTTGCGCATAATGCGTTGGCGCTCTGGTTCCAGGCCTAAGCGATTGTGCTGTCTTCGTGTTCGCGCAGCCCAGGAAGTTGTGCTGCTTGAGAGTTCAGATTGCCTAAGAGATTGGGCAAGTCTAAACTAGCTTTGTCTACCAACTGCAGTGGCGATGTCCATGGTGGCCGCGGAAGTGGGTCGCGTGCGAGGCGATCGGCTCGTTCAGGCCGCGCTCGGTGTTGAGCATTCGTTGGTCGTCGCTGGTGTCGAACTCGCCGTCGAGACCGGCACTGCGAATGGCGAACTTGTTGCCCTCTTCCGGTTCGTAGCGAACTGCGTTGCCATAGGCGTCTTCGTACTTGAGAACCAGTTTGTTCCCTTCGATCCCTTCGGGCAGCTTGTTGTTCTCTTGGCGGTACGTCTCGACTTCGACGCAGGCTGTGTCGAGGACCGCGCGGGTTTGCTCGATCTTGGGGACTTCAACTTGGTAGTGGTGTACGGCTGAAGCGGCCATGGCGATCGAACCGACACCCACTGCGACGATGGCCGTTCCGATCCCGCCGATGATCGTCCCGGCGATGGCGATGCCACGCTTTTTGGCAAACAGGCCGAGAAAGCTGAGCAGCAAGCCCAATGGGCATAGCAGCCCAAAGGTCATCAACAGACCGAACAGCGAAATTCCAAAGCCCCACGCACCGAGAACATTCGACGAGGGCGACTTCGTATGGTGACGCGGGTTGGTTTGGTGGCACTGGCGCGAACACATCGGATAACTTCCTTTTTCCGGGGGGGAACGTGGGAAAAGGTATCGGATTTCCCACCTAGAGCACATCACCGATGACGGGTGCGTCACGTGCCGACAACGACGTCGAACCACGGCGTTGACCTGCATCGACGAATCTTGAGGATTCGCCGACTTCGGTTGCCTTTTGGCTCTTGTCTCGCCGACGCTCGTGCCGCTCCATCTATCTGTGAAGCGCTCTGAGAAGTCATTCGCCGGTTACTTGTATTTCTTGAACTCGCCGGCCTTATATTTTTGCCAGTACTCGCCAAGTGCGGTGCGTACCTTAGGAGCTAAGAGTATA
Source organism: Bremerella alba (assembly GCF_013618625.1). Lineage (NCBI taxonomy): Bacteria > Pseudomonadati > Planctomycetota > Planctomycetia > Pirellulales > Pirellulaceae > Bremerella > Bremerella alba. The sequence continues at coordinate 68,984 of NZ_JABRWO010000005.1, read as the reverse complement.
GTCCCTAAGATGTTAGGGAACGCCATCGAGAGGATCATGAAGTCGGAAAAATCGAGGACGCTACCTAGCTCGAAGATCGATCCAATGAACACCGCGAATACGAAGATCACTTTGTAGACGTAAATACTGCGGGCCCCGAACAGGCGTTCCCAACAGCGTTCGCCGTAGTAGCTCCAGGAAACGATCGTCGAGAAAGCAAACAGAACCACGGCCACCATTAAGATGTAAGGGAACCACCAGATTTCCGCCTGAAAAGCTTCTGCCGTCAACTGAACCCCTTCGAGACCTTGATTCAAGATCCATTCGCGGTTGTCCCAGGCACCGGTGATCAAAATTACTAAGGCGGTCATCGAGCAAACGACAATCGTGTCGATGAAGGGACCCAGCAGGGCAACAAAGCCTTCGCGGACTGGCTCATCGGTTTTCGCAGCACTATGGGCAATCGCTGCGCTACCGACGCCGGCTTCGTTACTGAAAGCTGCTCGCTGAACGCCGATGACGATCACGCCCAAAATACCGCCACGCACGGCTTCCGGATTGAACGCCTCGGTGAAGATCTGGGCAACCAGCTCCGGCAGTAGCGTGATATGGGCTCCGATGATCCACAGGCAGGCCAAGATATACATCAGGCACATCGCAGGCACAACTTTACTGGCCGTGGCACCGATTCGCTTGATCCCCCCGATAATCACCAGACCTACACAAAAGGCCATCACGATACCGAAAATTGGATTGAACGTTCCTTTGAACGCGTCGATCTTGCCTTGCAACTCGGTCTTCTGCTTTTCGAGTTCGCGGACTTGGGTGAGATCCCCTTCGGCGGCTGCGGCGCTGAGGTCTCGTTTGACTTGGTTCAGTTGGTTGAGTTCTTTGTCTTGAACGACGGTTAGCACCATCGAGGTGGCCTGATTGGCTTGGAACATATTTCCACCGCCGAAACTGGCCATGATGCACATCACAGCAAAAATGATGGCCAAGACCTGTCCGATTGGTTTGAGGCCAAACTGACTGAACGCATAGGTCAGGTACTGCATCGGACCGCCGAGGATCGTGCCGTCAGGTTTGACCTCGCGGTACATTTGCCCCAGGGTGCACTCGACAAATTTGCTCGTCATGCCAAAGAAGCCGCACAGCAGCATCCAGAAAAACGCCCCGGGACCGCCGGCCGACATGGCGATGGTCACGCCGGCAATATTCCCCAGGCCCACCGTCGCAGAAAGAGCCGACGCGAGCGCTTGAAAGTGCGTCACTTCTCCGGGCTCGTTGGGGTTGTCGTACGTTCCACGGACGATACTGATTGCGTGGCTGAACCCCCAGAAGTTGACGAATGCGAAGAAGATGGTGAAGAAGACGGCCCCGCCGGAGAGCCAAAGCACCACGATCGGCGCACCGCCGACATATTCGGTAAACAGGTAAGGCGTTTCTTTGGGGTTGCTGTTGCTGAGGGCCAGCTTGCCTGCCTGGGCACGCTGTTGGATTTGCTCGGGCGTGAGCCAAGTCGATTCATCTTCGTTGAGCGAATTTCGCAGCTTGGTGACTGGCTGGAAGGTGAACTTGTCCCCTTCCTTGATCCGAACGTATTTGGTTGAGTCGTTAATGACGTACAGAACGTAGTCGACCGGCTGCTGTTTCTCTTGGCCGGCAGCGTCGGTGCGATTCAGAACGCCAAGACGATAGATGCGGTCTGGTTCGGGAGAGGTCGTGATCTTGCCAAGCTCTGCCCACTGCTGAAGCTTTTCGTCGTCAATTTGATCGGGCAAATCGGCCGGCTTGCGGACCTTGCTGTTCTCGGCGATGACGAAGGGACCGTCGGTCCCGCGGTCGCGAACGTAGTAGATCACGTCGTCCATCTGAGCGTACTGCCGCTCGGTCGAGAAGACGCGATAGAACAACGTTTGGTCCATCTTACCGACCATCCACTCGAACGGCTTATCGAAGTATTGAAATGCCGTCCAAGGTTCGCTGTCGGTCAAACTGACCGGAGCCGGGTAGGTTTTGTCTGATGCGACAGGAGACGCTTCTGCCGGTGAATCTTGATCCGGCGAGGTCGATGCTTCCGTGGCTGGCTCTTCTGGCGGGTTTTCCTGGCCAAAAGTTGCTACGGGGAAGAGCGAAAGAGCGAAGAGCGAGAGTAGCGCAATGCGCCAAGACATGGAGAGTTGACTTGCGATCATGCAAATTTCCCAAACTGCCAACCTTCCTGCTTCGGCCTGGGGCTTGCCGGGTTAGGGAGGGTTGTTCTAAAAGTCGTTCCGAAATGGAGAGGCTGGGGCGATTAGGGGGCAGTAGTTACCGTAATTCTTAACTGCTATACTCATAAGGGTTTACGGAAACGGTTGTCTGGGAATCGCGATTTAACGAATATATACTTGTCAAAAATGCGATAATCCCTAACATTAGGGTACTGACACAACTTAGCGATACGGCTAGCAGATTGCCAGTCGTCCGAAAGCGATTTAAGCGAATGAGCAACAATTCCGCGCAAAATGACACGCGCTGGGCTAACGAGGTCTTCCCGACCGACTTGGTCGTGCTCGATTTGTTGCGGAGGACTCCTTCCCTGACGACGGCCGATCTGGCCGAAGCCATGGAAGTCACGGCAACCGCCGTGCGTCAACGCTTAAATCGTTTGATGGGACAAGGTTACGTTGAACGCATTGCCTCCAAGGCAGGACGCGGTCGACCCACGCACAAGTATCGTTTGACCACCAAAGGCGAGCGAAAAACGGGGGCCAACTATGCCGACTTGGCCTTGGCGCTGTGGGACGAGATTCGTTCCATTGAAGACCCCGACGTGAAGCTAGGGCTCATTTCCCGGATCGCCAAGCGACTGGTCGAGATGTACGCCAGCCAGATTCACGGTGAAGACGCTCACGAGCGGATTCATGACCTGATGGCCTTGTTCATTGGTCGCCAGATTCCGCTGGAATATGAAGAAGACAACGAGGGTAAGCCGGTGCTGAACGTGCTGGCTTGTCCTTACCCGGATTTGGCGGAGCAAGATCGAGCCGTGTGTGCGCTTGAGAAAGCGATGTTCGCCGAACTATTGGGACAAGATATGACACTGAGCCATTGTCGGCTCGATGGCGAGAGTTGTTGCACCTACGAGTTTACGCCTATCAACTCGGATACGGAGAGCGTGTGACATGACCAAGCCATGGATTGAAGGTCGCTTCGAAGAAAACGTCATTACGACGACCATCGAACAGGCCATCAACTGGGGACAGCAATCGAGCATTTGGCCGATGACGTTCGGCTTGGCTTGTTGTGCGATCGAAATGATGGCCGTCGGGGCGAGTCGCTTTGACATCGATCGCTTCGGAGCCGGAGCGTTTCGGGCTTCCCCCCGCCAGGCAGACTTAATGATTGTCGCTGGCACCGTCACGTACAAAATGGCCAGCCGAGTTCGGCGGCTTTACAACATGATGCCTGACCCGAAGTATGTCATTGCCATGGGTGCTTGCACCGTGGGTGGTGGTCCTTACTTCAAGTATGGGTATCACGTGGTCAAAGGAGTTGACCTGGTTGTTCCGGTGGACGTTTACGTCCCTGGGTGTCCTCCACGGCCGGAGGCATTGTTGGAAGGGTTAATGCGGATTCAGGATAAGATCCGCGGACATCGCATCAATCGGAAGGACGGCGTTCGCGTCGACGACGAGTTGCCGGTGCCGCACCATTCCGGTTATGTCGAGGCGACCGGATCGGAAAACCCGCTGACCCAACATCAGAAACATACTGGTAAATAACTTCCCTGCACGCCGTACGCGGCGTCGCCTCCGTTGAGACTCGAAAAGAGCGAAAAGTCACGAATGACCGACGTATTGAAGATTGAGAATTTGCACGTTTCGGTAGAAGAGAAACCGATCCTCAATGGCGTGAACCTGGAACTGAAACGCGGTGAAACGCACGCCCTGATGGGGCCTAACGGTTCTGGCAAAAGCACGCTTGGCTTCGCCATCATGGGACACCCCAAGTACGAAGTGACCGAGGGTCGTATTCTGCTGAATGATGTCAACGTCACCGAATTGGAAGCGGACGAACGAGCCCGGCTCGGGCTGTTTATGGCCTTTCAGCGTCCGATCGCCATCCCTGGCGTTCGCCTGGCCGACTTCCTGCGTCACGCGACGACCAACGTGCGTAATCCAGAACGTAAAGAAGGGGAAGACCTGATCCCCATGCGGGAATTCCGCCGCGAAATCAAAGAGAAGATGAACCAGCTTCAAATGGACACCGAGTTCGCTCGTCGTTACGTCAACGACGGCTTCTCTGGTGGCGAAATGAAGCGGGCTGAGATCCTTCAGCTGGCCATGCTACAGCCGAAGTTTGCCATCTTGGACGAAACCGACAGTGGTTTAGACGCCGATGCGGTTCGCCTGGCCAGCCAGAGTATCGCTCAGATCGGTGGCGAAGAGATGGGCCTGCTCATCATCACGCACCACGACAAGTTGCTGGAACATAATCCACCCTCGCATGCCCATGTGATGCTCGGTGGACGCATCGTCGAAAGTGGCGGTGTCGAACTGGCGCACGAACTGCATTCCAGTGGTTACGATCGCGTTCGTAAGGCGTATCCGGAAGCGGCCGCTATGGAACGTGAAATGCAAGACGAAGAACAAACGGTTTAGTTACAAAGCGTTTAGATACACTGCGATTCGTTTTCGCGGCCTGAACTGCGACCAGGCACCCACGCGAAGCAATTAAGTCAATCGCCAACGACGATATTCAATAGTTTGGAGAGACTATGGCCACCGATATTACTGACACCGGCGTACAAAGCCCGATCGGTGAAATCAACAAGTACGATTTCCGCACGACCAGCAAGGGTGTCTTCAAGGCCAAGAAGGGTTTGAACGCCGAGATCGTTCACCAGATCTCGGACATCAAAGACGAGCCAGACTGGATGCGTAAGTTCCGTCTGGACTCGCTTGATATCTTCAATTCCAAGCCGATGCCTAAATGGGGCGGCGACATCAATCTCGACTTCCAGGACATCTACTACTACCTCAAGCCGACCGAGAAGCAAGGCAAGACGTGGGACGATGTGCCGGCCGAGATTAAGGAAACGTTCGAGAAGCTGGGCATTCCCCAAGCCGAACGCCAGTATCTGGCCGGCGTGAAAGCTCAGTTCGAGAGCGAAGTGGTGTACGGCTCGCTGCAGGAAGACCTCGCTCAGAAAGGGGTGATCTTCACCGATACGGATACGGCTCTTCGTGAGCACCCCGAACTGCTGAAGGAATACTTCGGCAAGGTGATTCCGCCGCACGACAACAAGTTCGCCGCGCTCAACTCGGCCGTTTGGTCTGGTGGTTCGTTTATCTACGTTCCTCCGGGCGTCGAAATCGAGTTCCCCCTGCAAACCTACTTTCGTATCAACGAAGAGAGCATGGGGCAGTTCGAGCGAACGCTGATCATCGTCGACGAAGGGGCGAAGATTCACTACGTCGAAGGTTGCACCGCTCCGATGTATTCGTCGGAAAGCCTGCACTCGGCCGTGGTGGAAGTGATCGCCAAGAAGGGGTCGCGTTGCCGTTATAGCACGATCCAGAACTGGGCAAACAACATCTATAACCTGGTGACCAAGCGGGCAATGGCCTACGCCGACGCCACCATGGAATGGGTCGACGGCAACCTGGGTAGTCATCTGACGATGAAGTACCCAGCCGTTTACCTGATGGAACCGGGTGCCCGCGGCGAGATCCTTTCGATCGCGTTCGCTGGTAAGCATCAGCATCAAGATACCGGCGCGAAGCTGGTTCACTGTGCTCCGAATACTTCCGGTCAGATCATTTCCAAATCGATCTCGAAGGATGGCGGTCGCGGTAGCTATCGCGGGCTGGTTCGTGTTGAGGAAGGTGCCACCAACACCAAGTGCAGCGTTGTGTGCGATGCTTTGATCCTCGATCCGGAAAGCCAGACCGATACCTATCCGTACATCGAAATCATGGAGCCGGATGTCGCCATCGGTCACGAAGCGAGCGTCTCGCGGATTGGTGAAGAGCAACTCTTCTACCTGATGAGCCGCGGCCTAAGCGAAGCGGAAGCGAGCACGATGATCGTCAACGGTTTCATCGAGCCGCTGGTGAAAGAGCTGCCGATGGAATACGCGGTCGAACTGAACCGCTTGATCGAGCTGCAAATGGAAGGTTCGGTCGGTTAATCGACCTTGCCTTGCGTATCCAAATTTGGGCCAAGCAGCGTCGATCGAGCTGGCGTGCTTGGCCATTTTTCTTTGACAGATTGACCCGAACATTAGCGATATTATGAGCGTGGGAACCGTACCCTCCGTCGAAAATTGGAATGCCGAAGCATTCAACGACTATGTCAAGCAGCTGAACGAACCGCAGTGGCTTGTCGATCTTCGCCAGGAAGCCTTCGAAAGTTTCGAGGGCAAAGACTGGCCGACCCGTAAGGAAGAAGAGTGGATGCGAACCGACATCCGCGGCTTCAGCCTGAAGAAGTTCGACCCGCCGAGCTTCACCACCCCGGTCGATCCGGCGTCGCTGCCCAGCGGCCTGTTGGCCGAAGGGGTCGATATTGGCGGGCAGGTGATTTCCTTAAACGGCAAGACGGCCGTCAGCACGATCAACGACGAATTGAAGTCGAAAGGTGTTATCTTCGGCGACTTCCGCACCGTGCTGGCCGAGCATGGCGACCTGGTGAAGAAGTACCTCTTCCAAGGCGAGTTCGACCCGAACTTCGACAAATTCAGCGCCCTGCATGCGGCTTACTTCAGTGGTGGTGCGTTCCTGTACGTTCCGCGAAACGTCCAAGTCGAGCAGCCGCTACACGTCTTGAACTTGATCGGCGACAACGGCGTTGACCTGGCTCACACATTGATTGTGTTGGAAGAAGGTGCCCAGGCAACGGTCCTGACCGAGTCGGCCAGCCTGGACGATGACCAACCTGGTTTCCACTGCGGGGCGATTGAAGTAATCGTCGGCGATCGAGCCAACCTGCGCTTTGTGAACCTACAAAACTGGGGCGAAAAGGTCTGGCACTTCGCACAACAAAAGGGTTGCGTCGGGCAAGATGCCAACTTGTTCTGGACGCTTGGCGCGTTGGGCAGTCGCTTGTCGAAAGTCAATCAGCATGTTGCCCTCGATAAGCCGGGTGCCCACTGCGAAGTAAATGGAGTGCTCTTCACCGAAGGGAAGCAGCATCTTTCCTACCACACGCAGCAGTACCATCGTGCCCATAGCTGCACGAGCAACTTCCTTTACAAAGCCGCGCTGCAAGATCACTCTCGCACCGTTTGGCGTGGGATGATCAAGGTTGCACCGGGGGCTCAGAAGACCGACGGGTATCAGCGGATTGATAATCTGCTGCTGACTGAACACAGCCGTGCCGACTCGATCCCTGGTCTGGAGATCGAAGCGGACGACGTACGCTGCACCCACGGGGCCACCACCGGCAAGGTAGACGAAGAGCAAATTTTCTACGCCATGGCTCGCGGTTATACCCGGAAAGAGGCAATGCGGATGATTGTCACTGGCTTCTTTCAGCAGGTATTCGATCGCATCACGCTGGTATCGGTTCGCGAAGCTCTCGGGCACGCGATCGCCCGACGTGTTCGTGAATACGATTAGCGTAAGAGATTGGTGGCCTGCCAATAAAGTAGGGAACATTCCATCGGGTGCCACTGCTGGACGAGCCCAGCTGTAGTGCCCAAATTCGTAGGTTTCACCCCCCATTGAAACACGGCAGTATGCCAGCGGATTGCCAGCAAACAACCAACCACACCCTGCCCTGTAAGTAAGAAACCGAATGTCCGACTTTGTCCGTGTTGCGGCCCTCAGTGATATTCCCGATCCTGGAAAAGAAGTGTTTGAAGTCGACGATCGTTTTGTGATCGTGATTCATGCCGGTGGTCAGGTATACTGTTTGGATGACGTTTGTACCCACGACGACGGCCCTTTGGGCGAAGGGGATCTGGAAGGTTACGAAATCGAGTGCCCTCGTCACGGAGCCAAATTCGATATTCGAACCGGGGCGCCCACGTTGATGCCAGCCACCCAACCAACCCAGGTCCACGAAGCGAAAATTGAAGGCGACGATATCTTCGTTCGCATTGTTGATTAAGAAGGAACCCAACGATGGCACTATCGGAAGACTCAGTCCGCGAACAACTCAAGAACGTGATTGACCCGGAACTCTTTGTGAACATCGTCGATCTCGGTCTGATCTACGAAGTCAACTTCGAGGATATCGAAGAGTCGGAGGACAAGAAGGTCCTGATTGACATGACGATGACCAGCCCTGCGTGCCCAGCCGGTCCGCAGCTGATCGGTGGTGCGAAGCAGTTTGTTTCGCAGATGGATGGGGTCGGCGACGTTGACGTTAAGATCGTCATGGACCCGCCATGGTCGCCTGATCGCATGACCGAAGATGCCCGTGATCAATTGGGGATTTTCTAAGCGAAGCGACGTCAGAAGCCCAATGGGCTGCTGTCCTGAGAAAAGACTTCCGTGTGCCAGCGGCACACCCTGAAGTTGTGCGATGATGCGGAAAGGGTTTGCTGGTGATAAAGTCGCAACCTTCCTCGCCTCGCAGTATTTTTGTGTATGAACTGATCACCGGGGGCGGACTCTACTCAGTTCCCGGTTCGCCTGCTCCGAGTGGGTCGCTGCTGAAAGAAGGCACGGCCATGTTGGCCGCGGTGGTTGACGACTTCGCGGCGATCGATGGTATGTCGGTAACGGTGCTGCGTGATTGTCGCCTGGCCCCGTTGTCGGTGGCGGCCGCTCAGCAGATAACTGTCGAAGGCCCTGAGGGTGAGCGAACGGCTTTTCGAGATGCCACGCAGTCAACTCAGGCCACGCTGGTGATTGCCCCTGAATTCGACGGGCTGCATCTCTCACGCACCCGCTGGGCTGAAGAAGATGGTGCTTTTCTGGTGAGCCCTAACTCTGCGTTCGTCGAGTTAGCCTCGTGCAAGTGGAAGTGCTTTCAACTTTGGCGCGAGGCGTCGGTTCGCACGATCGACACGTTTCGAATCCACCAGCGATCGACGTGGGAGCACTTGTTAGATCTTCCGGTGGTGACCAAGCCCTCTGACGGAGCTGGCTCGGAAGGAGTTCTTACCTGGAATGCAGGATTTGAGATTAATGGTGAATTGCTCAGGAACGAAACAGAACTCATACAGCCAGAGGTATATGGCGATGCTGTAAGCTGCGCCGCACTGGGCAGAGGAGCGGATTTCTTTCTTTTACCTGCCGCGTTCCAAGCACTCGACAAAGATTTAAAATATCATGGAGGGTGCTTACCTATCCCAGTGGAACTGAACGTGCGGGCGCATCGTCTTGCGGCGCAAGCAATTAGGGCGTTGCCCCCTTTCCTGGGTTATGTAGGCCTTGATATGATCTTGGGGCCCTGTCCCGACGGGAAGAATGATGTCGCGGTCGATCTGAACCCGCGGCTGACAAGTTCTTATGTGGGCTTACGGCTACTACTGAAGAATAACCTGGCTCAAGCCATGTTGGACGTGGTCGCCGGACACGATTTCGAGCCTCGGGTAGGCTGCGGCAAGGTCGATTTTGAGATCCTTTAAGTAGGGAAAGAGATAGCGTATGACGGTCCTGGGCGTTGACGTTGGAGGAGCCAACATCAAAATTGCGACGGGCGACGGTTTCGCTCATTCCTTTCCGTTCGCTATCTGGAAGAAGAAGCACGAACTGGTCGTCAACCTGAAGCACGTGCTGGGGATGACCCCCGTTTTTGATCGTGTGGCCGTGACGATGACTGCCGAGCTGGCCGACTGCTTTGGCTCGAAAGCGGAAGGGGTGCGTTTTGTTCTGGGCGCTATTCGCGAGGTGTTCGCCAACTACCCGGTGAAGGTATATACGGTCACTGGCCAGATGGTTTCGCTAGAAGACGCCATCATGGATCCGATATCAGTCGCAGCCGCCAACTGGCACGCACTGGGTTGCTTCGGCGGTCAGTGGTTTCAGGGCAAGAGCGGACTGGTAGTCGACGTCGGTTCCACGACAACCGACATTATCCCCTTGGTCGACGGTCAGGTTGCCAGCAAGTCGAAGTCGGATTTAGACCGACTTCTGGCCGGCGAGTTGGTTTATCTAGGTGTCGAACGGACGCCTGTGTGCGGTATCACCGACTACGTTAACTTCCGCGGGAAACGTTGCCCGGTGGCGAACGAATGGTTTGCCACGTCGATTGATATTCTGTTGGCGCTAGGTTTGTTTGATGAAGAGCCAGAGAACCACGGCACCGCCGACGGTCGCCCTGCGACGCGTGAGTTCGCCAAGACGCGCCTGGCCCGGATGATCTGTGCCGACGGTGATGAGGTTACGTGGACCGAGATCAATGAGGTGGCACGCGAGCTGAACTCGATCATGGTCAAGAAGATTGCCACCGGTATTCGACAGGTGGTGGAAGAACTGAAGATGAACGTGGAACTAACGGTCATTAGCGGCCACGGCGACTTCCTGGCTGAAGCAGCCCTCGACTCGGCGGGTGTGGTTACGCACCGAGAATATCTGACCGATTTGATCGGCGCGAACGCAGCCCGTTGTGCACCAGCGTATGCGCTGGCCAACCTCGCGCAAAAGGGCTGGGACTAATTCGATGGGCTTTGCGGTTTGGAAGTTGGGCGGAAGCTTGTTGGACTTGCCTGACTTGGCCGAGCGAATTAATCAGTTGCACGCCGAGCAATCCCCTGCCCTGCCGGTGGTGATCATTCCTGGTGGCGGCGTCTTTGCCGATGCTGTGCGAACCATGGATCAACGGCATGACCTGAAACCACTTCACAGCAATCATTTGGCACTTCAGTCGATGCAGATTTCGGCGGATCTTACTGCCATGTTGCTCGTCAACCTCACTGCGATGGTTGGGTCAGATTGGCACGAAAAGATGCTGAGGACTTGGAAAAAAGAAAGTCGTCCGTCTAGCATCCAGGTGTGGAACGTCATCCCGACATGGTACGAAAGAAACCGTGAACTTGAGAAGCGTTTTGGCGAAACGCCGGTCGATTGGAGTTTTACAAGTGACTCGCTTGCCGCAATTTTTGCGGCTCATTGGGGCGCCGATTGTTTCACGCTGATCAAGTCGGTTGATCGACCGGGGAATGCTTCTTGGGAAGAGTGCGCGCAGCTGGGAATCGTGGATGGTTACTTCCCCACGATTGCGTCGCATCTTAATCGCATCGAGTGGGTCAACCTGCGGGCACAATAAAAAACGGCCTCCACCAGGGAGGCCGTTTCGCTTGATCGTTGATGATCTTTTTGTGTTAGTTCCACCACCAGATGTTGCTGGTGTGGGAAGCGAGCTGTTCGGTTCGCAGCTTGTCCATGCCGGCGACATTTTCGGTATTGTCGGCGACAGCCCACGAGTTGATGTCGACGCCACCGGAAGCAGTGATCACCCATTGGCGACCCTTCTTCATGGCGCTGAAGAAGGTCGGCACTTTATCAGGCGTGGCGAACTTTTCCAACTGAACGGGGCTCGTCGAGCTCTTAATCATGTCCAGGTCGAGGTCGGCCTTGGTGAGAAGGTTTTCCTTTTCCAAGAGGGCGGCGATCACGCACATGTCCATCACGTTTCGCAGTTCGCCGAAGATCTTATCTTCAGCGGAAAGCTCTTCGTAGTTCTTGGTCATTGCGTCGGCCCACTTCTGCGGGATGGCGCTGACCTTACCGGTTTGGGCGATCGAGCCATCTTCGGCAACGATTTCGTCTTCGGTCATGGCTTTCACGCCAGGACCACGCAACTGCCAAGCCAGGCCGTCTTCGCTTTGGGCCAGCGGCTGATAATTGCAAGCCAACCACCAACGCGGCATGGCGTTCTGCACGGCACGGGCCGAAGGAAGCATGTCGAGGTAGCTAGGCAGACCGCGAACTGGGCTTGGGTCTAAGTGCATCGCGATGCGTTTCATGCGGAAGTCAGCAGCGACCAGCACGCGGGCAAAGTGGCTATCTTTGGGCACACCGGTGATGGTGATGACCTGGGCACCCATGGCTCGTTCGACGCCATCTTTCACGCTGGCATCCATACGAGTCAGGCTGGCCAGATAGTTGTCTAAGTTCTGGCGGCCTTGGGCGGTAGGATCGATCGAGCAAGTGATTCCGCCGACGCGGGCTTCTTCAGTCGATCGCATGGCGACGATGAAGTCTTCCAGCAGCAGAACAGGACGACCGGTGGTGACACCGACCACGTTGCCCGATTGGTCAATGGTCCAACCTTCGGCGGGACCAGCAAGGATGACGTCGTTGTTGGCTTCGTCCACGAAGACGTATTCGATACGCTGCAGGCCGGCCATGTACTTCACCGCATCAGGCAGCTTGCCGCCGTTATTGGCCTGCGACGCTTTGATAGCCGCATTCAAGCCGCGAAGCGAGACCTTTCGCATTTTGACAGGCGTGGCCAGATCGCCAGGCACCTTTTCCAGAGCGTTCATCATTTCCTGACGAAGCTGTCGCTTCACTTCAGGACGAGCGGACGTCAGCTGTCCCTCGGCATCAATAGAAACACCACCGACGGCGTTTTGCGTGAAGCCGTTCTGACCTGCCTGGACAGAAGGAACCGCCAAGCTCATGCCTAATACCATAAGCAGAGCGAAGCGAACGCGAGGGAGCACAAGGGCTTTCATTCGAAAGATCTCCGGTTTTATCGCGATAGACCGCATCGGACGTCACCTGGTGGTGGAACGTCGATTGGCCTAAAAGAGCCGTTTTAAAGCTCGGTCAGTGAAAGGATCCCGTGCAGGCCAATCTGCCCACATCGGTTAGTCCGACAAGGTAAGAAAATCCGCGCAAGTTGGGATTTCCATTCAATCTACAATAGTTCGGCCTGAAATCGGTTGCAAGGATTCAGTCGAAATCCCATTTTCCCAGTCTTCATGGTCAGGCTGTGCGTTTTTTGGGGATTGGTCAGCCGAATCGGATCTGCCTATTCTACCTATACATCCTAGAAGAAGGAAACACCAATCCTTCGAGGCTATGGCACATAACTGCCGCAAAATTGACCACCAACTATTTTGCCTTGAACAAACTCGTGCGTATAAGTGTATTATTACGATACATGTGGTAACAGGTCGGCGAGTTTACGAAGGCAAGGTCAGTAAAAAAGAATGATCGCGTATTTGATTATTCGTGAAGGTTCCAAGTGGACAGACGTTTTTCGACTCGTCGAAGGGCAAAATGTTACGATCGGTCGTGCGCCGACCAATCAGATTGTGATCAAGGAGGATCGCTGTAGCCGCTACCATGCCGAGATCTTTCTCTCGCAAGGGGTTTGGACCATTCGCGATCTCGACTCGCGCAACGGCACCACCGTAGATGACTCCCCTATTCGTGGGGATCAAGCTCTCACGCCGGGCAATATTATCCGTGTGGCCAATTCGCAGTTGGCGTTTGTGAACGATCTTTCGGCGGCGTTTCCCGATGGATCGTCCAGCAGTAACCATCTGTTTGATTCAAGTGTTGATGTCGAGCAAACGGTTGCCGGCTTCGACAGCGAACACGTGCTCGATATTGCCGAGCCGACCAACATCACGCATCGTCGGCAGCAGACGCGTTTTCTCAAGCCAGAGCGAGAGGACTCGAAAGAAAGTTCGGTCGTACCGCGTGTCGGCCGGGCAGCCGCTCGGTTGTGTCAGTTAGCGTTCGAGTTGGCCCAGCAAGCCGACATCATTGCGGTTTCCAATCTAGCCCTAGAAGGCTTGTTTGAAAGTACGCAGGTCGATTCGGGGGCCGTGCTGTTGATACCCCGGACTTTCAAAGGCCCAGCGACCGAGAAGGACCTGGAACTGATTAGTTCTCGAACCGACAAGTTGCCGGTCTATCATCGGATCTCGCGGTTTCTAGCCAACACGGTTCTGCGCGAAGGGGAAGCGGTGTTGGCCCGCAATGTGACCGACGACAGCCGCTTTGGTAGCCGCGACAGCAAGGGAGATATCCACGCGACCAGTGTGCTGGCCGCTCCGATCCGGCAGAACGGAAAAGTGATCGGCCTGATTCACCTGTACTCGACCGATACCGGGCGGATACCTGATCCGGAAGATCTTGAGTTCACGTTGGCCGTTGCCGAAAATGTCGCGTTGGCCCTGAAGAATCTCGAGCGTCAGAAGGAACTGACCGAAACGATTTCGCAATCGATGGTCGAGATCGACGAGCTGCGACAGCGTTTAGGCGCTGAGAGCAATATCGTTGGAAGCAGCCCGCTAATTCTCGACGTGCAGAACCAGATTGCCCGGGTCGCCCCCAGCCGAGCGACCATCTTAATCACCGGCGAAAGTGGTGTCGGTAAAGAGCTCGTCGCGCGAGCTGTCCACTTTGCCAGCACACGCAAGAAAGGCCCTTTCGTCTGTTTGAACTGTGCGGCACTGAGCGAGTCGCTGCTCGAGAGCGAACTGTTCGGGCACGAGAAAGGTGCGTTTACTGGTGCCACCGATCGCAAAGTCGGTAAGTTTGAAGCGGCCCACCGAGGAACGCTGATGCTCGATGAAATCGGCGAAATGAGCGAGGCCATTCAGGCCAAGTTTCTCCGTGTGCTCGAAGGGCATCCGTTTGAACGTGTTGGTGGGAACGATGCCGTACAGGTCGATGTGCGGGTGATCGCGGCCACCAACCGAGACCTGGAGAAAGAAGTCGAGCGAGGACGTTTTCGCCGCGACTTGTTCTTCCGGCTGCGGGTGGTGGAAGTAAACGTGCCGCCGCTGCGCAAGCGTCCTGAAGACATCCTTGAACTGGCATCGTACTTCGTGCAGAAGTTCAATGCCGAGACCGGGCGGAAGATCTTAGGCTTTACCCAGTCGGCGATTGACGATCTACAAAAGTATCGTTGGCCGGGCAATGTTCGCGAGCTTAAGAACGTGATCGAACGGGCCGTCGTGTTGAATCAATCGGAACGAATCAGTACCGAGGACCTCGCCCTGTCTAACTTGACCGCAAGTGGGGATACGGCTGAGCTGAATGCGACCAAGAGTGGCTATGAACCTCTTTCGCTCGCAGATCTTGAAAAGCGTCATATTGGCGCGACATTGCGTGCGACCGGCTGGAATAAGAGCCGCACTGCGGGAATTCTGGGGATTGAACGTTCGACGCTCGATCGAAAAATTCGCCGATATCACATTCAGCCCCCTACGGAAGCTTAACGGTCTTGCCAGAGCGGTGGGGGATGGTGGTCCTGTTGTCACGGTTATGCCGGTTCGGACGACTGATAGATGTCACCAAGGTGTTCCGTCTTGCCCCCTATCATTATTTTTCGGAAATGTTGTCCCATACTTCCTAGACAAAGCATTTCGGAATAGGCGTTCCGTGAATTCCTGGAAGTGGGCAAAAAATATGGCAACCGCAACTACTGAAACCGCGACTAGTTTGGCAGGAACTAATAACATTCTGGCCGAAGCTGTAGTTCATTCCGTCGAAAAGGCGCTGACCATGTGCGGGACATCCGCACGTTGTGTCGGGGTGGCACGGGTGCCACTGCGGGAGAATGGCCTGGTGACGGGCATCATTGGTGTGCACGGACGCGTTTCCGGTTTCATCACGGTAAACATGTCCGAAACGATGGCGATCAATGTGGTGGAAGGTCTGCTTCAAGAAGAGTTCGGTAAGCTGACCAGCCAGATCGTTGATGGCGCCGGTGAATTGACCAACATGATTTGCGGTGGGATCAAATCGCAGCTGTCGAAAACGACCTTCTCGTTCCAGGGAATAACAGTTCCTTCGGTTATTGTAGGGGCAGGTTATCAGATGGCGTTTGCTCGCGGACTCGAGTTCGTGAGTGCGTCCTTCGAGCATGACAATTCCGAAGCGATCATGCTAGATGACCGACTGCTTTCGGTCAGCATGTGCTTCTTGAAGCTTTAAAAAGAGAGAGCCGCTTAGCTGGCTGATATCGAGAGGTTGGCAACGAGAGCTTGTGCCAGCCTAACCAGGGCGGTCGCAATGGACCGCCCCAAGCTTCAGACCATATTTCGTGATGCTGCGGGGCATCGCGAAGTTGCAGAGGAAACTACTGCGAAACGGGCAGAACTTCCAGCTTATCGCTTTCCGACTTCTGGGCGGCGACCGCACGGTCTACCAGCGTCTGGATTGTCGATTCTGATTGAACGCCAATCAAAATCTGACGACGCCAGCCATCTTTCGTCTTGCGGTAGAGAGCCAATTGTGGGTAGCCTCCGCCGGACATAATGCTGTGGGCGATTCGTGGTTGGGCATCGGCATCCACTTCCGTGTAGACGACACCGCTCAAACGGCCAGCACGTTGCAGACGTGGGATGATCGACTGCTTCATCGTCACGCACGCTGGGCACCATTCGGTGCCAACCAGGACAAGCATCGGCTTGCCGGTTTCCGAAGCGGACTTGAACGCCGAGTTGTAATCGGTAGTCGTGTCGCCAACTGCGGAAACTTGCAACAAGATGGCCATGGTAATACCGAGCATAAAATTCGTTCCTTACTTAATTCTGCCGGTTAGCTTGGGTTGGGCCTGCACCTTGGGTCACAGGTGTACAAACAGACCACGTAGTCCAGAAAACTTGGTGGGGTGTGGTTGTCGTTGGTGGAATCCAGTCAGTCGTTTTTGCGGGAGGGTCGCAATTTACTGCGACTTGTGAACGAGACGAACTCGTTTGTTCGACCGCTAAACGCTGCACAACGGGTTTTGTGCGGTGACCGGTCTCTGGGGTTTGGGCCAAGTTTAACGATTCAGAGGTCCATGGCAAGTGTCCAAGATAAGAACTTCCCAAAGACTTTTCAGGTCGGAACACCAAGTTGCTTGGTAGCCGAAGGTTGAGAGAATGAAAAAGAAATTGCAATTCCGGCTAGAGTTGTGCTAGCAGAAATGCTTCAATAGCCAATAGTTACGGCAACTCTACCGAGGCATTCGCCTGGATGAAATTCAAGGACGTATCCCTGTATGGTGTTACATATCGGCGTGGTCGGCTTGGGGTGCGATTGGGAGTCGCGTCACCGCCCTGCCCTTCACTCTCTTCAAGATCGTTATAAGGTCGAATTCATATTTGATGAAGTGGCCTTAAGGGCAAAGAACGCCGCATCGCAGTTCAATGCGCTCTCCCCCCATGGTTTCCGCCGAGCAATTTCGGCAGACCACATTGATGCGGTCTTTCTGCTCGATCAACAGTGGTCGGGGCTGTTACCGCTTCAATCGGCTTGCTTGGCCGGCAAAGCCGTCTATCTGAATACGGCATTGGAATTAGACGCCGAGTCCCAGAGCGAGGTCGTCCGGCTTGTTGAATCGACCAAAGTTCCTTTTATGGTCGAGTTTCCACGGCGTTTCGCCCCGGCCACGATTCGGCTGAAGGAATTGATCGCCACGCAGCTTGGGCGCCCCAAGCTTATATTCTGCCACCATCGAATTACGCCTACCCAAGGAGCCAACAGTCCTCGCTGGCTCATCATTCAGCGATACCTGGCCGAGATCTTCGATTGGTGCCGATACATTGTCGACGGGAAGCCAGAGTCGCTGATGAGCGTGAGCTACCCCCGTGCTGACAACCCAACCGACACGGAATATCAGATGCTGAGCGTCGATTTCCAGTCGAAGGAAGATCCCAGTCAACGCGTGGTCGCCCAGATTAGCGCTGGCACCTACCTTCGCAACGACTGGCCCGAGGCGGTCTCGTTCCGCCCGCCGGCTGCGATGCAGGTCTGCTGCGAAAATGGGATCGCGTTTATCGATCTGCCCAACACGCTGATCTGGTTCAACGGTGCCGGTCGGCACATGGAATCGCTGGAAGGGGAACGCCCGGTAGGCGAGCGGCTCTTCTCGGCTTTCCATCGCTTGCTGGAAAATGGCAACAATCACTTCGACTGTTTAACCGAGTTTCGCGAATCAACCCGCGTGATCCAGGCGGCTCGACAAAGCGTTGCCGAAAACCGCCGCGTCAGCTTTTAAGAGGTTTGCCTCGGTCGTTTTATTTTGACTGCAAGTCGTAGTCGAAGGTATTCGACCCTCGTTCAACTTTGGCGGTCAGTTCGGTCTCTTTGTTGTACCGGGCCGGAAGCTGCGAAACCTTTTTGGGTTTGGGGCCTGTTTCGCTTTCAGATAACTGAATGCCTGTTTCAATCTTCACTTTATGCGTGTCGACCAACGCACCATTTTTCATCCCCGTAAATTGAAGTAGATACTTTCCACTCTTGTCCGTTATCCCATGTGCCGATCTTCCGCCGGCATCGGGATAGAAACTGACCATCGAGTTCGAGAGTGGTTTTCCATCCAGGGTCACGGTGCCGCTCACCTGCCCCAGGGCCGGACCTGTGTTTTGTCCACATCCGGCCAAGCTAATCACGGTGACTCCCACCGCCAGCAATCCCAAAAATTCACGCACCATTTGAAATGGTCCTTCTAATAACATATGGATGAATTTGTAACCGACGTTTTGGAAACGCAGTTTTAGAATTCATCGATAACTTCAGCGCCGTCGATGGTTCCCAGGGCCGAATAGGTTTGAACGTCGATGGTTTCGGGGATAAACCGTGCAGACCCGTCGCCGAGTAAGAACTGAGCTCCGCCGGGATGCGAGCTACTAGCGGCGTGGCCGATGGTACCATTGATTGCATATTGCGAATCATTACTCAGGCGGTTGATACGCACGTGCGTGATAAACCAGCGGTCGCCGGTTGTTCCACCTGGGGAAAGGTCATGCCAGCCGATCCATAACGAGCCAACGTAGTGAGCAACGGTTCCGCGTTCGGCAACCATCAAGGTGTTGCTTGTACCGTCGGTGATGTCGCGGAACTTTCGATCCGAGTTTTCATAAAACATCGCGTTTCGATCTGCTGTCTTGGTTCCTGCCGTGTTGTAGAGTGCGGCGGTATAGGTCCCCACATAGTTCGACTTCCCGTATTGAGCTGGAAACGAGGAGTCATCCGAGCGGAGTTTGGTATTCAAGCTTTCCGAGGGATCCGAGGGGCAGATGTAGCCAGGAATGATTGTGCTGGCCAGCGGCGTGGTCCCGGTTGAAACGATCGCCGTGTTGTTATGCCAGACCGGAGCGGAAGACGATCCATCAGCCGTGAACGCCCCCTCGGCACCCAACTGATCGCTCAGCGCGCTTTGTTCCAGTTGCGGCAAGATCATGGATTGCCAGCTCATGCGATTTGGGCCAATCCATCCTGAAGGAAACGTCAAATGGGTGTCGTGATAGGTATGTAGGGCTAAACCAAGTTGCTTCACGTTATTGCTGCATTGCATTCTGCGAGCCGCTTCGCGAGCCTGTTGTACGGCAGGCAGCAGAAGTGCAATTAAAACTCCGATGATGGCGATCACCACCAACAATTCGACCAGCGTAAAAGCGCGACGCGGTGCGTTAGATCGAGGCATAGTTCTTTTGGCCCTGTTGAAATAGAGAGGATGACATCGAAACAACCCTGAGTAACGGGAGGATTTTCGGGGCCAGCCCAATAGAATGAAGTTGAGCCTAGCTAGGCAATTGCCATGCCAATCGCAATTGTCGCAGCTTCGCAAAAGATCAAATAAGTGCTGATATCTGGTGCGATATCACGAAATATTTAATTTGTCTTTCTAGAGTTCCTACTATCGGAGGTGACCGCTGCTACGGGTTTAAGCCTAGTCTGTCTAAGATGACAGCAGGGAGGTTAAGGCCCTCCCCAATGACTGGTTTTGTGGGTGTTATTTAAAGAGGTGTCTGGATGAGACCTAGATGCTCTGCTGATATTCAGCCGCGTAAGAACGAGCTGATTCTCAATTGGACGTGACGCCCCTTGCGTCGTCACCAATGCGGGAGGCCGTCGCCAACTGAGATGAGCTCTTAACCCGATACCGATCTACGACAATTCTTCTTCGGTCTGTTGAAGTTCTTCAATCCATAGACGGATCTCGTTGTCGTATTCGACTGCCAGGTCCCCTTTGACCAATTGACGATGGAACGAAGCGGCCCCGCCGGAGCGCAAGTCGGCGTCTTCAGCGGAAGGAAATCGTCGGGAAGGATCAGGAGCAATCAAGCGTCGGCAGAAGTTCATCAGCAGTTCGTTGCAGGTCACTTCTTCGGGAAGGATTTCTAGCAGTCGTTGAGCCAGAAAACGCTTGGTTTCCAGCAGTTCGCGGAAGTTCTTGATGTGACCAAAGAGGGAGCGTCCCGAGAGCATTTCGATCAAGACGTAGCCCAGGCTGGCCAAATCGCTTCGCTGGGTCGCTTCGGCTCCTTCCAGCACTTCCGGAGCCGCGTAGGCGGGTGTGCAGGTCCGCGTATCTGGGGCATTGTCGATCTCGAATGCGGAGCCAATGTCAATTAATTTGGCCGCCCCAGTACGCTTGAGCATGATGTTCGACGGCTTAACGTCGGCATGCACCACTCCGTCTCGATGGAGTGCCGCCAACGCGGCGAGGCAGTCCCGTGCGATCGCCACGGCAACGCCGGCCTTGAATCGCGGCTGCTGAGGCCCCTTGGTGACGACTACCTCGTTGATGTATTCCCACCGCTGATCGGTTACCTGAGGGCGAATGCGTTCGACCATGCCAGGCGTCGACAATTGCTGCAAGTCATAGCCGTCAACCCATTCCATCACCATCACACGGATCGTGCTCGAATCGAGGAAGTTATGAATCTCGAGCAAGTTGTGCTGCTGAATCTGGGCCACCCGCGAAGCAACCCGGGCGATTCTCGCCATCGCCTCGTTGTAGTGCGTGGCGCTCTCAAATCGCTCTGGTGAGAAGATCTTGATGGCTAGTGGCAGAGTAAAACCATTGGCACCACGACGCTCGGTGAGAAACACCAAACCTTGTCCGCCAGAGCCGAGCAATCGACGCAGCGCATAATGCTCGGTCCAACTCGATCGCTTCGAGCGAATAAGCGATTCGTACCGCTGCAGCAATTCAACCGGGCACTTTCGATCGGCGGCTTCGCCATCCAATGAAAGAGTCGGCTGAAGATTCTGTTGCGTCGTGGTAAGCATCAGTGGCGACTTCCTGTCAGCGTCATCGGGGTTCAAAACGCAGGATTTCCTTGTGCATGATAGGAGGGAGTGAATCTCGGGGTAAAGATTCTTTCTCGAATTAACGTGAATTTCTCGGGTATGTAAATGTATTCCGTATTAATCAGCTGTAAAGGCTGGTTGCCTGGTCTTGTGTGGTTACTGCAAAGGCTTGCGGACCGGGAAGCCGAGCTGCTTATCGACCAGGTTGATCGGAGGCTCGCCGTTCAAGTATCGTCGCAGATTGGTACAAAATAGCTGTGTTGCATCGGCATTA
Source organism: Bremerella alba (assembly GCF_013618625.1). Taxonomy (NCBI): domain Bacteria; kingdom Pseudomonadati; phylum Planctomycetota; class Planctomycetia; order Pirellulales; family Pirellulaceae; genus Bremerella; species Bremerella alba. The sequence continues at coordinate 47,795 of NZ_JABRWO010000005.1, read as the reverse complement.
CGAGTTGCTGACTGGGCCCCAACGTGTGGGGATATAATGACATTCTCCATATTCCATAGTGGGCTATCCGAGGGTAAGGGTTCGACCTCGGCCACATCGATACCGGCCCCAAGTAGCTTTTTGCTTTGTAATGCCTCGACTAAAGCCGTTTCTTGAACGACCTGTCCTCGTGCAACGTTGATGAACCAGGCATCCTGCTTCATCGCTGCGAAGCGACTTTCGTCGATAATATGGTAGGTGCTGGAATTGAGTGGCAGGGTCAGGATCACCACGTCCGACGCGGCTAACAGGTCGTCTAATCGATCTGCCGGCCACAACGCCTCGACATGCGGAGGGCAATCGTAGGGAAAGAGATCCGTCGCCAGGATGCGTGTCTGGAACGCCGCCAGGATTTCCGCGATCCGGCGTCCATTGCCACCCAGCCCCACAATGCCAACCGTCTTGCCATGCAGATCATGGGTTGGTCTTCTGGTATAATCTTTTACCGTTTGTGCGCGAAAGAAAACCGGTAAACTGCGAATCAGGCCCAATAAGAGGGAAAAAGTCTGCTCTGCGACTTGATTGGCAAACAGTCCCGAGGCACTGGAAACCAGGATGTCCGAAGCGATCACTTCCGGCACCAAGCAGTGGTCCATGCCAGCGGCTGAGGACTGAATCCACTTCAATTTTCCGTTTTGAACGACTTCAGACCAGGGCATCGGGACTTTGGCGTGTCCGCAGAAAATATCCGCTTCCAAAATGGCATCTGCGATTCCTTCTTGCCCTGCGTCGATCACTTCGGCGTCGGGCGCGACTTGTTGGATTGCCTCGACAAACTCTGGTTGCGTTTGGTAGCAAAGTGCAATTTTCATGGGCAAGTAGGTCTACAGATCGGAATGCGAAATGAAAGTGTTGAGCTATCGTAATTCAAGCTGCGGATGCAGACTATCGGGTTAAGTTTACTCGTCGGAAATCCGAACCTTGGTTGTTTGCGATTGTCTGAAAATTACCTTCGCGAATAATTGAGATTCGCTTCGTTTTACCCCACCCCTCCCTCGCTAAGGCCTCATGGCAGAACCATCACAGCACGTTGAGTCGACGGTGTCGCTCAGCAACGACGTAAGTTGGTGGAGTCGCCCGTGCGGTATTCGCGAGCTGTTGCTGATCGCGCTGCCGCTGATCGCCTCGACGGCCTCGTGGTCGATGACGAATTTCGTCGATCGGATGTTTCTTTTCTGGTATTCGCCGGAAGCGATGACAGCCGCACTGCCGGCCGGCATGCTGCATTTTACGCTGCTTTGTTTTCCGATCGGGCTTGCTTCTTACTTGAACACGTTCGTCGCCCAGTACGATGGTGCCGGGCGCCCCGATCAAATCGGAGTCGTTATTCGTAAGGGGGTCAAACTGGGATCGTTGATGATCCCAGCCTACTTTCTGACCATCCCGTTGGCGGCTTGGGCGTTCTCAATGGTGGGGCATTCGGCCGAAGTCCAACAGTTGGAAGTTCGCTATTTTCAGATTCTCACGTTCGGAGCCGGGGCATCGGTCGTTTCGGCGGCTATGTCGACCTTCTTCACCGGGCGTGGCAAAACGACGATCGTGATGTTTGTCGAAATTGGCTCGTGCGTGCTGAACGTGGTGCTCGATGGCCTGTTCATCTTTGGCTATTGCGGAGAATGGCTCGAAGGAATCACCGGGGCAGCAGTTGGGACGTCTTTGAGTCAATGGTTTAAGGTCGTGGCCTACCTGATTTTGCTGTGGCGGCCGGCGTCCAGTGGGCAGTTTGGATTCCTCGATTGGTCGAACGACGAGCCGGGGCTGCTGCGTCGGATATTTCAATATGGCTCTGCCAGCGGTTTTCAAGTGTTGCTGGAAGTCGGGACGTTTACTGGCTTTACCTTCTTAATGGGACGAATGGGCATGACGGCGATGACCGCCTCGACGCTGGCCGTTGATATCAATGCCCTGACATTTGTCCCCCTGATTGGCTTGGGGATCGCGATTAGCACGCTGGTTGGCCGAGAAATTGGGCATGCCGATCCGGCCCGAGCGGCCGTGGCGACCTGGTCTGGGCTGCTGATTGCCGTGATGTACGCCGGTGGAATGGGGCTAACCTACTTGCTTTTGCCTGACTTTTTTCTGTCGGCCCATGCTATGGGGATGGAACCCTCTGAATTCGAAGAAATACGTGCTCTCACAATTGTCCTCCTTCGGTTTGTCGCATTTTTCTGTGTTTTTGATGCGGTGAACCTGGTGTTTGTCAGTGCGCTGAAAGGGGCGGGCGATGTGCGATTTATTCTTGTTGTGGGATTGATCTTTTCTTCGATCTTATTGGTCGTTGGGGCAACTTGCGCATGGCTCGATATGATTCACGTCCAGGGGTTATGGGTGGCGATGACGGGTTGGGTGATACTTTTAGCACTCACGCACTGGGGCCGTTTCTTTACCGGCCAATGGCGTCATAAAAAGGTAATCGATACGGCCTAAAATGGCGTATTGGGGTGCACTTTCGGGGAATTACCGCCCCACGCTTCTTGGCGAACGGCCCTTTTCTGGCAATAATTAACTATGGATGTCTATCCAACCACCTCCGGCACATAGTTACTACAAAGTGCCGTCCCTCCTTCAACCGCCACCCCGAATTAGAACTTTTGAGGAGCTAGTTCCCTGTCTACCTCGAAATACCAACTTGGCTGGATTGCCATTGTGATTTTAGTTGTCCTCCGGTGCGTCACCGGTTGGCATTTCTTTATGGAAGGTTCCAAGAAGGTTCAGTCTGGCGATTTCTCGTCGGCCGGCTTCTTGCGCAACGCCAAAGGACCCTTGGCCGAAAACTTCCGTGGCATGGCTTTTGACATCTACGGAACGCATCGACTGAATAAGGACGCGATTAAAAGCCGTGCCGATGGCTATCGCGGATGGGCGATTGGTCAGTTCGGCGAAGAACCTGCCAACCAATTTGGAAAAGCACTGAGTCGCTACAACAACCGTATCGACTATTACTTCGACGAGAACGCCGAAGACATCGAGAAGTACTTCAACGAGCTTCAACTCTACGAAGAAAGACGCCAAGATCAGCGCTATCGTGGCCTGGCCCACTACGAGGACCGCTTGGTGGAGAAAGACCAAGAGCTTTTCAAAAACCTCAGCAAATGGACCAATGACATCGCCAAATTTGAGGCCGACTATATTGACGACCTCAATACAATTGGGCAGTCCGTTACGCAGACCAATGATCGCGTCAATCAGGTGAATCCCAATCAGGGACCTGTCGATTTGATTGTGACCTGGGTTTTGTTCGTTTGTGGTATTTTGTTGATCTTGGGTTTATTTACCCGGTTAGCTGCTTTGGGCGTGGCCGGATTTTTGATTCAGGTGATGCTTGCTCAGTGGCCGTTTGCCCATGGAGCGGACCTTACTTTTGTCTACTATCAGTCGGTTGAGATTGTCGCGCTGTTGTTGATCGCCGCGATCGGCGCAGGCAGATTTGCCGGGCTGGATTACATTCTTTGGAACTCATTTAGCAAGTGCTGCAGCCGCGGTGCATCCAATAAAGGGGAGTAAAACATGAATTTGAAACCAGAAGAGCTCGCCGTCGGCAAGGAAAACTACCACGATGCACTTGGTGTCAATCGTCGTGACTTTCTGAAGGGTGTTGTTGCCGCTGGTGCCGTTTCCGGCGCCGGTCTGGGGGCCATGTACTTTGGCTACTCGAAGGTGAAAGATCCCGTTCGCGTGGGTGTCATCGGTACCGGTGACGAAGGAAGCGTGCTCATTGGCGCGTTGAATCCGGAATACGTCGACGTGGTCGCCATCTCGGACATTCGCCCATACAACGTGCATCGCGCCTTCCACGGCGACCATGCCAGCCCTGCAGCCTTGGACGCCCGTCAGGGGCTGATGTCGGTCTACGACTGGAAGACCGAAGACGAAGCGAAAAAGCACGTCAAGGTTTACACCGATTACAAAGAACTGCTGGCCGACCCAAATGTCGAAGCCGTTATTTGTGCTTTGCCGCTGTTTATTCACAAACAAGTTGCCATGGACGCGATGGCGGCCGGCAAACACGTGCTGACCGAAAAGCTGATGGCTCACACCGTCATGCAGTGTAAGGAAATGGGCCGTATGGCCGAGGAACAAGATTTGTACCTCGCCACCGGTCACCAACGGCACTATAGCGTGCTGTATGACAACGCCGTGAACCTGATTCAATGGGGCGTGCTAGGCGAGCTTCACCACATCCGCGCTCAGTGGCACCGCGGTAACTTGCCAGGTGGCGACAGCTGGCAACAGCCGATCCCCGGTGGCGAGAAGCTGGCCGACGGCGAGATTCAGGACGAAATCAAGGATCGCATGAACGCGTTCAAGAAACGCGCCGACAGCGAAAGCGATCCGGTGCGTCGGGCACAGTACAAAGCCATGTACGCTCAGTACGCGGCCTGGAACGAAGACCGAAATATCGACGCTTCGAAGTACGGCTACAACGACTTCAATATCCGCAATCGTCAGGGTGGCGAACGTCAAATTTCCGCTTTGGAAGAACTGTGCCGTTGGCGTCTTTGGGACCGCACTGGTGGCGGTTTGATGGCCGAACTGGGTAGCCATCAGTTGGACGCGGCATCGATCTTTATCAGTGCGTTGCGAAAGGATGGCAAGAAGGCTCATCCATTGGCCGTGCATGCCACCGGTGGCCGTCACCTGTTCGGTTACGACCGCGACGCAGACGATCACGTTTACTGCATGTTCGAGTTCCCAGGCAGCGGTTACGATCCATCGTTCGACGTCGGGTATTACGACGATGTCACCAATTGGCCGCCTGCGAAGAAGGGTGTTCCTAACTACGAGGAAGACCCGCACAAGAAGGTCGTGGTGACCTATTCGTCTATTAACGGCAACGGTTTTGGCGGATATGGCGAAGTCGTGATGGGAACCAAGGGCTCCCTGGTTCTGCATAACGAAAAAGACGTCGCCCTGTATAAGAACGGCGTCTCGGCAGATACCAAGCTGAACGTCAAGAAGGACGCCGACGGCCCGACGATGGATACGCAGGCCAGTGGCGGCCAGACGAAAGCTGCCTCGTTGGCCAATGCGGCCAGCCAAGGCCCGGTCAGCCGTGGTTACACGGAAGAGATCGAACACTGGGCCTACTGCATCCGCAACCCGGCTCCTGAGAACAAGCCGAAGTGTCACCCCGAAGTGGCCATGGGCGACGCTGTGATCGCACTGACGGCTCGCTTGGCGATCCAACGCTCTAACCAGGGCAAGGGTGGCTACATTCCATTCAAAGAAGAATGGTTTGACATCCACAGCGACTCGACTCCAGAAAACGATCTGGCGTAAGTGTCGTATCCACGCTCAAGCGTAAAAACTAAGAAAAGGCCCAGTGATTTATTTACTGGGCTTTTTTTGTACCGTTACCAAAGCGCATGGTTGCGATCTCTGGGTGGGTCCTTTACATTCCGCTGAGATATCCCCGAAACGCTTCCGATTGAAACCTGCCTAAGAAGGAGATGACTATGGAAAAGTGGGCGATTGGTGTCTTCACCAGCATTGATGCCGGGCTCGGCGTGGACTTAGACGTGGCCCAAGAGTTGGGTATTAAGACAATTCAAATCCACGCTCCCCAGAAGTCTTCTCGCAACCAAGAGAGTGCCGACAAGATTTTGGCGAAGCTAAAAGACTACGGCATTGAAGTGACTTGTGTCTTCGGCGGATTTGAAGGCGAAAGCTATGCCGATATCCCGACCACGCAAAAGACGGTTGGTCTTGTGCCGCCGGAAACGCGTGCCGCACGAACGGCCGAGATGAAAGATATCGCCGACTTCGCCAACATGCTCGGCTGCAAATGCATCGGCCTACACATTGGCTTCATTCCTCACGATACGAACGATCCGCAGTATTCGCAGGTAGTCGCCGTCGCTCAAGAGTTATGCGATCACTGTGGGGCGATGGGCCAAACCGTGAACCTGGAAACGGGGCAAGAATCGGCCGATGGTCTGCTGCAGTTCATCGGGGACGTGGCTCGCGAGAACTTGAAGGTTAACTTCGATCCGGCCAATATGATCCTTTATGGAACCGGCGAGCCAATTGAGGCCGTGAAGAAAGTGGGCCACCACCTGGGAAGCGTCCACTGCAAAGATGCCAAGTGGGCTGCCAACCCTGGCCAGGAATGGGGACAGGAAGTGCCGCTAGGCGAAGGGGATGTCGATATCGAAGCCTACCTGCGTACGTTGAAACTCGTTGGTTACGAAGGACCACTGACCATCGAACGTGAAATCCCGCAGGAACCAGATCGCCAGAAGACCGAAGTCGGGCACGCCGTCACGCTGCTTAACGGTTTGAAGACGAAGATTCTCGGCTAGTCGAGGTTCGCTTCTTCGACGGCCTCGGCCGCAACAACCAGATCAAAATCAAAAGCGGGATCAGCACGATCGCCGCTTTTTTAAATAGCAGAATGGCCAGTACAGAAACGATGCCAATGGTGGCCAACCAAACCGGCAGCTTCGATATTTGGGGAAACCCGATCCATACGGCTCCCATCACCAACCCAATTCGCAGCAGCGCTGCCTGAGCGGGGCCGTAGTAAGACTGGTCGTCGGCGAAAAGCCAGATCGCTGCTGTGGCCGCTAACGTGGTCAGAGAGATCAATCCGATTTGCGAGCGTTTCGAGAGCATCGTCCTCGCATTGGTAAACGGGGCAGGAAGCAAAGGAAGGTGGCGTCCGAGGCGAGGCGATCAAATGCGATCGAGCGTATTGAGCCAGTTGGAAAGCGTTTCGATGTCGGTCTCCGACAGTTGGCTTTCCCCGCCATTTCCCGTCGTTTCGGTCGCAATGACGCTGAACTTCACTTTCTTAAGTGCCTCGATCTGCGGGGCAACCGCGAGGGCCGTTTCTGAGTCTTTAGCATTCATGAAGACGATTTCCAACCGCTCGAGCGGCTCGTTATCAGGAATGTTCGTCCCGCGAGGAATGCCCGATTCGATGGTCACGGCACCGTTCTGGACGTCGCGGTTTTCAAAGCCATGCAGCAGGGCCATTGCCCCACCGGACTTGCCGCCAACGGCAACGGTCCGCGTGGCGTCGATGTTGTAGTTGTCGCGAACCCGATCGATCATCTTACGCACGACCGAGATTTCAGGACGGGTCCAACGCGACTCGCTGGCCGGTTGGATCTCTAAGACGGCGTAGCCGAACGCGTCGGCGTACTTCTTCCACGATTCCCACTGCGGATCGAGTTTGAACTCGGCGTCTCCCAGTAGAACGACCAGCCCCAGCGAAGGAAGTTTCTTCGCGGCTTCCGGGACAAACAACTTAGCGCTGTTTTGTTCTTCGGCCAGTTGAAAATCACTTTCGCCAGTGAGGACGCCTTCCTGAGCTTCCGTGCCTTCGGGGGCCGTTGGTTTCTCGGCGTCGGCCAGAAACTGCGAAGGCATGCCCTCAGGAAGGACTTCCAACGTCTGTTCGGCTTCGTCACGCAGGACGACCAACTTATGAGCCGTGTCAGGCGTGGCCGTAGCGACGGCTTCACGCAGCGTCTGCGGCGAGTCGATATCGGTGTCGCCGTATCGGAGGATCTTATCGCCTGCCTGAATGCCGGAAGTTTTGGCAGCTGTCTCTTCAAACACTTGAGTGACCAGGGCCGCGTCAGGAACGTTTCGGTCTAAGATAATCCCCAGGAAGGGACGCTCATATGGAATAAGCTCGTCCGCCAGGGTGACACTAAAGGTCAGCTCTTCTTCTCCACGCTTGACCTTAAATTCAAGTCTGTCACCGGCGTAGGCCTCTCCCAGGATATGCTTGAGTTGGGCCTGACGTTCGATCGGACGTTGGTTAGCCCCGATTAGGATGTCCTTCTCTTGGATGCCGGCGACTTGGGCCGGGCTGTTGTAGCGAACGGCGGCGATTTCTGCTGGATCAGCGACGATGTCCTTGCCTTTGAGGTTGATCCCCAGAAGGCCAGGCTTGAGGTCTTGGCCTGCTTTCAGCGTATCGAGCCGCTGCTGGATCTCGGTCAAAGGAGCGGCAAACCCGATGCCAGAGTCGTACCACTCGAAGCCACCGGTCGCGCCGGGGTCTTGTGGGGACAGCGGCGTAAGGATACCGATCACGCGTCCCTGAATGTCGATCAGGGGGCCGCCGTAGTTGTTGGGCGAGATCTTCGCATCGGTTTGTACCGCTTTGCCCCAAACGCGGTGGGTAGCGCTGACGATCCCCACAGATACCGCCGGTACGTCTTTGGCAAACGTCTTGCCCAGGGCGATCGCCCATTGACCAGGCTGCAGCTGCTCGCGGGCAATGGTTTCCGGTACGGCCAGTTCGGCGTCGGTTTCGACTTTCAGCAAAACGAGATTGCGCTGCGTATCCTTCGCGATAATTTTGCCTACGACGCGTTTGCCGTTGGGCATGCTGACGAGGATCCCGGAGGGCTCTTGGATAAAGCCGTATAGACTGGAAAGGATGAAGCCATCTGGCGAAACAATGGTGCCGGTCGTGCGGCTGGCTCCCTCGCTGGGCCCGCCCCCTTCGACCAATCCACCAACCGTTTCAATTTGCACAACACTGGCGGCCACACGATCCACAGCGGATTGAATCGCTTGTTGTTCGGCGATGTTCAACTCTTGACCTTGCCCATGCGTAGCGGAGAGCAAAGTACCTAGAACCAGTAGGCAAGACAGGATAGGAAACGGCTTCAACATTTATTGCAATTCGTTCAAAGTGAGTTCGACCAGTTGTCCGTCGCGTAGCACCGTTAGCGAAACGATGTCGTCCCGATCCATGTAGCTAAACTTTTCGATCAGCGCCTTCTGAGAGGAGATCAGCGTTCCGTCCGCGTATAGTATCAAGTCGTCTGGTTGCAGTTTGGCGGCAGCGGCCAGGGATTCGCCCACGACGCGTTCCACGTAAGGGGGCGTTTTATCCAGCACGTTGGGCACCAGCACCAAGCCCAAGTGGCCCAGTGTGATTGGTGTCAGCGGTTTCTCTTTGGCTGGATCAATCGCAGGTCGCGAGCGCCCGGCAAGCAGGTCTTCGATCGGTTCTCGTAGTTGAGCGATTGGAATAGCGTAGTTCAGCCAGATACCGTTTCGCGAACTACGCAGTTCTTTGCCTAGTAGCCCAGCGAAATTGCCATCCTGATCGGTCAGCACCCCGCCGGCTGCACCCGGATTGTTGACGATTGCGTCAACAATTAGGACCGGCCCCTGGTACGCCGAGGGGAACGTACTGCGGCGTGCTTCCAAGGGAGTGATGGCCGAAACGTACCCACTCAACACGCTTGCTGGCTCGTCTCCGGCGGCGATGCCAAACAGATTGCTGAACGACAAGATACGATCCCCCACCTTAGGCGAGACACCTTTGTCGAGACTGAAGTGAGGCAGGTTCTCGGCATCGATTTTTAAAAGGGCAATGCCGAAGCGTGGATCGGCTGCGGCCAGTTCGGCCACGAAGTGTCGACCATCATCCAGCACAACAGTGATCACGCTCGAGTCGAGCACGTAGCTCCAGGCCGTCAGGACGTGTCCCTTGTCGGAAATCAGGCTACCGGACTGGTACGATTCCAGACCACGTAGCCCCCCTGCCCCGTAGATCTTGACGACTTTTCGTTGAACGTCGCGGGTTACTTCGCGAAGGGTGGCTTCGGCGTTTGCCGTTTGATTAGGAAGTAGCAGGCAAAGGGCCACGATACTCGCCAGCAGCGTCTGAGTTAAGTGCTTCACGCTCATGTTACACTCCTTCGCCGGCAGGCTGCAGGGACCACTTTTTCACCGTGATGATATCGAACGGATCGTCGCCGTAGCGAACAACCATGCGATGCGGTAGCGTGTAGCCGTCGGTCTCGCGGTATTCGCTGAATTCAATCTCGCACGGATCAGAATCCGATTCGGGGAACATCTCGAGGACCATCAACTGCCCCGTTGTTTGGTCGAAATAGGCTCTGATTTCCAGGGCATCGTACAGACCGACCAGGACGTCGTACTGTGCATCGAAATCACGCCGCGGTGCGGTGCCGAGGTAGTAGACTTCGCCAAAGGTGTCGAACTTCTCGCGAAGCAGACGCTTCCAAGTGTAGAGGGCCAGGAACAGGCCCCCGCTACCAGATGGCTCGAGTTTCTCGGTCAGGTCGCCAGCGATTTCGATATTGTGATTGACGCCCGCAAGCTTACCTTCGACGGTCATGGGACCAAGGTGAATCACGCCGTTATCGTTGTCGACCAGCGAATACTCTAATTCCCAGTTGTCGGAAGTCTGCGACCAGTTGCCCATCGCGTCGAGAGCCTTGCGGAGTCGGTCCTGATGCTGCTGGTTGAAGTGATAGTTAGCGTAGCCTATCTTTTCCTGGTACAGATGTTTCCACTCTTCAGGCGGCTTGGCTTCTTCCTGCTTTCCATGACCGGGAATGGGCATCTTCGGTTTTTCTTGATCCTCGTGTGGGGCCTTATCGCCATCCTCAGGCTGAGGCGATTCTTCTGGGCTCGGAGGAATCGGGGCATTGCCCGTCTTTTCAAGTAGTTCTCGCCGCGAATGGACGCCGGCCAGGCGAACGACGGTATCGTAACGCTTTCCTTCGCGGCGATAGGAAAGCGGGATACTCCAACCACGCGGGTAGATGCCGAGGATGTTCTTGAAACCGTTGACGGTGGTGATCTCGCGATTGCCGAAGCTGACGATCTCGTCTCCATATCGCAGGCCACGTCGATACGCGTCAGAGGAACTCAAAATGTTGGTCACCACGACGCGGCCTTCCGTGTCGGTGGTTACCGTGGCACCCAGGGTGGCGTGGTCGATGATGCGACCGCTCTTGAGATAGCCCAGGAAGTTCATCACCTGGTTGATTGAAATCGCGTAGCCGACCCCCACGTTCACCCGGCCACGTTTCTCGAACGAGCCGCGGCCATTGATGCCGATGAGTTGTCCCTGGTCGTTGAACAAAGGGCCGCCTGAGTTACCGGGATTGATGGCCGCATTGGTTTGCAGGCAATCGGTGTATTCCAGCAGAGTGCCGGCTGGGTACTGATAACGGTGAACGCCAGACACGATGCCCCAGGTAACGGTCGGTTGTAAGTCGGTTGCCAAGAGAAACGGATTGCCGACGGCAAAGCACCAGTCGCCTGCCTGAACCAAGTTGCTGTCAATGATTTCGGCCGCTGGGAAATCGTCGCGTCCTAGTAGTTTGATAACCGCCACGTCGCCAACAGGATCGACGCCTACGAGGACGGCATCGTAGACTTTGCCGCCGTCTTCCGGGATGCTGCACTTCATGAAGTTGCCGGCGGGATCGGCCACGTGGAAGTTGGTGACGGCAAAACCATCGGCGCTGATAATCACGCCGCTACCACCACCGGCTGCTCCGGCGAAGACCGAGATGGTCGATGCCGAGGCCTTGGCGACGGCTTCGATCCGTGCTTGTTCTGCATCGAGAACCAGATCCGTCTCCGCCGCATTTGCGTGGTAGGCAAACAGGAGAGAAATTGTAACGAGTGGGGCAATTTGAGCAGTGCGAAGCATGCGGGTTTCTTCTCGAATTACTTGAGCAAGCGTGCCTGGCAGAGATGGAGCACGTCGCCAAAATCTTCGCCATCACTTGCATCGACCACGATTTTGAGTCGACGGACGCCTGAGATGTTCAAGGCGATATCTTCCGGCGGGGTTTGATTACTAAAGTCTTTTTCAAACAGAATCTTCTGATCGCCAATGACCTGAAGCTTGGCCGTACAGGTTCCCAGGCTTTGTGGAGCGATGCCGACACGCATCTGCAACTGGCGGAAGCCGGAAGGCAGATCGTAAAGCAATTCGGACGTGGCATGCACGGCGATCCCACGCGAGTAAACCTGAGGCTGCTGGTCTTCTTCGAGTTGGAGCAGGTCCCCTTGGAACGATTGGTTCATACGCGGGGCATAGACCAACGAGAGGTCATCGACTGCGATGGCCGATTTAAGAACCGGTGTCCAGGTGACTCGAGCGGGCTTCAGTTCGTCCAGAAATTGAATGTTTCCGGCGGCGAAGTCGAGCTTCGTGACACGATCGAAAGGGATTGGGATCTCGGTCCCGGTCAAAATGGTAACGCGGGTCTCGCCGTTGTTCATCTTGATCGACTGGGAAACCAGCGTCGATCCATCGTTCAAATGGACGACGCACAGCGGCGCGGGGAATTCGCGTGCGGCACGCTGGTAAAAGAGGAGACCGTACAGCTTGGATGGATTGACAGTGGTGGTGATGTCGTCAAGTTGAATTTTGACTCCATCGGCGGTCACGGCGTGAATGACCACCTCTTGAACCGTTAGCATTCCTTCTCGATTGAGAACGATCGCGTCCCCTCCGGTATGCTGTTGGGCAAGTTCATGCCACTTTTGGTGTAGAGGGTCATCCTCGGGGTCGGCAGACTGCGAATCGGCAGTCAAGATCCGGACCCCTTTCAACGCGCTTCTACCGATTTCGACGCGTGCTCCCGCGGTCAGCATGAGTTCGGCATTGCGAGACGAGACCAGCATGTCGGCTAAAAACAATCGCGAACCACCGGCGAAAATCAACTCTTTGCTAACCGATGGAGCCGTGGTTGCGTCGTTCTGCGAGAGCGGACGGACGCTTATGATTTCTTTGGAGGGTAACACGGACGACTTGCCATCGGCTAGCTGAATTTCCAGCGAGTCATTAGACAACTCGACAAGAGCGCCATTGGTGGTAGATCCGTCCAATTGCTGGACCTCGACCGCAGGGGGAGCGGCGAGCAGCGATAGCATGATTAGGGAAAACGTCTTCATGAGGCGTCATGTCTCAGAGCGACAAAGGTCGGGGGTGGTTAGTTGTTGGCCGAGGATGGGTCGCGAGCAATCTTGCGGAAGTATTCTTCAATGGCCCGGCGGTAGTGCGAAGGGTACTCGTTGGAGATCTGCTGCAACGCTTCCTGACGCTCTTTAGGAGGCAGGTTTCCCCACTCTCCTTTGTTCTTCATGTCTTTGGGATCGACATTGCCAGGGCCACTTTCGGTGCCCGGCTTGCTGTCTTGCTGCGGCTGCGAGCCTTGCCCGCTACCCTGGGCTTGCTGTTGTTGTTGCTGCTGCTGTTGACGCTGCTTTTCCAGGTCTTCGATCATCTTGTCAAGCTTGGCGACGACATCTTCTTCGGTCTGGCGGACTTTCTTACCGGCGCGGCCGAGATCGAGACGGCGTTCGATGTCGCGCATCAGTCGGGCAACTTCATCGAGCGAGTCGGTCTCAAGCGGTTCGATATCCTTAAGCATCATCTGAGACAAAGCGAGGTAACGAGCCGGAAGTCCTTCGGAACGGGCCAGTAGCTGCTTCAGCGTGCCAACACACTCTTCTTTTTGCAGCAGGTAGTGCTGACAGGCCGCTTCAAAGAACAAGAGAGCCGCCGGGTCGACCACCTGATCGGGAGTCGGCTCGCTCAGTTCATTCAATGCTTCATCGTAGAAGCCTTGTTCGGCGAGCCACTTCCCGTAAACGAATTTCGCATGATGTACGAGAAAACCGGGCGGCCAGGCATCGGGGTCGCTGGGATCGAGCTCGATCGGCCCTTGATACACGCCCGTCTCTTGGAACGCTTGGAGCTGCTGCCAAATACCTTCAGAGCTGATTTCCAGCGATTGATCGAGTAGCTCTCGCAGGCTCAGCGTGGTGTTGCTGTCTTCCATCCAAAGGGTCAGCAGCTTCTGCTTGGTGGTGGAAGGGGCGTTGGTGATCTGGCTCCAGGCCGTGAGATCTTCGGCCAATTGTTGTCGCGTGGGAGGTGTCCAATGGTCGGCGACGGCGAGACCCGATTCCGCGTGGGCAAATCCTGCGGAAACGTGAAGTCCCCCGAGAGCGACGATGCTGCAAACGCAGCAGGCAATTCGGCGAAAACTCATTGGTTCTTCCCCTGAACATTGTCCCGAGTAATGTCATAAATGCGGCTTTGGCGTTCGGCCAAATCTCGCAACAGATTCTTCAAGTCGTCGCTGGTCGCCTGACCGACCTCGTCGTCGGCATCGTCCAGCATTTGAGCGTATCGATTGGTTCGTTGATTGACGCGAACTTGCATCGACTTGATCAGCCGAAGCTCGGCAATCTTGTCAACAAGCGGCTCTTCACCCTGTTGCTGCTGTTGCTGCTGTTGTTGTTGTTGTTTGCGTTCTTCCTGATCCTTCTGAGCTTGCTTGAGGGCCTCGAGAAGTTCCTCGAGACCGGTGACGATGTCTTCTTCAATGGTGATGGTCAAACTGTCGAGCTTGGCTTGTCCCAGCCGATTGGCAACTTCCTGCATGTCTTCGCGAACCATCATCATCGATTCGGGAAAAGCGATCGAGGAACCTTCTTCTTTAAGAAGTTCCAGGCACTTGTCAGCTTCGACCATGATTTGCTTCTCCGAGAAGCTCAGCTTGCCGGCCTCAGCGTCTTCGGCAGAGCCTCGTTGGTCGAGTGGAATTTGCGAGAGTCGTTCGGTATCGTCGTTCACGCGAAGTTGCATTTCGAGCAACTTCATGAAGCGTGCTTCCAGACGCGCCAGGACGCGTTCGATTTCCTCTTCACGAAGCTGTCGCAGTATCTCTTCCAACTCGGCGATTGCTTGGGCTAACTCATCGCGGGCTGCCTGTTGTTCTTGAACGGCACCCTCTTTGTCAGCGTCATCCAGCTTCTTTTGAGCCTCTTGCATCCGTCGCTGAGCTTCTTCAATACGCTTGCGGGGCGAGAACTCTTGTTGCTGCTGTTGATCTTGTTGCGACTGCTCGCCTGGTTGGCCCTGCTGCCCTTGTTGCTGGCTGGGTTGCCCCTGTTGTCCTTGCTGGCTTTTCTCGCCTGACTTGCCCTCTTGGTTTTCCTGCGATTGGCCTTCCATGGGGGATTCACCCTTCTGGCCGTCTGACTTTTCTGATTTCCCGTCCTTCATTTCGGAGTCCTCTTTCTCAGAGTCCTCCTTCTCGGAATCGCCTTCTTTCTTTTCTTGGTCGGACGATTCTCCATCCTTGGGCTCCCCTTCGGATTCCGAAGATTGGCCTTCTTGGGACTCACCCTCTTTTGACTGACCTTCCTTCGATTGGCCCTCTTTGCTTTGGCCATTTTTACTTTGCCCGTCTTGGGGATCATCGCCAGATGAGTTCATGTCGCCAGGCTTGTCTTCACCTTCCTGGCCTTCAGAGGGCTCACCCTCTTTGGATTCTTCTGACTTGCCCTCTTGGTCTTCTGATTCGCCGGACTTACCGTTCTGAGACTCGGCATCCGCTTCCTGGGATGCGTCAGTGGGGCGTCCCCCTTCTTCCTGTTCGGCGATGTCATCGGAAAGGGATTTCGCATCGTCTGCCAGGCGGGCTTGTTCGTCGGAGAGGGGTTTGGTCGACGCGCCACCTTCCGTCCGGCCTTGGATGCTACGCTGACGATTCAAAAGCTTCTGGGCGGATTTGATGTACGACTTGATCCGGGCTTCTTCGTCTTTGATTTGTTCGTCACGGTTTTCGCTTTGCAGCAACTTTAGCAGCGTGCGGAGATCGTTCTCGATCAGAGACTGTTGATCGGTGGCGCGTTTGAGTTGTCCCTCGTTGAGCGTGCCGGTCGTTTCTTCCATACGCGACAACACACGCAGGTTGCGGCTGTTGCGAACGGCTTCGCGCAGCAGAGTAGCCCTTTGAGGATTATTGGCCTCGTCGATATCGGCCATCTTGAGCATCAGCTTTTCGAGAACCTCGAAGTTGGTTCCCAGTTGTTTTTGACGTTCGGCCAAGTCGCCTCCGGTGGCGACCTCAGGAGCTTGAGCGTAAAGAAGGCCAGCAGTGGCCACCAAGCAAGTAAAGAGAATCAGCCCTCGCAGTCCGTACAGCGCACTTCGTATCGAAGGACTTTTAGGCATGATGTTCTCCGTAAGAATCAGAAAAGGGGTGGTCACATGTTGACCACCTGAGGACGTTTACTTTAGCAGATCCAGGATCTGCTTCTTCCGCAAATCTTCCGTTTCTTCGCGAAGATCTGTCTGTGCGTCGATCAGTAGACGCATCTTTTCCATAAGTTCGTTGAAGTTCTCCAAATCAAACATCTTCTCTAGGATACGTTCCATTTCGAGAATGATTGCGTCGGTTTGCTCTAGGGCAACCTCTACGACCGGCATAAATGGTTCGGGCTGATCGTAGAGTGCCTCCAATTGTTGCGTAGTGCTCTGTAATTGAGCATGCATGGGATCTGACAGCTGGGCAATCGGCTCGATGATCATTTTCTCGAGTCGTTCCTTGCGAGCGGTCGTATCCATCCGGTTAGACGTGAGTTCGACCCTGATTTCTTCGAAACCGACTCGAATTCCGACGAGTTCTCCGTCGGCCTTCTTACTGGCCTGCATGGCCCGTTGGATGCGTAATCTCTGCAGATCGAGTGCCTTTCGGAATAATTCTTGAGGATTAGCCGGTTCCTGGCCCTCTTGAGGGGGGCTTTCTGAGGCGGCGAATTGCTCCGCCCCGAGGGCAAACCGTTTGGCGTCGATCTGAATTCGAGCGAATTCTTCGCGGAGACGCATGGTCTCGTCGCGGATTTGCTCGAAACGACGCCGCAGATCGAGTTCGCGGCCTTCGAGCAGGGAAAGTAATTTGTCGGCCGTGACGACATCTAGTTGCAGTCGGTCGGCCGTTCCGATGTTGCCTTCCCCGTCCAGATCGCATTTATCCTGGGCGAAGACCGCGATGGTCAGTTTGTCGTCCGGGATGACCCGCAAAATGCCGTCGGGCGTCTGCTGGTTCTTCAGGTCGATGGTGGTGGTGAAAGCCCCGTCAGCGTCGGTGGTGATGGGAAGCTCCATTTTGGCTCCCCCGATCACCTGAATTTCAACCCACGAGCGATCGACGCCGAAGTCGTCTTGAATGCGTCCTTCGAGCCGAATCTGAGCGTTCTGAGTAATTGCCGAGCCGATGCCGACCGGACGCATTTCAACGGCCGGCGGCGAGTCAGGCACGGCGGCAATCTTCAAGCGGTAAGGAATATCGTTAGACACACCGTCAATATCTAGCAGCGATATTTCCAGGGGCAGATCGCGTGAGATACTGGCATACTCTTGGCGAATCGTGGTCACCGGCGGATCGAAGGTCAGCTCTTGGGACTCTTGCGTGGAGAGATCTAAAAGGGTCGCCGATACAACCGGCTTGCTGGTGGTCATGTTCAACGTGACTTGCGAGCCGACCGGTAACTGGGTGGCCCCTGAAACGACTTCCTTGCGGGGCAAGAGACCGGTGTAATCGGGCAGCACAGCGTCGACTTCGCTGCTGGTAATAAAGGGACGATCGACGACTTCAATCCGGTAGTCGGCCAGCTTGTGGTCGTAGCCAATGACGTCGAACTCTAGTGATGTGGTCATCCCGGTAAACGGCTTGCGATCGAAGACAAAGGGGAGTTGCCCTTCTTCACTGGAATTGCCAACACGCTGCATCCGGACCGAATCGGAGATGCCATCTGCCGTGCGGTAAACGAGCGTGCAGTAACGTGGTGTGTAGGAAGCAGCTGTATCGGCGGCGACCAACAATCGGACCGAGCTGCCGCGCGCGATTTTGACCGTCTTGTCCGTGAACGGTACCACGACGGTGGTCGATCCTTCCGAATCGCTGCTATCGTTTCGTTGGAGGATCTCTAGGCCCACGACCTCGATCCGGGCAAGCCGCGGCCAGGTTTCCTCGCTCAAGGCCAGACGGCTCATCCAAATTTGAAATGCTGGAAACGCAATCAGTGCGAACAGTGCCACGCTCAACAACGCACCGACTGCGGCTGTTCCTTTTCGCCACAACGGGGTCGGATCGAAAAGATCGGCAAGCTTCGCTTCGGGCAACGATGCCAACGCATCACGGCGTGTTTGCGCGAGCATCTCTTGCTCGTGCGCGTCGGCGACACTCTGCGACTGAGAGGCTTCGACGGTGGTTAGCAGGCTTTCGCCGAACTGTGGAAATCGGCGTTCGATCAGCAGGGCCAGGCTGTGATCGGGCATGTTGACCGCCAGACGGCGGAAGATGTATTGATAGGCTATCCACAGCGTGCCCATGCCGGCGATCGCCAGCAATACGGTGCGGGCTTCAACCGGCATTTCGCTGGCCCCGAAGGTAACCGGCAAGTAGTCAAGGCCCAGACCGACCCAGAAGACGATGCCCAGCCAAGCGACGATGGCAGTTATACCTTCAATGATAACGTACCGTCGAATGCGGCCACGCAAGGTGGAAAGCAATTCGACAATTGAATCGGGAAGTGGCTCGCGCGGAGTGCTCATGCCAGTTTTGCAAACCTCCGTTGAATCCATTCCACACTCAGAGCCAAAACGATGAATGCCAACAGCCAGCCTCTCAGGATTTCCTGGAAACTGCGGTCGATCAAATCGGGAAGTGCCGTGTACATATCACGTGGGGGTAGGACTTCGGGGCCGATGTATGAAGGAAGGTTATCGCTCTTCATCAGATCAGTAATGCCGACAATCGACTTGCCGCCCGTTTCGCTGGAGAGCGCCGTAAGGACGGCATCATCGCGACGCGGGTTGGCGATTTCACGATCGGGAATCCGGGCCCTTACTTCACGCGTCAGCCAGCCATCTTCGCCCCCGCCTGGCAGTAAGACCTCGATACGGTACTCGCCGTCTTGCAAGGGTGTAAATTGACCGGCGTATTGTCCTTGTTCAAACTCCGGCAGTTGGCGGAGGATCAATGATTGTTCTGATCCATCGGGCAAGATGAGGCTGGCTTCGATTTGCGGATCGGAAAGTGGATTGTGCTGCGAATCGGTAAGGAATGCACGAACTTCGACCGTTTCACCCAAAGAGACACGCTCGGCACTGACTAGCAGCAGGCCGCGGCTTGAGTCGCGAGCAAGTCGCCCCTGCGAAGCATAGCGGATCAGCTTGGTATAGAACGCTTCGAAATAACCGACGTCCATTGAACGGATTCGCCACATTTCGCCACTGCCCAGGAAGATTACACGCCCCGCACCGTAAAAGTGCGAAGCCATATAGACGGGCGATTTGTTGTCGCCTAACCCTCCTGGTGCGTCGATTTCGGCCCAGACCGATGCCCCTGGTTTGACCCCGCTGACGGTAAAGTAACCGTACACGCCGGGGAATTGTTGCCAGATGCGGCTGCTAACATCGGCAGAACTATCGACTCGCAATGCTTCGGCCTTCTGTCCTTCCGGCGTCAGCAAAATTTTACGAGGTGTCTCTGAGCCGAAGCGTCCCAGCCCGATCGATGTGCCGCGGCTGAAGAAAGTGACTGGGTGCAGATCCTTTATGATGTCGACGGCATCGTTACCGCGCCGCAAACTGGCCCACTCAGGCGTATAGATCGGACCGGCCACGACGATCAGCCCGCCGGCCTTTTCACCCACCCAGCGTTCAAGTAGTTGGATCTGTTCGAGCGATAGTTTCGACCAATCAGGGTCGAAGGCGATGATACAGTCGTAGTTCTCAAACAGATCGGTCGGATCGTCCGGGAACGCAAACAACAGTTCATCCGATTCCTGCGAGATCCCCTGCTCTCCGGTTTGTAGCAGGACATGCAACTCGACATCTTTGTCGCGGAAAAGCTGATTGCGGAGGAAGCGATATTCACGCGTGGGACCGCCGGCCAGCAGCAGTACACGATTGCGTTGCTGAACGATCTGGACCTTGACCACTTTCTGGTTGTCGGACTGGTCGATGTCGGTTTCCGAGGTCGAAACGATCCGTAATTGGTAGGCTCGGGTACCGATGTTCTCAGGCGTGATTTGGAAATCGACCGGAATCACTTCGCCATCCTGGCCCAGTTGGATCGGCTGCGAGACCATGTCGATGGCTTCTTCTTGGAACTGGCCATTATCGTCCATCACGCCGGAGGCCACCTGAAGCGTGACCGACTTGTTGGGCATGCCGAAGCCTTGGATGTAGCCGCGGAGTTGGAACTGATCGCCGGGGTAGGCTTTGGCCGGGGCTTCCAGGTCGACAATGCGGACGCTTTGCGGTTGTTGATCGGAACCGAGTCCAACGGTCACGATGCGTGCCCCAATTTCTCGGGCCATGCGTGCTGCTTCGATCGGAGCGGTGCCTTCGTTGTTGGCCCCGTCGGTGACCATCAAAACACCAGCAAACGGTCCGCCGCGTTCCTGATTAACGAGCTGAATCACAGCATCGCCGATGCGGGTTTCCAAGCCGGTCGGTTGCAGCGACTTGGCCCAATCGACATCGATGTCTTCGGTGGTGTCTTGCTCACTGGGGTCGACCGGTGTGGCGTTGTCGGTAGATTCGGTTTGTGGCTCTGGTTCGCCCAGGACGATATCCCAGGGGCGTACTTCGTCGTTTTTAAGGTCACCAAACGCGACGAGTAAAACAGCCGTCAACAGGCAGATCGCACTGACAAAGTTGAGTGGGGCAGCGGCTTTCGATGCTGCGGTCAGGCCGGCCGTTACGAGCGTAATCAGTCCCAGGATAGCCAAGCCGATTCCGGTCCAGGTGATCCAGGTCATTTGCGACCATTGCTGATCGAAGGTGGCCGAGTGCTGTTGTTCCAGTTCAACTTGGTTTCGGCCAGTGCGGGGGAAGAACGCAACGTTTCTCGGAGGTGACGAATCGTCGAAGGTCATCACGCTTACGTCATGATCATCGCGTAGCTGCGTTAACAGTTCGCTTTGCGACATGAGCGCGATGGCCTGATCGGCCCGAGATGTTGTATCGGTCCCGGTGCCAGGGGTCGCGTCGGCTAGGCCCATGCTTTGACTGGTATCGACTATCACCGCGACACGCGAGTTCTCGCGGACTTCACGCTGCGTTTTCTTTTCGAGATTGAAGAAGAAAAACAACAGCCCGAGCAGTGCAGCCGTGCGGAGGCCAAATAGGACCATCCGGCTTAACGACGGTAACGCATGTGTATCACGGCGAGACCACCACCAGACGAAGGTGACAATCGCCGCCACGATCGCGACCAGGGCAGCCCATTGCGACCAATATGGCAGCTCGGATAGTCGGCTGAATTGATAAGCGGTGACGGTATTAGTTGCGGCCTGATTCACGCGGCAGATGCTCCTGGAGCCGCCGGGTGGTAGCTCGCGTAATAGGCCAGGATTTGTTCCAGTAGTAGCGCCCCAATGACCAGCGCCAGCAAGATGGTTTGCCAATTGGTGCCCTGTTGGGCCGCGTTATCGTATTGCCACGCATCGGCGGCAAAGTAGTTGAACGCGGTCGAGGGATACAACTGGCGAAGATTCGTCTCATTCATGCTCAGCAGGTCGCTCTCGGTCATCTCAGGGACTAACGAGTAACGCCGCACTTCGTTTGATCCATCCAGCTTCGTAAGCCAAGCTTCGTACACGCCAGACTGGCCGGTGAGGAAACGTCCGGTGACCGAATCGACGCCCCCCAGTTCCGCGCTGCCATCAAGCGTGCCAGCGACCGGTTGCATTTGCAGACGTTCGCTACGATCGGTCGGAAGCCTAGTCGCACCGGGGCTATAGAACTGAACGTCTGGGCGATACTCGGACGTCGGGCCCATCACGGAAATCGGCGAGCCGACAGGGAAAGTCGACTGGCTGTCCTTCGCGCTACTGGCATAGTTACGCAGTTCCAAAATCGCCACGATAAAGCTCGGGTTCGTAGCCCAGCTGTTCCACTGCGGACCAAGTGAAGTGAGGAAGGTGATCACCTTTCCTTTGCCCAACCCATGTTCCAGCACTAGCGGGTCGCCATTTCTCAGGCTGCCAAGGACACGCACGTTCTCAGGTTTCTCGGTGGCGAATTCAGGCACCACTGGAAAGTAGTTGCTGACCACCAGTCGCCGCAGGAAGGGGTTCTTTTCGCCTGCGAAGACTTTGAAAACAGGATTGTCGCCGGGATCGAAATCGGGGGGACCATCCGGCGTACTCTGCGACAGCTCGACAGGCGCTTGAACGCTGCCTGGTAACAGATTGGCCTTAGCCAGTTCAGCGAGCCCTAGTTCGTTTGTGCCGGGGCCGCAGTACCAGACGATCCCTCCGCCTGATTCCACATACTGCTTGAGCGTTGTGATTATGCGCTCGTCCAAAATAGGCGGATCGATGATGAAGATAGTCTCGAACTTCGCAAGGTCCTTTAGTTCGGCCGACGTCAAAAAGCTGCTGCTGGTCGTGGTCGGGCTGACGCCGGTCGAGACGTTAGGACCCGGATTGAAGACCGATTGCAAGTAAAACGCATTGGTCAATTTCGGATCGCCATCGACGATCAGCACGGGGATGTTTGACTGGACTTCCGAGGTCGCAAAACGCAGGTTATCCAGCGGGAGGGGATCTTCCGGCAGGCGGAACGAGAGTACATGCGAGCCCTGGGCGGGAAAGATGATTTGCGTTTGCCGAGTGACCTGTTCGCCGGGGGGGATCTCGTCGAAGGTGATTGGTAGCTGATCGTACAGACGCTCGAGATCATTGCCAGCGCTCGATATGTCGACCGTGCCGGCGCTTGCACCGAAGAGTTCGATATTGACCGGAACATCGACAGCGGTCTGCTGGCCGAAATTGCGGACGGAAACCTTAACAATGGTCGGGATGCCAGCGACGACGGTGCCGCTGCCGATCGACACGTCGGTGATAGCCAGGTTGTCTTGAGGAAGCCGGGCACAGTTGATCCAGTTGAGTTCGATCGATCGCTGCTCGATGCGTGACAGAGGATCACGCAGGGCTGCTTCCGACCCCCAATCTTTCTCGCGAAAGTCGGAAACTATATAAACCTGAGCGACTTCCGATTGATCGAATTCGCTGACGATCTCGCTGCCATGTTGCAGCACCTCAGCCAGGGGAATGGTTTGCTCGGTCGGCGATGTGTTGGCCAACAGCTCTTGAAGTTTGGTGATGCTGGTGGAATCCATATCGACCCGCATGCGGGTTTCCAGATTCAAGGCCTTTGCGTCGGCATCGCCACGGAGAAGATCGGAATAAAAGACCACGGAAATCCGCTGTGGGCGATCTTGATTGGCCAGGTTCTCGATGATGCGGTTGGTCGTCTTGGTGGCCGACTCAAAGGCCGTGTCGCCACCCAGGCGTTCCCGCATCGAAAAGGTGTCGTCCATCAGGATTAGGTGGTGAGTCACGCGGTCGCCGATCATGTTTGACCAGCTTTGCGTTGTGATCAGGCCAGCCAGCATGGCGACAATCAGCGCGATCGCGGCCATCCGGGTGAGCAGCAGCAAAATCTGGCGGAGCATGACCCAGTGCTTCATCCGCCGATGGCTTTGAAGCAGAAAGTCCATAGCCGCCCATTTGACACGCCGGTGCCGCATCATGTTGATCAGGTGGATCAACACCGGGAGCGATACAAGGGCAAACGCCCAAGCCAGGGCTGGATAGACAAAAAGCATTAGGCCTCAGACTTGCTTAATTGCGGTGGTGCATTCCCAGTCGATTGGAAAGGTACGTCGTCAGGACCGTCGCCAGGGAATCCCGCGTACGAACCAGGGCATAATCGATGGTGTTCTTGGTGCATTCCCGACGCATCGACGCGGTGAACTCGTTGACCGCTTCCAAATACCCCTCGCGAAGGGCGCGGGGGTTACACGTCAGATGATCGGGTAGTTCTAGCCCCTCGAAACGGGTGGAACCACTGAAGGGGAAGTCGAGTTCGTCGTCGTCCATCACGTGGAAGACCATGACATCGTGTCCGCGCTGTCGCAAAATGCGAAGCCCCTTGGCCGTGGCGGCAACATCGCCGAACAGGTCGGAAATCACAATCACCAAACCACGGCTGGTGTAGCCTTCGGCAAATTGTTTGCAAATGGTCTGCATGTCGGTCTTATCGCGTGGCGACTGGTTGGCCAATGCTTCGACCACTGTGTTGAGATGCGTGCGTTTACTGAGCACCGGTACGCGATACCGAATCGAATCGTCGAATACGGCACAGCCCACGGCATCTTGCTGTTTCAGAATGAGGTACGCCAGCGACGCGGCAATGGTGCAGGCGTAGTCGTACTTGTTCATCGGGCCCGTGCCGTAGCTCATGCTCGCCGAGGCATCGACCATCAACATACAGCGAAGATTGGTGTATTCCTCGTACTGCTTGATGACGTATTTGTCGTGTTTGCCGAGAACTTTCCAGTCGATATGGCGCAGGTCGTCCCCGCTCGCATATTCGCGATGCTGAAGAAACTCGATCGACTGCCCGAAGTAAGGGCTGCGATGAGTACCGGAGAGAAATCCTTCCACGACATGTCGGGCCCTGAGTTCCAGTTTGGAAATCTGCCCGAGCGTCTCAGGATGCAAATATTTTTTGGAATCGGGCATCGCTGGTTAGCTGATCCTCTTTGGCGGGCGTTTCCTGCAGAATCCGTTCGATCACGTCGTCGGCCGTAACTCCTTCGCTTTCCGCACCGTAATTCAGCACGATACGATGCCGCAACACAGGCTTGGCAAGTGCCTGGATGTCGTCGGTGGTGACGTGCGTGCGACCGTGCAGCAAAGCCCGAGCTTTTCCGCCGAGAATAAGAAATTGAACACTGCGCGGGCCTGCGCCCCAGGAAAGCATCTCGGAAACGAACTCGGGAATGCCAGGCTCGCCAACGCGTGTCTGGCGAACCAGGGTGATCGCGTAACGAAGAACGTGATCGGAAGCGGGCACATCACGCACCAGGCTTTGGAGCTCAATTAACTCTTCTGCAGTAAGAACAGGCTCGAGTTTGACGGTCTGTTTGGCCGTTGTGCGGCGGGCGATTTCAAATTCGTCGTCAAAGCTGGGGTACTTCACAAAGACCTTGAACATGAAGCGGTCCTGCTGCGCTTCCGGCAGCGGGTAGGTCCCCTCTTGTTCAATTGGGTTTTGCGTGGCCAGCACGAAGAACGGGTCGGCCAGCTCGTGACGTACCCGGCCTACCGTCACGGTGCGTTCCTGCATGGCTTCCAGCAACGCGGCTTGTGTCTTGGGTGGGGTACGGTTGATTTCGTCCGCCAAGATGACATGCGAAAAGAGCGGCCCCTGTAAGAAACGGAACTCGCGGGCACCGGTCGATCTGTTTTCTTCAATGATCTCGGTACCGGTGATATCGGCCGGCATCAGGTCAGGGGTGAACTGAATGCGGCTGAAGCTCAACTCGAGTACTTGAGACAACGTGCTGATCATGAGGGTCTTGGCCAAACCAGGAGCACCCTCCAAAAGGCAGTGGCCTCGACTCATCAAGCAGATGAGCAGTTCTTCAATAACTTCAGATTGACCAACGATGACTTGGCCAAGTTGATCAAGGATTCGCGCACGCGCGACAGATATTTTCTCGATCGCCGATGCGGCGAACTCTGATTCGGACATCCAGGATCTTTCTGTTTTATAAGAAAATCAGGGAAGAGCACGTAAAGTTTCGATCACCGGAATGGTTAGCCAATCCGCTAAACCTTACCTCGTTTATCGTAACTTGTTATGCGCGATTTCACAACTTGAATAGCGGCAGTCCCACGGCTTACACCAAGCCCTAGGGAGATACCTTGTCTGAAGGTGGGGGGTAAGAAAAATCGATTTCTGTTGCTGCCGGTGGGGCCGGAACTGGGGGTTGGTCTGGGTCAAATTTCAGATTTACTTCCAAGGCTGCCAGTTGAAGCAGGATGGTCTTGTCGCTCGGATCGCCTGATAAGGAAAAAGTAACACTCAATTCGCTGAATTCTCGGCGGAAGAGGACACGTCCGTCACGCTTGTCCAGCAGCAAAACTTCCAACGCCGAATTCATCTGCGGTGTCCGTGCATCAGGACGGTGCAATCGGGCCACCAAAGCGATCACCGGCAGGCCGCTCGATTGGAAGTCCTCTAACAGGTAGTTATCGTGCACCAAGGCCGGACTTTCCCAGGCCATTTCGCCAGTTTCGGTATCGAAGGCATAAATTTCCCCTCGCAGAAGCGTTTCGCTATTGTCGTAAGGGATACTTCGGAAATGAGGCCGTGGGTTGATGTCACGGTAAACCGCGAGCAGAAACTGGTCCTCTGACTCGACCACTTTCAGCTGAACCGCTTCACCATCGCGGGGAAGCTGCTTTTGGTGCACGATCTTGCCATCGGGAATGTTGATAATTTGCAGTTGGCCTAACTTGTCGAGCGTCGCCAGCCATGGTTTACGGCTGAGCAGAACACCTTTGGTAGCGTTATTGGCGTCATAGTCATACGTCCACAGACGCTTGCCAGTGGCCGCATCGTGGCCGGAAAGCCCTGGGGTTTGATCCATCTCTTTGGTATGCCACGAAACGATAACCCCATCGCGCACAGTCCAGATGCGATCGGAACTGGGAAGTTCAACCGTATTGAGTAATTCGCCATTGTCAGCAGACAGAACCATCGCTTTGACTGTCGTGCCTAACTCGCCCCGTTCGTGCTCTTCGTCTTCCGGTATGGCGATGACGTACTTATCGGTGACGACCAATTCGCAGCCGAGTTCTACTCCGTCTCGCTCCCAGTAAATGCCACCAGAAATAGGATCGCGGCAAATAATTCGTGAGCCGATCTGGTAGCAGATCAACTCGTGGTTGCCAGAAAACTGGCCAATTGGCTTGTGCGTGGTTACGTCGCGGGCCGTACGCTGCATCTCGGCGAAGGGGTTTGCCTTTTTGGTATACACGTCGAACTCACGCGTTCGACGGTTTGAACCCGCGACGCCATTTTGCAGGTCGGCACTCCAGATCAGCCGCGACGAGTCTTCACTTGGTAAATTGGGCATCATGTTGAATGCCTGAAGTTCGCTCCCCAGCGACAACAGCATCAAGTGCCCAAATTGTTGAGCGTGCAGCGCACCGATCTGGGGCTGGTATAATTTTCTTCCACTTTGTGTGGTAAACGGAATCCGCACGATCGGGCTGCCGAACGAATCGCGGACGATCACCAAATTTGCGTCGCTATCTAACAGCAGCGAATAGTCGGTTGGGGCCAAGTCGTTGGATTCTTTCAATCGGATCGGATAGTCGACGCGGCTGAAACCTTGGCTGGGGCGTTCTTCGATGTCCGCTGTTGCCTCGGAATAAGGCCAGATGCTCTTCTCACGCACGATCGCGGCCGCTACCGGATCCCAGCTTTCGAGCGCTGCTACCTGGCGACCGGTACGTTTGCCGTCGACCGGCACGTTGCTGTAGGTGCCGGAGATCTCCTTAAACCACTGGGCGGATTCATTCGCCAAGCCGGCCTTCTTGAGGCCTGTGGCCAGTTTAAAGACGAGTGGACCCATCTGCTCGGGCGGGACATCTTCGTTCATCAAACCACGCAGGATACTCTCGCCCTGCAAGATGAGGCCTTGGTCGAGAAGGACGTTCGCCAATTCAACCCGTGCTTCGGTGGCTGCAGGGAATCGAGGGAAACGGTTCACGAACCGAGCCAGTTCTTTGCTGTCCGCCTTTTCGGCGGCCAAAATCATGTCGAGTCGCTCTTGAACGGCCTCATCCGCTTGTGTTTGTTCTTCCGCAGTCATGGCGTCGTGAAGTTGACTGATTTTGCCGCGTGCCCAGCGATTGGCGCTGACTTCGACATCGGGATCAAAGTCGCGAATCAGAAGTTCGTTAGGAACCGACTGCGAGGACAAGTACTCGTCGGTCAGGTCGAGAAAGTCAAAGTACCGCGATAGAGCCTCTTCACGCTTGCCTTCGGCATGCAGTCCGCGGGCGGTGAGACGAGCCAAGGCCATCTTTTCGTCAAGCGTGTTTACCAGCCGCTCCATTTCCTCGACAACGTCGCGGAACTTCGAGAAATCTTGGCCGAGCGCGGCAAGGCCTGTGCCTACTAATTGCGTGCGAGTTTCTTCGATAGCTTCGATATCCATCGAACGCTGCAGCGAGACAAGTGCCGCTGCCAGGTTTCCGTCGTGCTTCTGCAACTTGCCGAGCATACGCAGAGCTTCGGCGTCGTTGTCATCCTTGGCAAGTCGATCGGTGACCTCCCGACGGAGTGCATCGATTTGTTTGTAAGCGGTCACGAATTCCGGGCTGACAGAGATGACGTAATCTTTGTAGCAGACCAAGTTCCCCAGTTCGCCGACCGCTTCGATTGGGGTATCCAATTTTCCGTCGGCCAGGTGAATGGGGATGATCTCGTTATTAGTCGTCGGCAGGTAATACTTTCCATTCAGGCGGAAACCATAGCCGCTGGGCAAGGACTGTTCTGGCAGATTCGTATCGGCTTGTTTCCAAGCGGTCTCCCCGGTTTCGATGTCGACTCCACTGACGGAAGTCTTGCCGATCATCAAGGCCAGGTTGCCTTCGACGGTGGCCAAGGCAACGTTGTCGCGTCGCGGTCGTTCCCACAGCTTTTCGCCGGTCAGAAGGTCTAAGCAGTAGAGGAAGTCGGAATCGGTGGGTGTGACAAGAACTTTCCCTTGATGCAGCAGAGGTGTGCCATCGTTCCAGCGATCGGCAAGGGCCATGAAGTCCCCTCCCTGATCGCGACTGGTAACGCGCCGGCCGGGACGACTACGGTCAGGCTCTTTGTATTGAAACCCCCACAGCAGCGTCTGGTTGGAAAGATCGACCGCGACAATTGAGCCTGAGTTGGTAGGACAAACCAGGATGCCTCCTTTGTGTGAAGGAGTCGCGGCTTGCAGAAACGATTCAAGTATTTCGTTGGGGCTAGAACTCGTTTGACGGGCCAACTGTTGCGACCAATTGACGCGGCCAGTCTCGGCGTCGAGGCAAAGCAGGCGGACCTCGTCAATGATTCCGGCGAGCACAAAGAGGTCTTTGCCGATAGGAAGTGGCGGACCGAGGAAACGGGCTTCGGAAAGCTGGTTCTTGGCTTGAGCTTCGTCGGAAGTAGCTCCTCCTAATTGCCAGAGGATAGCCCCTTCGCGAGCAATGTCGAAGCAATAAAGGTGGTTCTCTTGGCCTGAAAAAAGCCCGCCTGAGCTGCGCAGGCCACCACTGGCCAGAAGCGATCCCAGGTCGTCGCCCGGCGGTCGGTCGTCGTGAACGTAGAACAAGCGGTTTCCGTCGGAAGACAAATGTCCTGAGCGAGCGTCCGCCCAGATGGCCCGCTCGAATTCGCGACCTAACGCGGGAAAAATATTGCCCAGCAGATCAGACTCTTGCTCCGACAAATCGAGATCAAGGTTGTCCCAAGGAAACTTCCAGAGGACTTTGCCACTTTTGATATCGGTTGCCAGTAAACCGGCGGGTGTTCTAAAAATGACCTGATTCGAGACAATCACGGGGTGGATCGCAGGAAACACGGGCACACGATTGTCTTGGAATCGCTGCATCGATCCGCGAATTTCGTCTTGTTGCTGGCGACTTTGAGCCATGCGAGCGTTCCACTGCACCTCTTGCAGGGGTTCACTGCCGCGCGAGGGGGCTGTCCGAGTCTCCGAGCCTTGGAACATTTTCCAGGCATACGGCGGGTGCTCGTTGTTCGACTCGGCCTGAGCAAGCTGTGCGAGAATCTTTTCAGGTGAGGTGCTGCCAACGACTCTCATGCTTGGAAGCAGTCGGTCGAGTGCCTTGTCGTCCTTAAGTCGGGCGACGATCGTTTTTGCTTCCTCAGCTTGGCCTACTTCCCGCAGACAGATTGCACGCATTAAGTCGGTTTCGTCCTGGTATCGACGTGACTGCTGCGGTTTGTAGTCTAGCCTTCGCAAATACAAAAGAGCTCCTTCCCATTGGCGGGCATCCATCGATTTACGAGCCAGGATGATCGAAGCTTTCTCGCCGGCGGTCGTAAACAGGAATCGCCGAGCGACTTCAGCCAATTTCCGCTGATCGTTTTCGGCCAGAGCTTCCTTAAGCAACGCTTCGGGCTGAGTACCGACCAGCAACTGGTAGGCCTCTAAAACGTTTGGTGGAAGTTTTTGAACAAGCTGCAGGGTGGTCGATTTCACGCTGCTGGATGTTGTTTCGTTGCCTTTGTCGAGCGGAACGAGGAAGTCTTCCGAGTTTTCTCCTGCCAGCAGGGCGATAAGCTCTTGAGCCGCATCGGTCCATCGCTGGTCGCTTGCGGCCTCTTCAATGCGTTCGAGCCGAAGTCTGGATTCTCGAGGAATGGGAAGAAAGAACGAAGATTCCAAGTCGGACTGTTCGTCTTGAGCCAGAGCAACCCATGGCATCAGGCAACCGACAATCAAAAGAGCGATCACCGGACAATGCAAGAAGACTCGGGGGCGACTTGCACCACCAGCCAGAAGAGGATTTAGCTTCCGAATCATGAATGTGCCCTGCATTTCCGTTGAAGGGAGAAAATCACCGACCAGCGGCCATCCAGCCGTGGCGTCTCTGGCTTTGCCCAATAGTACTCTATTCCAGTTTCACCCAGGAAAACAAGTTTTGACAATCTTGGACAGAGAAATTGCCGCTTCGCCGGCCATATTTTCATAGTTGCTAACCCCCCGTGACAATCAAAAAGACGAATTGAGTGCCTTCTGACGACGAGAAAACCCCGAAAAACCCGGGATGAATCACCGCTGGCTGACCCCAAGGGAGGGGTGCCGGTGGGGCTTGAAATTCCTCGAAACCGTGGCTGGAGGGTGATTTTCCGGCCTTTTTCTTACTATTTCCCGGGAAAAAGGGGGTTTTGGCGTTTGGCTGTCTTGAAAAACCGTGGCAAACTTCTTTAATCGACGCGTTCGGTAAATCGGACTATTGTGACCCATTTTTACATTGGATAGCCTTTCTAGTAGGGAAACCCCATGGCAAAGAAAGCTGCAGCTGCGACCGTCAAGAAACCTCTCACCAAGACCCAACTGCTGACTAACATCGCAGAATCGACGGGCATTGCGAAGAAGGACGTCAGTGCGGTCATGGACGCGCTGTCCTCAGAAATCGGCAAGGCCCTGGGTCGTAGCGGTGCTGGTGCGATCGCTATTCCTGGCATCGTAAAGATCGAAAAGAAGAAGGTTCCAGCTCGCCCCGCAAAGAAGGGTGTGCCTAACCCTTTCAAGCCAGGTGAACTGATGGACGTTCCGGCTAAGCCAGCCTCGACCAAGGTCAAGGTTCGTCCTCTCAAGAACCTCAAGGAAATGGCCTAAGTCATTAGGCTGTTACCACTTGCGATTAACGCAAGAAACGCAAAAGGCTCTTGGAATCATCGATTCCGAGAGCCTTTTTTATGTTTCAGTTTCATTTCGTAAGGAAATGCTGAGAAGTGGTCAGAGCCGGGATCGAACCGGCGACACATGGATTTTCAGTCCATTGCTCTACCAACTGAGCTACCTGACCTCGTTTGGAAGGAGCTAAGTCTAGATATCAGGCCAAGTGTTGTCAACTGGGGGAGTGGCTCCGCTGTCTTCTGAGGGCCACCAGATGCCGCCTGGGTTGGCGTTCGCAAAGACTTCATCTTTGGGGCGTGATTCTTAATATTCCGTCCAGGAGCCCGATATGGTCCCCCACTAGCCCGAATTTGCAGGCACTTTGGCGACTACCTCGATCTACGTAGTAAGCGTGAAATTTGTCCAATTGCTTGACAAGACTAATCAACATTTCTAGCTTTAACAGCATTGCTGCTTAAGAGTTACGTACGCTCTACGTTGACTCTTAAGAGGGGGTATCTCCCCACGTGGCATCCCTTCTCGCCTTTTCTGATTAGTAGCCGTCGTTTTGAACGTGGTACGCTCAGCCAAATGGTTTTGGGAGGAGATCCTACGCGCAACTCATCTCAGGAACAGAGTAACAATTGGATGTCACAACGAACGAAACCAACGTGGTCGGTATTCGTGTGGCGCTTCGTAGCTCTAGGGCTCGTAATGGGGTTGGTTCAGCCTGTTAGTGCGCTGACACCAGACTCGCCAGAAGTCCAGAAGGTAGTGAAAGCGGCCAATGGGTACCTTGCTGCCTCGGGAAATCATTCTCGAGTGGGTGGAAAGTCCGTCATTGCCTTGGCTCTGGTGAAGTCAGGCACTCCGAAAGATCATCCCAAGATCACTAGTGCCGTCGACGCTTGTAAGAAGTTTGCCAGCCAGGTACCCACCTACAAACACGATGTTGTTTACGATGCGGGATTGGCACTCATCTTTCTGTGCGAGCTAGATCCCTTCGAGTACAACCGCGAGATTCAAAATCTCGTTACCTTCTTCATCAAGAACCAACGTGCTCATGGTGGATATGGTTATGCCGAGAATCCCTCGGGCGACAACTCCATGACCCAGTACGCTGCGTTGGGCTTATGGCTTGCTCACGAAAATCGTTTTGAAGTACCGCTAGAGAACATCGCAAATCTGACCAATTTCATTATGTCGGTGCAGGATCCTTCCGGAGGATTTGGCTACCAGGGCAAAGTTTCGCCACGAGGAAAGGCTCGCGTCAATCAGTCGGATGTCCGCCCCAGTTTGACGACGGCAGGTCTTTGTTCCTTGTACGTGTCCGCCGACGCGATCGACCTGAGCAATCGTCGAAGCAAGGCAACCGATAATCTTCCGACAGAGTTTATCGAAGTCACGCAAGACCCACGTCGCGCATCGATGACCAAGGCACGCAGTCTGGTCGATCGTAAGGCGCTTCAGTCGGTCAAAGAGCTTGGCAATCAGTGGATGAATCAGAATGCCAAAGTGGACGGCACACGCTGGCCGTTCTATTTCCTGTACGCATTGGAGCGGTTCAAGGCCTTTCAAGAGCTGGACTTGGGGCGGCCAGATCCTGATCCGACATGGTACTCTGCCGGGTACGAGTACATCAAAAAGAAACAAAACGACAGCGGTGCGGTACAAGCATCCGATGAAGGCGGATCGGTGGGGACTGCCTTCGCCATTTTGTTTCTCGTCCGTGGCACTCAGGAAACAATCAAGAAGCACGTGCGAACTTTCGACAACGGTTTATTGGCTGGTGGTCGTGGATTGCCTGAGGATTTGGCCGATGCCGAACTTCGTGACGGTAAGGTTATCAACGTCAAGGAAGTCCCTGAAACAGATCGGTTTCTGGAACTGCTTAAAGCCGACGACGGATCGCTCGATGATCTGGTCGATGCGGATGTCACCTTTGATATGAACTTGGCCGGTACCGAGCGAGAAATCGCGTTGCGAGCCGTGCGAGGAAAGCTTCGCCAAGGAAGTTACGCTGCGCGACTGATGGCGATCCGAGCCATTCGCGACACGAAGGATTTCGAGAGCGTACCGCATCTGATCTTCGCGTTGTCTGATCCTGATCCTCGAATTGCTGTCCAGGCCCGCGACACCTTGCGTTTTATTAGTCGCAAAATCGATGGCTTTGAGATGCCTATGAACCCAACTCCTCCTCAGCGTGAATCGGCCATCAAGAAATGGAAAGAGTGGTATCGCTCGCTCCGTCCTGATGCCCGGTTCGTTGAATAGCTGAACTTCCGTTAGAGCCTTACCCTTTCCGAGTTACTTGCCAGGGCCCATGGCGTCGATCAAACCTCATAACGCGAGCAAGCATAAGCCGGTTCATGCCAGCCTGGCTAAGGTTTCTGCGTACGATCAGGTATCGGGATTGTTGGTGGCCGTGTTGTTTATCGTCGGCGCTGGCGTCTGTGTTTTATTCGTCATCTATCTGACGACACAGAACTGGGAAACCAATGTTTCGATTCCAGTGATCATCGAGCCTTCGCCTGGCCGCGGCAATCACGCCATGGGGGTCGCCCAAGATTTAGAAGCACCTGGGCTGGAGGAACTGGAAGAGGTTCTAGAGCCACAGATTGAGGCGAATTACGAGGCCGTCACCGACGCGGTAACATCGCAGCAAGCAGCACTCGAGAATGTTGACGGTACCTCGCAGTCGACCGATGGAGGAACCGGGCAAGGCGATAGTCGCCCGCTTGGTCCAGAAGGAAACGGCGCGGATATCGTGCCTCGATGGGAACGTTGGCAGATCGAGTATGCCGGCTCGGACTTATCGACCTACGCCAAGCAACTCGATCACTTCGGCATTGAACTGGGAACGGCCGGAGGGGGTGTGCAAACGATTGATTACGCATCACAGTTCACCGCCCGAACGCCCAAGCAACGATCAGCCTCTGGCAAGCAGGAAGATCGGCTCTACTTTACCTGGAAATCAGGCTCGCTCCGCGAAGCTGACTTGGACTTGCTAAAGCGAGCAGGCGTCAAATCGCAGGGCCGAATTCCGATGCAGTTCTATCCCCCCGATACAGAAAATTTGCTGGCCTTCGTCGAGCAGCAATACATGGGGGATCGCCCTTTGCAATCGATTCAGAAGACGGTGTTCGGTATCCGGCCGACTTCCGATGGTTACGAATTTTACGTCATGCGACAGTTACAACGATATACAAGATAGCCCAAAGCGATATCAGCGGAATTGAATATGGACATAACTGGACTGACTCAAATCTTCGCGACGTCGATGTACGGAGCACTAGCCCTGATTGCTTTATGGGGCATGTACTGCGTTACTATGATTTGGGCCCGCGTCGCACAAAAACGATTTCGCAACGAAGCCCAGCAGGACGCGTTTCTAGATGCGGTGGAAGAACCGCTCGAACGTGGCGACTTTGAGGAAGCGAGTGAGATCTGCGAATCAGATCCGCGTGCCCTGCCCCAACTTGCTTACCTGGCCATCGAGAACCGCGAGATTGGCTACTCGCAGGTCAAGCAGCTCGTCGTCGAACGCTTTCAACGCGACGTCTTAGCGGATCTCGATCATCGCATTAGCTGGGTCAACACCGTGATTAAGGGAGCGCCGATGGTGGGACTGTTGGGCACGGTGACTGGGATGATGGGGGCCTTCGCCAAGCTGGCAGCCGCCGAAAAGGTCGATGCGGGAGCGATGGCCAGTGATATTAGTTTGGCTTTGATTACGACTGCGTTAGGGCTGGTGATCGCGATTCCGCTGACATTTTGCTTGAACAGTGTG
The DNA here is from genome assembly GCF_013618625.1 of Bremerella alba. Lineage (NCBI taxonomy): Bacteria > Pseudomonadati > Planctomycetota > Planctomycetia > Pirellulales > Pirellulaceae > Bremerella > Bremerella alba. The sequence goes on along the minus strand of NZ_JABRWO010000005.1, from coordinate 13,136 downwards.
AATATCCGAATTCGCAAGATGGAAGACCTCGTCGCTGTCGGGCTGACACGCTTCATGAGCAGTCTACGAGAAGCGATTGCCACGGAAGCAATGAGCGAGTTGGAAGAAATTCAACCGGTACGTTCTTCGAAATAACAAGCGAAAGACGATCATGTCTGACGAACTGATTGAACTCGAAGAAGGCGAGATCATGCCGGCCCGCAAAAGGCCGCAGGAAGCGGATCTCGACATCACTCCGATGATCGATATTACTTTCTTGCTATTGATTTTCTTCATCGTGACTTCCAATTTGCAGCAGCAAACGGCGGCAGACATGCCGCAAGCGAAGCACGGCACGACGGTCTCTTCGACCGACTCGGCGGTCATCACGATGACGGCCAGCGAAGCAGAAGGTCGAGCGGTTGTATATTTGGCCGACGGAATCACGCCAGAAGCCAAAGCGGAAGAGAACGACCTGAATCGACAGGAAGAAGAAATCGCCGACTATATCGAACAAAGCTTTGCCGGAACTGCCGGAAATGGAATGCCCAAGCGGCAATTACTTATTAAAGCCGATGGCAAAGTCCCTTCCGGAGAAGTCGCACGTGTGGCACTAGCCGCTACGCGCAGCGGTGTAGTCGACGCCGTCGAACGTCTTTATTTAGGGGTGCAGGAAAAACCGTGAGCACTGGCGTTTTCCGATTTCGATGTCCTGCCTGTAGCGACCTTCTGTCGGCTAGTGTCGACATGATTGGCGGGACAACGTATTGCTCGAACTGCGATACGCGGTTGGAGATTCCCAAGCCAGCACGTCTGAGTGATTCGCACGATGAAGAAGAGTTTTTGGAGTTGACCGCGGAAGATGTGGTTCAACCTCAGCCCAAGCCGCGCGAGTCTGAAAATGTGGTTGCTCAGGAACAGCCCGTCAAGTTTTCGATGCATCGCGAAGGAGCGGACGGGGAACTGGATCTTACGCCGATGGTCGATGTGACCTTCCTGCTGCTGATCTTTTTCATGGTAACGGCCTCGTTCCAGGTTCAAAAGTCGATGGAAGTGCCTGCTCCGAAAGACAACGCTCCTAGTGCGGTCTCGCAGCAGCAAGAAGATCCGGAGGATGATCCGGACAATATTCTGGTCCGGATCGATTCATTCAACACTTACTACGTTGGCTGCGCGGCGTGGGACCAGGAACGGGAAGCACCGAGCGAGCAAGAGCTTTATCGTCAGATCCGCGAAGCTCGAGCATCAAACCCGGCCCAGCCACCGCGAACACTTTTGGTGATTGCCCATGTCGAAGCCTGGCACGAGAAAGTGATATCCGCACTCGATGCAGGAGCGGATGCCGGCGTCGATTCAATTCGGTTAATGTCGACCGAGGAAGATTTATGACAACTCGGTAACCAGCCTAGATCCAACTGATTCGTTCACTAGCAGAGAAATAAGCCACGATGAACATTTCGGATTTCATCGACCTGATCGAAGCCCACGACTATATGGCCGATAATCAAATCGCCGCCATTCGTCGACAATTGAATCGTGGGCAACTAGATGTCTCGATCGAAGAATTGGTGGGTTTCTTAATTGATCGACAACGGCTGACAAAATACCAGGCGAAAAGGCTACTCGCGGAAGCGCGTTCTGGCGTGACGGCCGAAACGGCTCCGGTCAGTGAAAGTCGACGTCGAGCACAGCAAAAGTGGGTGAACGCAGCCCCGGTCAAGGAAGAAATCGTCGAGCCAGAGGCCGATGATCTGGTCGCGTTGGATGGCATGCCCAGCGACGAAGATGCTGGCGCGGACGATCCACTGGGACTGGGAGGCGTGGACGGATTTTCTAGCGAAATCGATGAATCCGATCCCTTCGCAACCGGCAGCAAGGGCAATGCGTCGGCCCATAAAAAGAAGACAAGCCGGGCCAATCCTTGGGACTCGCCGCTGCTATTGTTTGGCGGTGGGAGTCTCATCCTGTTGGTCTTGGTGGGCGGCTTGCTGTATTTCTGGCTTGCATTTGACAGCGGCGACGACATGTTTCAGGCTGCTGAGAAAAGTTACCGAAGCGGATCGTACGTCCAAGCTGGTACCGAGTACGACAAGTTCATTCGACGCTTTCCCGATCATCCCAGCACTCCGCTGGCCGAGGTTCGGCTGGCTATGGCCGTTCTGTGGAACATGGTAGAAGGTGGTAGCGACTGGGAAATGGCCCTGCAAACAACGCAGGAATATTTGCCAGAGATTGACGAATCTCCAGCGTTTGATCAGGCTCGGCCCGAATTGGCGACCATTCTTCCAGAGATAGCTTCTGGTCTGACCGCGCGTGCTCAACAGTCTGGAAGCGTCGAAGAAAAGCAGCGTCAGTCCGATTTGGCAAGTGCAGCGATGGAGTTGGTCAACGACCCAACCTACCTTCCTACCTCGCTTCGTGAAGCCCAGCAGTCGCGGATCGAAACGATCGAGATGAGCCTGGTCCGTGTTCGACGCGAGATCGATCGTGATCAAGCCAAAAATGAGACCCTCGCCAAGATTCAACTAAGCACGGCCGAGGGGAAATTTCAGGAAGTGTATCAACTGCGACGATCGCTGGTAGACGCTTATCCGGGACTTCGCGCCGACGAACGCTTGAGCCTAGCCGTATCGGAGGCTGCCACGAAATTAGTCGACCAAGTTATTCCGCTGGATAATTTTCCGGCCCCTATCACCGATGACGAAAGCGGTATGAAACTGCTGTCGGAGGTAACCCTGGTACAACGCGAGCCTGTCTTACCGGCATCTGCAGGTAGCGAGACGGCAGTCTTTCGCCTGGATGGGACGGCCTATGCGATCGAGGTCGACTCTGGCAAGCTCTTGTGGCGTCGATACGTGGGCATCGACGAAAATGCCCAAGCAGTCTCTTGGGTAACCGATAACGAAAGATCGGTCGCCGCCCTGATCGACACGCGAGAGAACCAGCTTCTAGCGATCGATCAACGAACCGGAGAGGTTCTCTGGCGGCAGAAATTTGATAGCCACTTGTTCCGCCCTAAGGTGTTCGAAAACTCGGTAATCGTAGCGGAGCGTAGTGGGAAGGTATGGAAGATCGCCCGCGAGACAGGAGAAGTAATCGCCGCGGTTCAACTACCGCAAGAGATCTCCGCCCCGCTGGGGATGTTGGAAGAGGTCGCCGGCGTCTATGCGGTGGCCGAGCATTCTAATGTGTATGTTCTATCCCCAGACAATCTGATATGTGGCGAGGTCATTCCGGTTGGGCACGAAGTGGGAACGATTTCGGTCGAACCAACCGGTACGTTGAGGCATTTGTTTCTCTTCGAGAACGCCGGGCTTGAGTATAGCTTTCTGCATCTTTATAGCGTCGATGCAAGTGGAGGCAGCGCCAAACTCACGCAAGATGTCGTCCGGCAAGCTGGTCAAGTGCTGGTGACGCCGATCATCGCCGATTCTCGCGTAGTGGCTACGAACGATCGAGGTGAGGTACTGGTCTACGAAGTCAATACCGCGGCCAAGGATGTGCCGGTACGCCTGGTTGCCGCGACCAAAGCCGACAGTTCTGAACCGATCCTCGGGTATGCTGCGGTTAGTCGCGGAGATCTATGGGTTTGTGATCGTCGTATGACGCGATACGTGATGCAGCTTTCGCGTGGTTCGGTTGTGCGGAAGATGGTCGATCACGATGGGGATACGTTCGTTTCCAATCCTCTTATTCGCGGCGACAAAATTATTCACGCACGACGAAACGCAGGGGCCGATGGTTTTGTGATCGAAGCCCAACGCATTCAGGCCAACAAGCTGGAAGATATCTGGCAAACGACCATCGGTACCCCAACCGTCGGTCAGGCGTTTACGCTTAAAGAAGCAGGGGCACCGTTGGTGGTCACCTCGCGCGGTGCCGTTTATCCGCTTCCTAAGCTTGGTATGGGGAGTGCTCAGGTGCTGGACCAGCCGCAGTCCAAGCTGGATGTCACGACCAAGCCATATCATTTCAGTAGCGGTGAAAAGTTGGATGACTCCAACCATGTATTCTTTCCCCCTGATGAAGAAAATCGTTCCTTGGTGGTCGGCACGCGTGGCGGCAAAGTGGTCTCGCGTGTGGTTGCCTGGGAGATTCCGGCGACTGCCAGGTCAACTCGGCCGCGTGTATGGAATGATTACGTCTTGGTCCCAACCAAGATTGGGCAAATCCTGGTAGTTGATGCCAAGTCGGGGGCCGCTGATGTTCAACCTTATCAGCCGGAACTGGCTTTCGGCGAAACAATTGATTGGTCGTATCCAGCGGTTGTCGGTGGTTCGACGCCATCAGTGATTGTGAGCGATCAACGCTCGCGACTCTTCCGCCTGGCAGTGGAGACTAGTCCAGAGCCCCATCTGACCGCTCTGGATCAGGTCAAGCTGACCGAGGCATTGTCAGGCCAGTTGGCGGTCGCTGGTCTCATGCTTGTAGGAGTCAGCAACCAAGCCGAGCAGGACGTGTTGCGTCTATTTCAATTGCCGGAACTGGCAGAGCAAGAGCCCATCGTTGTTTCTGGTGATGTTGTCCTGCCTCCTCAATCCGTAAGTGGCCGTGTTTACTGCGCGACCACCGAAGATGGGTTGATCGCGATTCGGGACGATTTCTCGGTCGCCTGGAAATGTCCTCTTGAAGTTCAAACGATTGCCTGTGGTCCGGTCGCAGTGAATAACATGCTCGCCCTCTCCTTTACCCAGGGGCAAGTGTGGTTGATTGATGAAGCCACCGGAGAATTAGTGACGGAATTCGATGTCGGAGAGCCACTCGTCGATGGCTTATCGTACTTCGATGGCCAACTATGGGTTCACGGGTACGATGGCACGCTGCATGGGATTGCCTTGGAAGGGCTGGCCAAATGATGCGTTCATGCAAGCAAAGGAATGTTACTGCGATAATCATGCTTCTGCTGGTGATGATTTTTATCGGCATGAATGCTCCTCTGTTGGCGCAAAAAGACGAGCAAACTGAAGAGCAGCAAATTCCGGTCGAGATGACCAAACCGCTTGTCGAACGCGAGCCGTACGATCTGCTTACTGTCGCCTCGTCGAAGGACGGCAAGCCACTGCGTATCAAACCAGTCAATGCGGCTGGTTTCCGTGCCGGATCGTCCCAGCGGAGTGGGCAGCTAACAATAGAACTGGTCGATATCCCCGGGAGAACGTTTCGGGTCGCCTGGCAGAGTGTCACGGTGTATCAGCCGTTCCCGCAATTGTTGCTCGAAGAAGCTAAAGAGAACCTGAAGGATAAGCAATTCGATCTCGCGTTTCGCTATTTGCAGCGATTAAACGCGGAGTATTCCAATTACCCAGGCGTCGAGCAACTTCTGGAAGAACTGCTGGTTCAGAACGCCTTAGAAAGATTTCAGGCCGGGGCACTCGACGAGGCGTTAGGCATGCTTGAAGAAGCGAAACGCAAGTTCCCGAAGAAGTCGGGGATCGACAAGTCGATAGAAAGTGTCGGCTTGCGTTTGGTGCAAAAAGAGATCGATGATCGTCAGTGGCAATCGGCTCGCAAATTGATCGAGCGGTTCGAGAACGTCTATGGCAAGGAGTTTGCCGAGAGCATCGAACGCTGGAAGGCAGACTTGGCCCGTCGATCTCGACAGCAGCTGGATCGCGCCAAGCAGCAAATCGAAAAGAAAGATTATCGCGAGGCGTTGCAAGCGACCAACTTGGCATTGGCGATTGATCCTTCCGTTCCCTCCGGCAGAGAGCAACTGGCGGAACTCGTTCGGCGTTATCCGCAGGTCCGCATCGCCACACTAGCCGCCGGAGAAGCCGTTCCTCCTCATGGAACGTTGACGTGGAGCGGTCGACGCAATAAACGACTTTTGTATCGTGATCTCACCGAGATTGTCGGGTACGGGCCCGAAGGGGGCGAATATGCATCGCCGTTCGGTTCTGTCATTCGTCCAGTCGATCGATTCGAATTGTCGATCGTGCTCCGTGATCGCCTGACGCCTGTCACCGGCTTTGATTTATCACGCCAGTTTCAGGACCCTGCTTCGCAAAAGGACGAAATCCTGGCAGGTCTGACGCCGCTGATTGAAAAGATCGCCGTCCGTGAGATTCGGCAGGTTGACCTTCGCTTGCGATTACCTCATGTGCGGCCGGAATCGCTTCTGGGGTTTGTTCCGCGTAAAGGAGACGTCTCCCAATTCCCTATTCCACCCAATGGTCCTTATCGCCAGTTGAAGGTTAAGGAAGATGGTCAGAGTTTTGTCCCGGAAGAAAGCATGAGTTTGTCTTCTAGTCGGCCCCCTAGCGAGATCATGCTGTTACCCTTTGAAACGACTTTCGATGCCATGCTTGCCTTAGAGAGTGGCGACGTGCACATGGTCGATCGGTTAGATCCAGCAACGGCTGCGCGGTTGTCGGCTGATTCGCCTGAAGATCTGGTCGTCGATCACTATCGAGCCCCGACCATGCATGTCTTGGTGCCAAATTTGAATAACCCTTATCTTAAGAACCGCGACTTTCGCCGAGGCTTGTTGTACGGCATCAATCGCCAAGAAATTTTGCATTCACGGCTTTTAGGTGGAAAGGAATTGGATGGATGCCGCCTGGTTAGTGCGCCGATTCCCATTGGCGTAAGTCCGGACGATCCGGTTTCGTATGGATACGATTTATCGATTCCCCCACGTAACTACGAACCGCAGATGAGCATCGCCCTGCAGAAACTGGCCGAAATTAAATTGCGGGAAGAAGCCGAAGCAAGCAATGAAGCGTTAATTCCACTTTCGAAGCTGGTCATTGGTCATTCCAATTCCGAAGTTTCCCGGCAAACTTGCCTGGCTATCGTGCAGTATTTCAAACGATTGGGGCTGCCTTGTGAGTTGAAAACGGTCAGTCCCGAGGTGACCGACCCGGCGGAAGTCGATGTCGATCTGCTGTACGTCGAGATTCAAGTTGCGGAGCCACTAGTCGATGTGCCTCGGATGTTTGATAGGTACATTCCCAATGTTCATCAGACACAATATTTTCAACTCGCTTTGCGGCAAATGGGGCAATCAAGAAATTGGCAGGAAGTTCGCGAGCGGTTCTGGTCGTTGCATCGACTAGCTCATGATGACCTACTGATTCTGCCACTTTTTCAACTTCAAGATCATTTTGTGTACCGGCGGTCGCTCGGAGGCGTTGGCTATCAACCGATGACATTGTTTCAACAGGTGGAACATTGGGACCTCGCTCCATCTTGGGATGTCGCTAAGAATTGACTTTCCACTTATGACGTCAACTAAGAAAACTTGTCGATGGCTGATAGGAGCATGCCTGGTGTTGCTCTTGGGGCCGGCGTTTGCCCAGGCAGAGCACTTGCCGTGGGAGATCGCTCCATATCGAACGTTGGTCTGGATCGAGACCCTGCAAAACTGTCATTTGGATGCGGCATTTTTCAAACGTTTCGTCAACACGCTCGACGATCAACGTTACGCGACCAGCGGATCTGTCTTGGCGACCGACATGCAGCGTGCCCCCATGCCGCTTGCGCGGTGGTTTGCAGGCGACCTTGCCTCATCGTCCTTCGTTAGCCGTCTAGAAAATCGCGATCTTAAGGTCGATGACTACGATCGCATCCAATTGATTTCCATCGAGCGGGACGGCGATTGGACGATTACATTTCGTGAGTTCGATACTCTCACGCGGACTTGGGGTAGCGTCCATCGTTCATCCGTCCGTCAACAATCGCTCCTTTCGACGGCCATCTTGCGGATCATTTACGAAAAGTTCGCTGCCCTCGCAAAAATAACCGATGTCGAGAAGCCCAGTGTATCCTTGGCTCTCAAGGCGACGACCTTGATCGAAGAAGAAAACCATACTCGCGAGAGACGTTTGCTCGACGGAATGACCTTCTCTTGGCCGGTTGAAGATTTCGATTGGAAAAAGCCACCAGTACTCGGGCCTTCGGTAGTGAGTGATGCAGGCCGACTGCCTGGCAGTATGAGCGTGGGCGAGGCCTTGCAGCCGATCTTGCGTCGCAACGATCGCCAAGGCAATCTTGTGCCCAGTAATGGAATTATGGTTATGCCGTGGACCTATGTACGCTGCGATGTGAACGATGGCCTGCAGTTCAAGGGAACTATGATCTCCGGTTACACCCAGCCCCTGCCAGGCCGGCGAAATGTCCGTACGCAGCGTTTGGCTTTGGGCGTTCAGCCGGCGTACGACGCGACCGATCTTAAGCTGGTCGATAAATCGACCGATGCGACTGCTTTGGCCGGGTACGAAATCTATTCCAAAGAACCATCTGGCCCCAACTTGCTTGGTGCATCCGATGCCCGTGGAAATGTACGGATCTCCAGGGATCCTCACTCTGCGGTTCGTGCATTGTACGTGCGAAGTGGTGGCAACCTGCTGGCCCGTCTGCCGGTGGTGCCCGGACACGAACCTTTGGTGACCGCGCGAATTCCCAACGACAGCCCTCGATTGTTGGCCGAAGGCTTTGTGGAAGGGTGGCGGGATCAGCTTGTCGAAACAATGGCCCGCCGTCAAATTCTCGCCCAGCGAGTGCAACGGAAGATCGAGTTGGGAGAACTCGACGATGCCGAGAAATGGCTCGCCGAGTTGCAATCAGGACGTACCGTCAATGAACTGGCATTCGAGCTTCGGTCGGCGAAAGGACAATTCTTGAAGGAGAATCATCTCGATCCGATGATCAAACATCGAATCGACGAATTGTTCGAGAAAGGGCAACGCTTGGTAACCCAGGACAAGAGCTTGCTCATCGAGGGCAAACTGGCCAAACAATTAGAAGAGGCCCAAAAGGCCCAACGTTAATGCACGCTATTGGCTGATAACGGTGGCGACATAGGCCACAATAGCCCCAAACACGGCCGAGGCCGGCAGGCCGAAGACGAGCGCCATGATCAGTTGCTTCTCCCGACGCGTGTAACGCGTGACGATTGGAATGGGAGGAGGAATCGCAGCCGATTTTCGAGAATCACGAATCGTTTTCGTGTCTTGATCCGTCATGAGAGCCTGGACGGTCGACTGCGAGTATTGGCTTCCTTGCTCGGCACTTGATCCCGAGCCTGACTCGGAAAGCTCGTAGATGTTCGAGCCAGCCTCCGTGTCGTTCAATCGAGCCGATTCCGCACCTGTGTAAACCGGAGGTGGTGGCTGCCAGGCCGATTTGATCGGCTGACCGGTGAAATCAGACGCACGATGGTCGGAAGCCCACGGCTCGAGTCGGGCCACTACTTCGCTGGCCGAGGCGATACGGCGAAGCGGATCTTTTTCCATCATTTCGGCGACGATCTCGACCAGTTCGCGATCGATGTTCGGATTGAAACGATGCGGATGCAGAGGTGGTTCTTCGCAGTGTCGTCGTGCTTTGTCTTTTACATTGCCACCGGGAAAGGGAACTTTGCCCGTTAACGCGTAATAGAAAGTACACCCCAACGAGTAAATGTCCCATTTGGCAGAGACATCGTGCGGATCGCGAATTTGTTCTGGGGCGAGGTAATCGATGGTCCCAACGATTTTTCCGAGTTTGGATTCTTCGGAATTGTCATTCATGAAGTCAGCCAAACCCAGGTCGGAAACCTTCGAGGTACCGTCTCGAGTGACCAAAATGTTGCCTGGCTTCACATCGCGGTGAATCAGCTTCTTCTCGTGGGCATACGCCAGGCCACGAGCGGCCTGCGAGATGATGCTTGCCCCTTGATGTTGATTGAGGTGACCTTTTGCGCGAACCAGGCGGCGAAGATCGGTTCCTGGGACATATTCGGTTACTAGAAAGTGAACGTTTCCATCCTGTCCGGCATCATAAGCGCGAACGAGGTTGGCATGGTCCAGCTGGGCCTGCATGCGTATTTCGCGGAGGAATCGGCCGATGGACTCTGGGGTCGATCGCTGCTGCGGCAAAACCTTGATGGCGACTTCGCGTCCCATGAAGTTATGCTCGGCCTTGAATACCTGACCCATGCCCCCCTGCCCGATCCAGTCGGTGATGACATAGGGACCGAGAGTTAACTTGGTAAGCCCTTTCGACAACTGATCGGCCTGATACTGCGTGAGCATATTGCAGTTGATCAGGTATTCGGAAAGTTCTTCATCCGAAAACTCGTGTTTGAGCGAGCCTTCGCGCAGCGTCTTCATGGCGTCCTCGAGCTGCTTGGCAGTCACGAGGCCGCTGGCAAGCGCGGAATCTCGAAATTTCTTAGTCTGAGAGCTGGGCACCGGAAAGATCAATTGAAGAGGCTTGAGGCACTACTAGTTTAACTTTCGACTGCCGTTTTTGGGGAGGCTTTGCCTACCATTATTCGCCAAAAAGCGGAACATTGTTCATGTTTATTTACTTTAGTGAACGCTGTAAGGTTTTATTTCACAAGAAGTTGTGCCAAATTGCGGGGATTGGTGCGATTAGCGTCAGCTTTTGTTTACTTACGGGATGCTCGATTATCAACTCTGCGGCATGCAATGCGATGCCTGCCGGAAATGGGATGGAACTCCCGTACTTTCGGTCTCCCAAAATGGGCACGCGGCGACTTGCTAGTTGAACGCGTATTTGATGCTTGCGACCCGTTATTAGTTTGATGGTCAGGTGGTAGCCAGCTTTGACGGCTTCGACCGACTCGATCAGGAGTTCACCCTTTTGGCCTCCGGCCGTTTGATGCCGGGATGCGATCATGCGGTGATTTTTTTCGTCTTTGCGGATCCAATCGGCAAGTTGGCCGGTTTCTATAATACCGTTACCAGCGACGATGGCCCGGTAAGTCTTGGTGGTGGTTCGCTCTCGAAATTGTTCATTGAGACGTTTTGCTGCCTTGGAAGTCCTGGCGAAGAGCAAAACACCGGTAACCATACTATCGAGACGACTCACGACACCCAGGTAGACGTTGCCGGGCTTGTCGTACTTTTGTTTGAGATACGCTTTTACCTGGGTGACCGCGCTGGTTTCCCCTTCGCTAACCCCCATGGTCGGAAGGCCTGGCGGTTTCATGATGGCGATCAGGTGGTTATCTTCGTACAGAACTTCCAAGGGAGCCAACTTAGCACTTTCGGTAAATCAATGATGGCGAAATTCGCTGTATCTCTTATTTTGGCCAGTCAGTCACCTCGACGGCAACTCCTGTTAAGGGAGGCGGGTTACGATGTTATGGTAATCCCTCCGAGCCCGGATGCGGAAACCCCTCCTCGTCTAGACGAAGCGCCACGCGAATCAGTTCTACGGATCGCACGAGAAAAAGCCGAAGATGTTGCGTGTCGCTTGGACGAAGGAATTGTTCTCGCCGGAGATACCTTGGCGGAACTCAACGGCCAGCCGCTGGGTAAACCCACAAATCGTGATCATGCTCGCGAAATTTTAAGAGCGCTGCGTGGGAAGGATCACTTCGTATGGTCGGCCATTTGTCTATGGTGCCGGCCGAAGGACCAAATATTGGTCGATGTCGATCGCACGACTGTAAAGATGGCCCTGCTTTCTGATGACGAGATTGAAGATTACCTCGATTCTGGCCTTTGGGAGGGCAAAGCCGGAGCGTTTGGTATCCAGGACCGAACTGGCTGGGTGAAAATCGATGAGGGAAGCCTTACCAATGTGGTTGGACTTCCAATGGAATTGCTTTCCCGAATGCTGAGTCAGATGAACGAGTAAATTTGAAGAAAACAGCTTCGCCGCCCATGAATGGATCGTATCAGCACGCTACTTCTTGGCTGAAGTGGACCGTTTTGGTTCTCGCAGTACCGGCTGTGTATGTACTGAGCAGCGGACCAGTTATTGGCCTGGCATTCTGGCTGCGTGAGGCGACCGGTTGGGATGGCTTCTACCACGTAATGTGGTTTTATCTTCCAATCCTCATGCTTGGGCACGAAAACCCACTCGCTTACTACATCGAGTGGTGGGTGATCGAGGTGTTTGATACCGTCGGCCCAGGCTAAAACCCGCCTTGGTAGTCGGAAAGCAGCTCTCGATCCGACAAAATAGTTGGGCTTTTTCGACCTAAGAAGAAAAAGGCCGAGGCGGCGTCCATTGCCTGTTTCTTTTTGGCGAGGTAGTAGTCGAAGTACTTCAACCAGAAGAAGGAAATTCGCGAGGCAAAGCTGACCGCTCCCCGCATTCTTTGCGAAGAGAAGAAACTGAGCAGAAAGTATCGCAGCGACCAGGCGAGTGCAACGCCGGGGCCGCAACTGATCCCGCTGTCGATTTCCTCGAAGTGTCGAAATAACCGCCGATGCCCTAGACGTGTAAAGCGAGTGAAGTCGTACTGGCGGCCGTGTACCTGCTGGATAAAAGGAGTATCCGCGTAAACGACGCCGTCATCCTTTAAAACGCGATGAATCTCATTTACGCAACGCGTCGGATCGACGACATGCTCCAAGACAGCCTGAACGATGACCGCATCGAAGACGCCATCACGAAACGGCAAATCGTGGGCATCACAAATGACTTTTGTTTGGGGTCCCCAGGAAACGTCCGTTTCGACCCATTCGATGTCGAGATCCTTCAACGCGTTACCCATGCCAGCTCCGACAACACCACCGCCAACAACCAGAACACGCGTACGCCCCGGTCGGCTTTTCAGTAGATTCAGAAGCTGCTGGGCATTCTTATCCGCATTGATATTCAGGGAGACGTCCGGTATCCGGTGACTAATCCATTCGCGCCATTTAGGGATCGAACGAAAGAAGGTGTCTTCCTTTTTCAGGAAGGATTGCGTGTCGAAGATGCTGTTGTCTTCACGAACCAGGATCGGCACGCCTTCAGTGGTCGGGAATTCCGCAGCACAGTCAGCATTCGTACAGGCAACGGTATCACCACGTAACTCTAGCCCTTGATGACACTTAGGGCATGAGGCAATCTGCCAATCGAGAAACGTTGCCATGCGATGTGAATCCTTGAAATGAAGACAAAATCCTTACGGAAATCGAATCAAGGATAGGTCGGAAATCGTGGCAGGCAGTGTAATTCACGGCCAAAGCACCAAAGTAGGGGAATAGAAGGCAAGCAGAGAGGAGCTGTGATCGGCACTGGCCGCCGGAACTACCGAGGCTTTTAGATGAGAAGGATGAAGGTCGTAAGTTTACCATTGGGTAAGGGCACTAAAAAAGCCCCGCTTTTGCAAGCGGGGCTTTGAAATGTAAATGAATCCGGCGATACCTACTTTCGCACTGGTGGGCACTATCATCGGCTGGGTGTGCTTAACTGCTGTGTTCGGAATG